>JASHPL010000483.1 GCA_030038125.1 Candidatus Sulfotelmatobacter sp.
TACGACCTACTCGCCAGCGAATCTCGCACTGCCGCATTCGTGGCGATCGCCAAAGAAGATATCCCACAGGAGACCTGGTTTCTGCTGGGACGTGCTCACACGCTGGATGAGGGTCGCCCGGTGCTTCTGTCGTGGAGCGGGACCTCATTCGAGTACTTGATGCCATCGCTCTGGATGAGATCTTTTCCCAATACTCTGTTGGAACGTTCGCGCGTGGCTTCCGTCCGTTCGCAGCAACGATACGCCTTGAGCAAAGGAGTACCTTGGGGAATTTCTGAATCCTCGTATTCCAAGCTCGATGAAGCGGGTATTTATCACTATTACGCCTTTGGACTTCCGAACCTAGCATTGCACAAAAGCGACGTTGATGCCTTGGTGATCTCGCCTTATTCCACAGTGCTGTCCCTGGGCGTTGATCCAGAAGCCGCCGTGCAGAATCTTCGAACCATGGACAAGATAGGATGGCTCGGAGGATACGGCTTCTACGAATCTGTGGATTTTTCCGCAGGACGCCGCAGGTTTTGGCGCAAGGGCCACCAGATCGTGTTCTGCTGGATGGCGCATCACCAGGGAATGAGCCTGCTCGCGTTGACAAATTTTCTATGCGACAACGCCGTTCAGAAATGGTTCCACGCCGAGCCGCGTGTCCAGGCCACAGAACTTTTGCTGCATGAAAAGCCGGTGGCATATGTGAGAGATAGCTCTCATCGCGTGGCCGCAGCGTAGCTGCGACCGAACTCTGTATAGCACCGAACTCTGTATAAACGAGGTAGGCCGCGACGCCGTCGTCCAGGGTCCGCGGCATGCTCAGTTTTTGCGTGGTAAGTTGGTCATTCGGGCAAGCGAGCAAGGCTTATTCGAGATCGTCTCTCCATCAAAAGTCTGTACAATCCATCCATGCATACATTGCTCCGCGATTCTCGGGCTTTTGCACTCGTTATGGTGCTGTGTCTCTCTCTGGCGCACGCCCAGACTTCAACTGAAAACATCACGATCGACGTGAATGCCCCCTCCCATCCCTTCCCGCATTTTTGGGAAGAGATGTTCGGATCGGGACGGGCCATCCTCAGTCTGCGAGCCAACTATCGAGAAGACCTGCGCGAAGTCAAGCTGATCACAGATTTCCAATATGTCCGCTTTCACGCGATTCTCGATGATGAAGTGGGGCTCTACAGCGAGGCTGCCAACGGCACACCAATTTATAACTTCTCTTATGTCGATCAAATCTATGATGGATTGCTGGCCAGCGGCGTGAAACCGTTTGTGGAACTTAGTTTCATGCCCTATCAACTGGCGGCGTCCCCAACATTGCAGGCCTTCTGGTACAAGCCCAACGTTGCGCCGCCAAAAGACTGGAAGAAATGGGACGATCTGATCATCACTTTTCTTAGTCACTTAGTAAGTCGCTATGGAGTCGATGAAGTTGCGAGCTGGTATTTTGAAGTCTGGAACGAACCGAACCTTGATTTTTGGGCAGGAACACCGAAACAGTCAACTTACTGGGAGTTATATGATCATACAGCGCAAGATATCAAGAAAGTAAATTCGCGTCTACGCGTGGGCGGTCCGGCAACGGCGCAGGCGGCCTGGGTCGGCGATCTAATCCGGCATTGTACAGAAAATCATGTGCCGCTGGACTTTGTCTCGACGCATGTGTACGGTAACGACTCGGCGAAAGACGTATTTGGCACAAACGAAACTATTCCTCGCGCGACAATGGTGTGCCGGGCGGTGAAGAAGGTCCATGAAGAGATCGAACACTCGGCGGTACCAACAATCCCTCTGATCTGGAGCGAGTTTAACGCCAGTTACAAGAACGAGCCGGACGTGACCGACTCGGCATACATGGGCCCGTGGCTGGCAGATACAATTCGCCAGTGCGATGGGCTGGTTGAAATGATGTCCTATTGGACATTTTCCGATGTCTTCGAAGAACAAGGAGTGGTGAAAACTCCGTTTTATGGCGGCTTCGGACTGATCGCCGAGGATGACATTCCAAAACCGGCGTTTAATGCATTCGCGGTGTTGCATAAGCTTGGCGATCAGCGAATAGACATAAACTCGGATTCAGCGTTACTTACTCGGACGAAAGACGGAACTTACTTTCTTGCACTGTGGAACTATGTGCCTCCCGAAGATGGAGGTCATCCCGAGAATGTCACGGTGAATTTTAAGAACGCGAACTTAGCAAGTGCTACTCTATGGCGCGTTGACAGGGATCACGGTGATTCTCGCGAAGCTTTCAAGAAAATGGGTGGTCCGCCTTATCCGACGCGCAAGCAGATCAAGGAATTGCAGACTGCGGGGGAACTTCCGCCTCCGGACATAACGGATCTAAAGAACGGCCAACTGACGATTGAGATTCCCGCCCATGGCCTAGTCGTGGCTGAGTTGAAGTAAGTCGACTGCCCAACTGCTGAAGTAATGGTGTCGAAAAAAGAAATGCGGCTCTGACTTGACTGCCAGAGCCGCATCCAAATCGCTATCACCACTCGGCGACTTATTGCTTCTTCTGCTTTAACGCCTTCGCGCGAGCGGCCCTCGCCATTGCGAGCTGGCGCCGCGCAGCGTCGGATGTGGAGCTTGGCGAGCCTTGCTGCTCCACCACTCCGAGGGAAACGTCCGTACTATCAACCCCGAGGGCGAACGCATTCGAACTGGTCACGCCGTAATAGAGCGTTCCTTCACTCCCGCTATTGAAATTGAGGACGATTTCGCCGGTCGCTCCGGAGGTGTATGTGCTGTTGCTGCTTACGTTGTAACTGGTGGGATTTATGACCCCGAAATCGTTCTGATAGATCGCGCCAGAGACATTCGAACTGGTGGTGTTAAATTGGGCGACTTGATCCAGCTCGGTTCCATTTGAGATGTCGAAGCCAGTGAGGTTCAGGCCATACCCTTGCGAAGCGGTGAGACCGCCCGGGCTCGACTGGGCCATGGCAACGCCTCCGCTCGTTCCTGCATTGATGGTTCCTGAAGGCTCCATTTCCAACAGCAACACGCCGCCACTAGAGGGGTAAGCAACGAAGTTGACACCTCCCTGGAAACCGGAGAGTGCCACCTGGAAACGGCCGCTCCCACTGGGGCTCGCGACAAAGGTTCCGCTGAAGGAGTATGGCGTGGTCCCGCCGCCATCCACTGTTCCGTTGGCATTAATGTCTTCCGATCCGCTTGAAAGCTGGCTGCTGCCGTCCGACGCGACCGTGCCGGCCAAGGCGTACACAGTTGCCGCTGAAGAACTAGGGATTTCGCCTGCCATGCTGAAGGACAGAGTTCCCGAAGGAATCGTGGTACTCGACTGGCTGTAGACATCGCCAATTAGCACCTCGCTTGGCGCGTCGGTCCCCACCAGCTTCAGATGGGTGGCGTCGATGGAGTAGACGTCGAAGTGCAGAGTTTGCGAGCTGAACGTGAGTGCGGCACTTCCGGGGGTGGTGCCAGTGCCCGCCGTCATTGATCCTGAGAGAGCCAGGTCGGCCGAGGCAGCGGCGTTGTCGTTAAGGTCCACGATCCCGGTACTGATGCTGCCGGAAGAGTTGAGCGTAAGGTTACCCACGAGCGAGAGCGAGTTCCCAGACGCATCGCTGCCGGACAAGCTAAATGCATACGGAGTTGTGGCGAGCGTTACGGAACTCGGCTGGAGATCGATGGTGCCGCTGCCGCTTCCGTTGGTGTCGTACTCCATGATCGACCCATGCGCCGCGTCCGTCAGAACAAACGCAAACTTGAACGGGACATTCCCAGAACTCGACGGAATGTTCAATAGCATGGTACCGATGCCGTTAGCGTTCACGGTGTATCCGCTTCCGCTCGAAGTGATAGCAATGCCAGCTCCGGTGCCCGCGATATCGGTAATGTCGACGGTCCCTGAAATCGTTCCCGCAGTGCAACCGCAAGCGGTGACGGTACCGGCAATCGAGAGCGCGCCATTCCCATCCTCACCAGAAATGGAAAATGTGTAGTTACCTTTGAAGTCGGAATTGCTGAAGCCGCCCGATGGCGGGGGAACGTTGTTGTTCGTGCCTCCTCCGCAGGCAACCAGAAATGCAAAACCACACAGCGTGATCACAGGCAGAACGAAACGATTGAACAACGACATGAAATCCCCCTTGCGGAAAACTATGGCGTAGAAACGCAATCCTGGGCACAGCGTAGCATGAATGATCGTCGCTCAATTCAACCCGAACCTAGAAAATAAGTAGCGGTTGGAGAAAGAAAATTCGTACGGACAGTATGGATGTCGATCCGGAGACTAAGGATGCACTTCCACTTCTTGTGCGGTCAGCTTTCGTAAAGAAATGTCAAAGGGAGAGCGCGCAATTCCATTTTCTGTAATGATGGCGGCAATGTATTGCGCGGGCGTCACATCGAAAGCGGGGTTTTCGACAGCGACTCCATCCGGCACCATCTGCTTTCCGGCAATGTGACTCACTTCTTGCGCGTTGCGTTGCTCGATGGGAATCTGGCTGCCGTCGAGACAAGCGAGATCGACCGTCGAGATCGGTGCCGCAACGTAAAAAGGAATGCCATGCTCTTTGGCGAGCACGGCGACGGTATAGGTTCCGATCTTATTGGCAACGTCGCCATTGGCAGCGATGCGGTCCGCACCGACGACGATCGCTTTGATCTTGCCCTGGCGCATCATCGCGCCTGCCATGTTGTCGGAGATCACGGTGGTCGGAATGCCATCTTTCATCAGTTCCCAAGCGGTGAGCCGCGATCCTTGCAGAAAAGGTCGCGTCTCGTCAGCGTAGACGTGAATTTTCTTCCCTTCCTCGACGGCGGCGCGAATCACGCCGAGTGCGGTGCCGTATCCGGCGGTGGCGAGGGCGCCGGCGTTGCAATGCGTCAGGACCCCGCCATCGGCTGGCATCAGCGTGGCACCGTGGCGTCCCATAGCCTGATTGGCGGCGATATCTTCGGCGTGCATGCGCTGCGCTTCCTCGATCAATCCTTGCTTGATCTGGGTGACGGGACGAATGCGAATGCGTTCGAATTTTTCCTGCATGCGGCGGATCGCCCAAAAGAGATTCACGGCCGTCGGCCGGGTTTTGCCGATCACGTCGCAGATCTGATCGAGTTCACGCTTGAGATCGCCGGGAGATTCGGCCGTCGAATTCTTGACGCCCAGCGCGATGCCCATGGCCGCCGCTACGCCAATTGCTGGCGCTCCACGCACCACCATATTGCGAATGACATCGGCCACCTGCTCATGCGTATTGCAGGTGACGTAAGTCTCTTCAGTCGGCAGCTTCGTCTGATCGAGGAAGCGCACGCCCTGCTCCGTCCATTCGAGGGTATGAATCATCGGTTAATCGTTGGTCATCAGCCGCTGGCTGAATGTCGTCAATTTTAAGTCTTGTGCGCCTCGCAGCGATTTCTGGGATTGTTCGTCACTGCCGGACGTCCGCAAAGCTCACACACGGCGGCAACGGCAAAAACGGGAGCTGTATCCTCGGTCTGGATCACGTGCGCTTTCCGCACCTCGTCCGCGGTGAAAAGCGCGACGAACGGCGCGGGAGCCGCTGCTTTCTCCACGTTCGTACGACCTTTCGCTTCCTCGCGCTCAACCAGGCACATTACACCGACGATTTCGAATCCGAATTCCCGCGCGACATTAATCGCCTGGATCGTAGACGCACCCGTAGTGCAGACATCATCGACAATCACCACATGCGCACTTTTTTCGCGGAAGCCTTCAAGGCGCTGCCCCGTGCCATGCTGCTTGTCGGCTTTGCGAACCAGAAAGCCATGAAATTCCCCGCTCACCACCGAAACCGCCACAACGATCGGATCAGCCCCCATGGTCAAGCCGCCGATCGCCCGGGCCTTCCATCCGTGCTGCCGGATCTCGTCCACGAAAACCTCCCCGGTGAGGCGCGAACCTTTGGCGTCGAGCGTGGTAGTCCGGCAGTCGATGTAATAGTCGCTGGTCGCTCCGGAAGAAAGCTTGAACTGGCCGAGTCGAAATGACTTGTCCGCCAACATGCTCAACAATTTTTGCCGCGAGGAACGCATGAAAATCTACGATAACACGCAGGCCATGTTATGCGCTTTGACCACGAAATACGGCGTGAAACCTGAGATTCAAGCCCTCGGCCAGGCGCGAGCCTCCCACTTTGCGTGTTACTCTGATGCTTAAGGCTTCGAGCGCCCCTAACAGACGATCCCGAGTCGAGGTATCCCATTGCACAGTTCGAGCAGGTATTTTCATTTCGTTTTTGCTTTTATTCTTTCCACTTCTTCAGTGTTGAGTTTCACGGCAAGCGTTTTTGCCGATGGCACGCGCACCTGGGAGCAATCGCGATTCGACGACCTCTCGAAGGGCACAGCCACGGGCGTGGCGATTCGCAGTATCGGCGGATTGGAGCTCGCACCCGCTTTCAAAATGTTGTACGCGACTCCGTCAACCTACATCTGGGCCATCGCTGCCGATGACGCAGGAAACATCTACGCCGCAACCGGCGCTCCCGCACGAGTCTACCGCATCACTCCCGACGGCAAACCGAGCATTATTTTTGAGCCGCAGGAACTGCAGGTGCAAACGCTCGTCGTCGCTTCCAACGGCGTCATATATGCGGGAACCGCGCCGGACGGCAAGGTCTACAAGATTGAGCACACGCGAAACAAGTCAATGAAATCCGAGGCGAAGGCAGGCGACAACAATGAAAAAGACGCGACCAAGCCCGTTCTCGATCCCTCCTGGAGTTCGACGGTGTTCTTCTCTCCGGGAACGAAATACATCTGGGATCTGACTCTAGACAAAGTTGGAGATCTCTTCGTCGCCACCGGCGATCATGGGGAAATTTACAAAGTGTCCGCCAACGGCGATCACTCCGTTTTCTTCAAAAGTGACGAAACCCACATCCGCGTGCTCACTCTCGACGCCAAGGGCAACCTGATCGCCGGGACGGACGGCAGCGGCCTCGTGTATCGCATCTCTCCCGCGGGCGAAGCCTTTGTCTTGTACAGCGCGCCCAAAAAAGAAATTACCGCCTTGGGACTCGATGATCAGGGCAACATCTATGCCGCTGGTGTAGGAGAAAAAAAGCCGGGAACGTCTGCCTCTGTCATCGGAGGCGGGGCGACGATGTTCACTGTGACGCCCGCCACTCCGATCCCAAGCGGGCCTCAGACCCCAGGTCTGTCCATGACTCCAACGCCCAGCCCGGTTCCTAGTTCGCAGTTCCCGTTTAGCGGTGGAGAAACAACCGGCGGTTCTGATATTTATCAAATCGCACCCGACGGTTCCCCTTCGACCGTCTGGAGTTCGCACGAGGATCTGGTGTACTCGTTAGCGTTCGATTCGCAGCATCGGCTTCTTGCAGGAACGGGAAATCGGGGTCACGTCTTCGCCATCACTGGAGCCGATCAGTTCAGCGATCTGCTGAAGGCATCTGCATCCCAGATCACGAGCTTCGCGAAAGCGCCAGACGGAGGTGTCTACGCCGCCAGCAGTAATCTCGGAAAAATATTTGTGCTCGGCCCTGGGCCGGAAAGCGAAGGCACCTATGAGAGCGATGTGTTCGACGCAAAAATCTTTTCGCGTTGGGGACGGGTCGAGTTTCGTGGCTCTGGAAACATCGATGTGCTGGCGCGCAGCGGAAATGTCGACAACCCCGATCGCAACTGGAGTCCCTGGAAAAAGGTCGATCTGAGCGGCAACGCGGAAACTGGAGTTCCTCCTGCCCGCTACGCGCAATGGAAGGCTGCCCTCCGCACAGGCGGCACGAAACCTGCGGTCGAGAGCGTCACGCTCTACTATCTCCCGAAAAATGTCGCTCCTGTCATCGACGATGTTTCGGTGCAAGTCGGCGTTCGCTACCAGCCGCTCAAACAAACCGGCCTTTCTCTCGGCACGGACGTGAGCGGATCTTCTGGAACGCATTTTGAATCTCCGGTGCCAAGCACGCACGACCGCGACGCCATCGGCGTCAAATGGAATGCCCACGACGAAAATGATGATCAGCTTGTTTATTCTCTCTATTACCGCGGCGACGGGCAGACTCGATGGTTGCTGTTAAAGGACAACATCACTGACAAGGCTTACTCTTTCGACGCCAGCCTGCTTCCCGACGGCGGTTATGCGATCAAGGTCGTTGCATCCGACGCGCCTTCGCATTCGCCCGGGGAAGCACTAACCGCCGAGCGAGTGAGCCGTCGTTTCGAAGTCGACACCACGCCTCCGCGGATTGAAAATCTGACGGCCACAGCAGAGGGCTCGCAGATTCATGTTCGCTTCCGGGCTGAAGATGGCTTTTCAACTATCAAACGGGCGGAATTTTCTCTGGATGCTGGAGATTGGAAGTATGTGGAGCCGGTCGGTCAGTTGTCGGACTCGAAAATCGAAAACTACGATTTCCAAATTCCTCTGCATACACCCAATGACGAGGCGCCCGAGCACGTCGTCGTGGTTCGTGTTTACGACAAGTACGACAACATGGATACCGCGAAAACTATTATTTACGGCCGGTGAGCCAAGATCTCTGGCGGGTCATAGCGTTCCACAAAATGCAGAGTTTCAACCAGAAAAAGGGGAGCATGCCATGCTCCCCTTTGGTTTGAATTTACATCACCTGAGATCGGGCCGGGTTATTTTGACGATCCGGATTGCATCGACTCTCCAGATTGCGCCCCTTCGCTGGTAAGGTCCAGAGCAAATTGCTTACCTCCGAAGCGAATGCCCGCGAGCGATCGGCTGCCGTCGTCGTTGTTGTTTACGATGGCTTCATCGCTGGACGGGGCGGATTTCAGTTCGATAACTTTCGCGGGTACCTTGGCAACCACCCGCCTGTCCTGAATGATGCTGACTTCAACGTTGGGACCAGTGCCCTCCCACTGCAGCTTGTAATCGCCTGCTTTCAGCTGGGTTCCGTTGACGGTGGCGGGTTCCAGCAGCTGCATGTGGGCCTTGGTGGCCGCAAATACAGTGCAGGCCAGCACGAGAACCAACCCCATCACGAAACTCTTCGAAACTGTCGCAAACTTCATGGTCGCTCCATTTTCTTTCCCGAAACGTCGGAAATCGGTTTGGGGCGGCCCGGTTCGCAATCAGGTAAGAACACCCTTGTGTTTCCCGGCTGATCGCCTACAATGAGTCACGACGGGGTCCGGCAGACAAGCTATGGGCTTGGGCCGCCGCAATGGGGTTTTCTCACCTGGGCCGCCAAACCGAGTGTGCGAGAACCCCAGCCCCCGCAACGATTCTGAAACCGCAGTCCGCGGCAGTTTCCTGCCACCGCAGTTGCCTTCTTCAGTCTTTGCCTTCCTCAGTCTTTTACGCAGCCAACCCGCGCGAAGTTCCGTAAACGTTCTCCGCTTCGATTGGCATTCTTCTCTTTGGACGACGAGCACATTCTCTGGGTAGCAACATATTTTGTTCTGGGATGATCGAATGTGAGAAATGGGGTGAATGCTGATAAATTCGCGCTGAATGGAGTGTTACAGACGACGAACCGCTTACGAGAAAAGTGCGTGGGATTCATCTCGAAAGCTGAAAGAGGGAACGCAGCAGTCGGGAAGTCTTCGAGGCCCCAGAGATTTATGGCAATGTTGCGTTTTCGGGCGGAACCACTAACTCTGGAAGTGCTCTAGTCTGCGTCGCCGTGCTGACGTTCCACGGACCAGATAGCCGCCCGATCTTTTTCAAAGGGATAGACGTGAACCATCCAGTTGAATACGACAGGAATGAAGGTCCCACCCGCGGCATCGCATGCCTCGCGGGTGGCAATTGAACCTCGCATTCCAAACTGAGGATGGGGCTGGAAGCCTTCGCCTATTTTACTGAGTGGCGCACGGCAGAAATTCACGTGCTCGTGCCATTGCGCGACGCTGAGCGGGATGCGTTCATCAAGTTGATCTTCTGTAAAACGTTTCGGCGCGGTGTACATCACGCCGATGAGTTTGTAATCGTCGCCATGCTTCTCATAAAGCAGCGATGTCGGATGCTCTGGGTTGAAACGGAACTGTGCCTCAATCGCATTGGCAGCGCTGGTAAAGTGATAAATCTTCTGCGGTAGCTCAGGATGGAAAATCTTGAAGCCATCGGCCAGTGCAATGCGATAGTCCACATATTTCTCCGAAACTTTCTTCGCCGCGTCGACCACCTGTTCTGCACGGGCTGCGTCGCCTGGTTTCGCTGAGCGCAGGGCAGTCATCTTCATGTGCGGGCCCATATCCATGTGGCCCTCCATAGAGTGCATGACGTGCGTCGCGGCCGCGCTGTCGCCATCATTCGAATCCATCGGCATGTCTTTCATGTTCGACATGTCGCCCGACGTGCCTGACATTTGCATATTCGAATCGGATGGAGCGTTGGGCGTTGTGTTGCTTTGCGCCTGACCCCAAGCGATGCTGCAGACAAGAACGATGGTGCTGGCGAAGAATCGATTCCGCATAAAGAAGGCTCCCCACAAAGCGTCAGTTGGTATAAACCCTGACGCACCTCAGATGTTCCCCCAAGAACTCTCGATTACGACAGATTACAAACGTAATTTGGCAGGGCTTGGAACAGGCATGACTGCGTATTACTACTGGAACGCCTATTGAAAGGCGGGCGCCAGGAACCAGTGATCAGGGGCCGGTAGCGAGGGATTAGGAACTTACCGTCAGGGCTGGAAGTTTAGAAATGCATCGACTCTACCGCCCTCCGAGCACGCAATATTGCGAGACGAATTCCCCAGGCTTTGGCCGACACGGCAAATCATTAACTCGAATCTGCCAATCACCCGAGACTACTGACTTCCTGCTCTAACTACTGCAACGGCGCTGACACATGTTCGTGGATGATCATCCATTTGCCGTCTTCATTTTCGAAAACGGCGGTCCAGCGCAGATTCCCCATCTCGATCTTACCGGCGTTCGAAGTCATTTCATTGGCTACGGTCGCGGTCACCCACGCCAAATCGCCGTGGGGATGAATCGCGACATCATCATTGAGCGTGAATTTCGCGCTTTTGTATCTGCTCACGACCGCCTTCACACCCGTTTCATACTCATCCCAGCTCGTGTACTTCAGAGGAGCGATATCAAAAAATGCGTGCGGACCGGAAGCGTAGTACTGCGCCACGTTGTCAGGGTTGAGCGTGGACCAACCGTCCCAGATTTTCTGCAAGTAGGCTTTGTCCGGAGCGGGAATCGACGCAGTCTTTTTCATCGCAGATTTCTTGCTCTGTGAGAAAGCCGACAGCGCAACCACGACCAGGCAAAGCGACACAAACATCGAGCGCTTCATTGAGCACCCCCCCAAATCCCGCGAAATTCTCGCACAGCAAGGACGCCGAGCACAACAGGGCATAGAGCTCAGCTTCAGACAGTGCAAAAGCAAATGCGTCATCCCGACGCCTTCGCGTTTTCACCGGCGAGGCGAGGGATCTCGTGCGTGGCTGCTGCTCGCGAGACCCTTCGCTCCGCCTGTCGAACCGCTCCGCCCGGGATGGCGCCACCAATTTCTCTCCTACGTATTCGGAGGCCGGACCGAGTGATCCTATCCCACGCTGCTCTCACATCTTTACATCTTTGATGTGCGTCCCGATGTACCACTTGTTGCCGAACGCGTCTCTTACCGCCGCGTTGCGATCGCCATAAGGTTGATCAGTGGGCTCCTGGAATGAAGTCGCCCCTGCGGCGATAGCTTGCCGGTATACCGCCTCCATGTTGGGAACATAGAGGTAGAACATCGCGTCCATGGTTTCGTACTTGCTGTGGGCCTCGCCCATTTCAATGACGGAATCGCCAACGCGAATGACGGCATGATGCACGACGCCATTCGGCGAAGCGTATTTCGCGACTTCCTCCGCGTTGAAGGCCCGCTTCAGAAAACTGATGAGCGGTTCGGCTCGCTGCGGATGCAAGTAGGGATTCACACTGTGCAGGCCCTTGGGCACAAGGCCTTCGCCTTTGTTGGTAGCGATGTACCAGAAATTCCCCGCAGGATCCTTTATGCTGGCGGAACGTTCGCCGTATTCCTGATCGCGAGGCTCATCGAGGGAGACCGCACCTGCGGCGAGTGCTTTCTGATATACCGCATCTGCATCTTCGACGTAGATGTGAAGCGCAGAGGGCTGCAGCGTACCGGGAAATTTCTTGCCGGGAATGCCTCCGCCCATCATCAGCCGGGAATCGCCCATGCGCACTTCGGCATGCACACCGGTGGGCATGACCGCCCGCAAAACCTCTTCAGCGGCGAATGCTTGCTTCGTGAATTCGAGCAAAGCGAGGCCGTCGGCAGCGACGAGATATGGAGTCACCATGCGGAATCCGCGCGGAACAGGACTCACGCCCGTCGGTTCTCTGCGCATCACGCCGCCTTCGGGGCCAACGTGCAGCTGGCCGTGACGGCGATGCATCTCTTCCACTGACATCTCTTCGGTCACGGCAGCGATCGTCCACGAGTAGCCGAACGGATCTGTCAGAGTAGCGTCACGGATGCCATAGAACTGGTCTTTGATGGGCCGAACGATTTTCATTCCTGCGGTGACGGCTCGCTCCACGAAGCGGTCGACGTCGTCGACACGAATACTCATGCCAACAGGCGATGATCCGAGCGTTTCGGCGCTGAAGCGGCCACCTTCGGGCCATTCATGCGAGAGATGGATGATGGAATCTCCGATTCTGATTTCTGCGTGCGGAATCTCGCCTCCAACTTCGAAGCGGAATGTTTCCTTTGCGCCAAGAGCTTTTTCATAGAATTCAATGGCCTTGGCGGGATCTTTGAATGCCAAACTTGGGGATGCGGTCGTGTGAACGGAGGCAACGGGTTCAGCGACGGTAGACATACGTTTTCTCCCTTTTAATTCGGATTTCAATCGTGCCTTGAAGCTTGCGCTCGGCAGATTGCGCAATTCTGCCGCGATACGCACCAGAGGCTCGATCTCCGCGTCCACCTTCCCCAGCTGGCCATCCGCTCGCGCCAGCATCGTTTCCACAGCCTGGTTGAGCTGCTCGATCTTCTTGTTGTTTTCGCCATTCCCCGGATGTAGAGAGCGCTTAGGCATCGGCACCCTCCCAACGCGCCCGCAACGTGCTCAAGGCGCGAAACTGTAATTGCTTCACCGCCCCCTCAGTCTTGCGAATCTCGTGTGCGACTTCTTTGATGCTTTTCTGATCGACGAACCGCGATAGCAAAACTCGCTTCTGTTCTGCGGGCAAAGTGTCGACCAAGCGAAAGAGAGTCGCTCGCCGCTCGACTTGCTCAATCTCCGCCGGTCTGACGGTTGCAGCGCTGACGTTCTCTAAGTCAGCCGAAATCGCCTCGAACTGACCTCCGTCCTGAACTTCTCGGGCCGAATGCTGCCAGCGATCGGCAATCAGATTACTGGCGATACGGAACAACCACGCCGCAAACGGAATGCCGCGCCACTCGAAGCGTTTCAGGTTTGCCAGCGCCTGATGAAAGACATCTGCAGTAATATCTTCCGTCTCAGCACGATTGCCCACGCGGCGGATCACGAAGGCATAGACACGCTCGAAATTGAGTTCATAGAGCTCGGCAAAGCGGGCAGGATCATCCTGTGCAGCTTCGATCAGAAGCCGCTCATCCGCTTCTTTCTTCAGAGCCTTCACCCTCTGACCCTCAACGAATTCTCCGCGGTTTGCTCTTACATGAGGAATAACAGTTGCACGGGCCGAAAAGTTACGGGGCAAAAGTATCTATGGTGAAACTTGGCTTGGCCCATAGTAGAGGGCCTCCAACGAAGACTGCACTTTCTTCGAGACCGCTTCCAAATCCTGCATGGTCATGCCTGCCGTGGGAATCGGGTCGCCTACACGCATCTCCAGCGGCCGGCACTTGATGTGGTAGGTATCCATGGGCAGGAGTTCGTACGTGCCGACCAGAGCCACGGGAACGATATCGACCTGCGCCTTGATGGCGAGAAAAAAAGCTCCGGGGAGAAACGGCTTGATGTAACCGTCGTCAGTGCGTCCGCCTTCGGGGAAGATGACCAGCGGAATGCCGGCCTTGAGTCCCTTGAGTGCCGAGCGGATGCTGCCCACGGATCGCGACGGATTCTGCTGGTCGAGACAAATCTGCCCTGAGCGCTTCAATTGCCAGCCGACGACCGGGTACGCTAGCAATTCTTTCTTGAAGGCGATGCGGAACTGAAACGGCAAGTTGACGTAGAGAACCGGAATATCAAGGGCCGAGCCATGATTAACCGCGTACACGTTCGGCTTGGTTGTGTCGATCTTCTTCAGGCCTGAGACGGTGACTGGCGCGAAGATCGATTCCATGATCAGCCACGACCAAGCGTAAGAAAACCAATGCAAGCGCCGTTTGTCGCGATCGAAAAGACCCCCGGGCAGCGCGGCCAGACCCAACACTAGCGTGTAGAGCCAGATCAGTGGGTCGAAAATGAAATATGACCTCAAGCGGCTCAGCCAGCCATACTTTCGTCCAGGAATCGCATGCGGACTGGAGCCTTCTCCGTTGCGCGCAGGAGGGATGTCAGAACTGTTTTCCACTTGATCAACAGGAGAGTTGGGGGCCGCCATTGTTTTCATTCTAGGGGAAATTGCAGGCAGACTGCCGTTAAATTCTAAGGCCGAGGATGCGCATGGCTTCCCCAACCAGATAAATGGATCCGGTTACCACGATAGGAGTGTGGGATGGTGCTGCGTCGCGAGCCCGATTTAATGCCGAAGGAACTTCAGCGACGGCCTCAATGTCAGCCCCGGTGCGGCTCGCGGCCTGCCGGATCTCGTCTGGTGAGGCGGACCTGGGATTTTCGGGCCGCGTTGCGATCACGCGTTGGGTCAAAGGAAAAAGAATCTCGGCCATTTCGGCAATCGCTTTGTCGCGCATCGCTCCAAAAACGAAAATCAGAGGACACTCGCCATACCGTTCGGAAAGAGCCGAGCGCAGTGCCCATGCTCCCGCGGGATTATGAGCGACATCAAGCACAATCTCGGGCCATTCTTCAGACGGAGCGAGTACCTGAAACCTCCCGGGCCAGCGCGTCTCGCGGATTCCGCGCTCGATCGAGTCGGCGGTGATTCCGGTGAGCCCCTGCTGCGACAATGCTTCGGCTGTGGCAATCGCAAGAGCAACGTTACGCAACTGATGCCGTCCCACGAGCGGTGTCTCGACGAGAATCTGCTTGCCCATCACGTACAGAGGATAGCGATAGTGGGGTTGTCTGTTGTCCAAGCCAACCCCGGGACTCGCTACTCGCGGCTTGGGACTCGGTGTGACGTACTGGCTACTACGAGGCGATACGGGTGGCACATATTCGGTCGCGCTCAGCCCCCGCGAGCCGAGTTCGAGAATCGCGTTTCCGATCACGTCGTTCGCTTCGGGATGCTGCGGCAGAATCACGACCGGACGGCCAGATCGGATGATTCCCGCCTTTTCGTGCGCGATCTCCGCAACTGTGTTTCCCAGGAATTTCTGATGGTCCAGCGAAATGTCGGTAATCACGCTGACCAGCGGGTCGACAACATTGGTCGCGTCCAGCCGTCCACCCATGCCCACTTCCAGAACGGCAATATCAACGCGCTCGCGCGCGACATGTGCGAAAGCGATCGCAGTCATCATTTCGAAAAAGCTCGGATGCCAGGGCAATGCGCCCTGTTCGACCAGTTTCTCCGCAACCTGGTCGACTTCGCCATGTAGGCGAGCAAAGTCGCCGTCTTCGATTTCTATCCCGTTGATGCGAATGCGCTCGTTGATGCGCAACAGATGCGGCGACGTATACAGCCCGGTTCTCAATCCCGAGGCGCGCAGAATCGAAGCCAGCGTCGCAGCGGTTGATCCCTTGCCGTTGGTTCCCGCAATCAGGACGCTCGGAAACGAGTGCTCCGGATGCTCCATGGCGGCGAGGAGCACGCGCATATGCGCTAAATCGAATTTGTGCGATGGCGTGTGCGCCAGTTCATGGCCCAGCGCAAACATGCTCGCTACTGCGGTTTCGTACGACATAATTCAGGCGTCAACACTCAGCCACTAGGATTCAGCTTGCCTGGAGTCATAGATTATCAGCGAATGTCGGTGACCGGGAATCGCTCACGATTCCGTCGGATTGTTGCTGGCGAATGTAATTCCCCCCTGAGAGCCGACTGCTGAAGGCTGGTGTTTCACGCTGCCA
>JASHPL010000484.1 GCA_030038125.1 Candidatus Sulfotelmatobacter sp.
ACATCACGAAAGTTGTAGATCTCGCCGTTGTAGACGATCCAGTTGCCCGTCTTCGCGTCCTGCATGGGTTGATGTGCCAGAGGCGAGAGATCCAGAATCGCAAGTCGGCGATTCCCGAGGCCGATTTCGATCGGCGCGGGCGATTCCCGCAACAGGACGGTTCCCAAGTCGTCCGGGCCGCGATGAGCCAGAGATTCCGTCCCGCGTTCGACGAGCCCGTCCGGGATTTTTGCATTGTGCGTAACAATGCCGAAGATTCCACACATAAATCTGTGAAGATAGAATTTTTGAAATAAGATTCTATTCGAGTGCTCCAAGTGTCTCCAGTTATTTCGACGGCTCGCGATATAATCCGGATTTAACGTCCAACACACAAGATTTCGAATGCCCAATTCTCCAGTGCGCGTTCCCTACCTCGATTTGAAGGCCCAATATCAGAGCATAAAGCCGGAAATTGATGCGGCAATTGCCAGAGTTCTTGATAGCGCTCAGTTCGTCCTCGGTGAAGAAGTAGCCGGTTTCGAGCGCGAATTTGCTTCGTATTGCGGCATACCGGAGTGCGTCGCCGTGAATTCCGGCACGAGCGCCCTTCACCTTGCTCTGCTTGCCGCAGGAATCGGTGCGGGCGACGAAGTCATCACTGTTCCGTTCACCTTCATCGGCAGCGTTGCTGCAGTGATCTATACCGGAGCAAAACCGGTTCTGGTCGACATCGACCCTCGCTCGTTCACGATCGATCCCATGGCGATCGAAGCTGCGGTCACTTCACGCACCAAAGCAATCCTGCCAGTCCATCTCTATGGGCAGATGGCCGATATGGACTCGATCATGGCCGTGGCGCGGAAACACAAATTGCTTGTGATCGAGGACGCGGCACAAGCCCATGGAGCCAGGTACAAAGGCCGATCGGCGGGGAGCCTCGGTGACATGGGGTGTTTCAGTTTCTATCCGACGAAAAATCTGGGGGCGTACGGCGAGGGTGGCGCGGTCGTAACAAACAATGCGGAGTACGCCGCAACCGTCCGCAAGCTGCGCGATTGGGGGCAAGACCGCAAATATCATCATGCATTGCGTGGTTTTAATTATCGGATGGAGGGTTTCCAGGGAGCAATCCTGCGGGTAAAGTTGCGCCATCTTGAAGACTGGATTGCGGCCCGGCGTGCCCATGCAAACAAGTACAACGAATTGCTCGCCGATTGTGAACTGGAGCTTCCGTCAGAAATACCCCAATCGCGCCACGTGTATCACGTTTATACCGTGCGAGCACGGAATCGGGATGCACTACAAGCCGCGCTCGTAGCCGACGGAATTCAGACGGCCATTCACTATGCAATAGCGGCCCACCTTCAACCTGCCTACGCCAACCTTGGCTACGGCAAGGGCGCGTTTCCTCACTCCGAAGCGGCAGCCGAACATGTGTTGTCGTTGCCGATGTACCCTGAACTTCCTCCACAAGCAATTGAAGCAGTCGCCATGGCAGTCAAGAAAGTTGTAGCGCGAAACGCCAGGACGTTTGTCTGAACGTTTCTCTGGAAAATCCGCTAGCCCTATAATCGTTGAAGGCGCCATTCGCCGAAACCAAGCCTGTCTTGAACTGAGGACCGCTGCTCTGATCGCGGAGTTTCGCATGAAAAGGAAAATTTGGACCGCCATATTTGCGCTCATTACTCTTGGGCTGTCGGAAGGCTCCTTTGTGCCTGCCCATGCACAGGCAACCTCGAACCAACCGAGCAGCGGCAAGTCTTATACTTTCGAGGTTCCCGGAACGAAAGAGTGGGTGGACACGAACATCGACCTGCGCGGTGGGGCGAGGCTTAGCTTTACTGCCTCAGGGCAGATTACATATCCTTCCGATCAATCTATGGAGGGGAAAATGCGCACCGCGGGAACCTTCGGTCCCGACGGTCTTCCGCGAGGGTTTGCAGACTTGATCCACCAATACGCTGTCGGAGACGCCGGGCACGGAGCTTTGATCGGCCGCATCGGTTCAGACTCCTATGCTCAAGCTTTTCTGATCGGAGCCAGTAAGGAGTATCAAGTGCCCGTGGCTGGCCGTTTATTCCTCGGAATCAACCAGAGTCAAAAAGACGCCTCAGTCGCGACTGGCAGTTTCCAGGTGAAGATCGAGATTCTTGACGAAGGTTTGGCAACCGCCACAAATGCCGGCGGGCCCGCGGAAACCCGCGTTTCAGGAATTACTCCGGACTTGCTCGGCAAAATTCCTCGGCGCGTCACCGATCCCTCAGGCAATCCCGGCGATATGGTCAACGTCTTCATTATCGGCACGCAGGATCAAGTCGTGCAGGCATTCACCTCCGCGGGCTGGGTGCAGGTCGACAAGACCGCGCGCGATTCGGCTTTCAATGCCTTGCTCGGCTCGCTCGAAAAGAAAGATTATCTGACCGTGCCCATGAGCATTCTGTATCTATTCAATCGCCCCCAGGATTACGGATTTGCTCATGCGGAGCCGGTTCGCGTGGCGATGTCGCGCAATCACTTGCGCGTGTGGAAGTCCCCCTATACAGTCGATGGGCGTCCTCTCTGGTGCATCGCTGCTACTCACGATGTCGGATTCGAGCGCGACCAGCGCAATAACGGTGTCACGCACAAGATCGATCCCGCGATTGATGGGGAACGCGAATACGTCAATGGAACTCTCTCCAGCACTGGGCTCGTAGTTCAGCGCGATCATGTGACTCCTGCCGATCCGCTGACATCCGCGAAGACTGCGACGGGGGGAGAGTTTCACTCCGACGGCCGCATTGTCGTGCTGGTATTGAAGAATGTGAACAGTTGATTTCGCGAGTGTAAAAGCTCTTATGCTGCGGTATCCCTGGGATTTCACGCCAGCGCGAGCGTGTCAAATCGTTTCTGCTAACTGCCGCAACTGCTCAGTTAATCGTGCTCCTCGGGGCTGCCCCTGGCCCGGCGCAACAATAAGTGGAGCGAGATCGCCTCGACGGAGCGACCGAGCCGTTTCCGTGGTCTGACGTTTAGGCCATCGGATATTTGGACACTGCCTCCGCGATTCGTAACGCACACACAGCTTCCACAAGAAAGCACTGCCCCTACAGCATTGCCTGTATTGCCGAAGCTGTGTGCCTCAAATTAATCTCGCTCGATTCGGGGCTTCCTGAAAATCATCCCAAGGAAAAGAAGTTTATGGCTGTCGCTACGCAATCCTCCAAAAAGGAATGGAAAGACCTATACGTCGCAGCGTTATTGGAAGGCGATAAGGATAAGATCCCAATCTTGATTGATCGGGCAGAGCGTGCCATTGTCGACCGGGCACGAGAACTGTTTAACGCGGATGGAGATCACATTCAGGAGGAAGAGGGACTGGACGATGCCTTGTACGCTCTCCATGCCTTGAAAACTTGCCTTGCTACGCACGGTCGATTTGCCGAAGCGGCATGAGAGGTCCCAATCCGTCCCTATTTGTGTTGACGTAGAGCCCCCTGTGCGAGCACCGTCTGGCGGTCGTTTTTGGAAGTGTGCTAGCCCTCACTTTCCTCAAATCTGATGAGAACCTTCGCGCAACCCTCGATGCGTAGATCGAATTTCTCGTAGGCTTTGAGCGCATCTTCAATGCGAACGGGGTGACTCCCGATTCGGCCCGTTTCTCCGCACCCGCTGACGATCCAACCGATAGTTCGTTTAGGATGCCGGGCTTTTCGTGGAGGATGTCGGCAATACGATTCTCTGTAACCCGGCATCATGTCCCTGAACGGCACAGGCACACCGATGCTCAGTTTCGCACCGAGCCAGCAAGAAGCTCTCTTAAGACTCGCTTATTTTGAATCTGGCGAGACAGTCCCGCCCCGGGCTGACTCGTTCAGGAGAAGTGCTACAGGAAAATCCCGGAATATGGCGCTCACCGCGAATGACCGCTCGCTGGGATTCTCAGAAACGGGAACACATTCTCCGGTGAAAATGTTGTGATAAGAACCGCCGGTCACATTTGGAATTTCGAGACGAGTATCTCCCCATAGGTCTCTATTGCAAACTGTATCGTAAGATTCTCCTAAAAGCGTGGCGCACAACCGGGGCACGGCAACGACCACAGACCGCCCTTCGTATTCGCGCGTGAATCCGACTACGTGTTCAGCTTTCTCCCCCATGACCCTCAGTGGAACATAGCTTCCTCGACCGAATAGGGATGACACTGATTTTCGGAGGCGCAGGGTCCTCTGTGTCACATACAGTTTGATCTTCGAATTGCGGTGATCAGCCATTAGAGTATGAACGTAGTCAATCGTGCTCGGGTATTTCTGTGCTTGACGGCAGAGATCTTCAAGCATTCGCCGACGTTGTTCATAATCAACCGACTGCCGATTATCAGGATCGACTAACGCGAACTGACGCAACTCATTTCCCTCGTAAATGTCGGGTGTTCCGGGGGCACGTCAGCTTTAGCAGCACTTGCGACAGGCCATTGAAAGCGCCCACGCGATCGACAAAGCGTTCAAATTGGCGAAAATCATCTAAGAATGGATCCTCTCGCGAAGATTCCAGAATGGCTCGAATAAACGCCGACAAAGCACCTTCGTATTCAGCATTCTGGTTCGCCCAACTGGTGTGTTCTTTGGCCTCTCGCGCGGCTTTGAGCATATATTGCTCGACCCTGCCGATATAAGTTTCCGACGCGGATTCGGCCACGTCTTCGATCGGCCACGTGCCTATTAACGTCTGGTACAAAAGGTATTCATCGTTTCGCAACGGTGCCTCTCCGCGGTCAATTCGCGTCCTTTTCTTTCGATTCCAATCTCGCCATCGGCCCACCCTGCGGCGCCATGCACCTGGAATCTCCGATAGAACATCGATGCGAGTGCGAATGTCTTCTGATCGCTTTGAATCGTGAGTCGAAGAGGCAAGCATCGAATGCGGCCAATAAGCCAGGCGCTCCTGATTCGCCTGATGAAACTCTTCCACGCTGGTCCCGAACTTACTGGGGTTCGAGCCTACGTCGTTGAGCGAAACCAGACGGTTGTATCGATACAATGCCGTATCCTCAAGACCTTTCGCCATCACCGCTGCACTCACCTGCTGAAACTTCATGGCTGAGCGAACCACCTTGCGCTTGTACTGGCTCGGTTCTGAGCCGTTCCCTTCGATCAGCAGTACGCGGCGAACAAAATCAAAAACGCTGAGATCGGCCGCATTGCTCCGCCTCCTGCCTGCGCTCACGGCCTGTTCGACATAACGGCGATCCTCCAGCGAAACTTCTTCGTCAGTCACATATGTCCGATACACGGGAAAGTTGGCAATGATCTCCGCGAGCGCACTGCGGATGCTGTTCAGGGTGAAATCGCAAGTATGGCGATTGGCGAGTGCAATTTGGGTTAATAAATTGGCCAGCAGATTCAATTCGCTGGCCAGTCCGACCTTCAGGATCAATTTCTTGCACGAATACACCAGATCGACAAATTCCAGTGAATTCCCGGTAAAGGAACGATAAGCGCGCTCCATCTTGGCAGCTGAATTACGGTCGACGAATAATCCATTCACCAGACTCGCAAATTCGTATCCTGTGGTTCCGTCGACTGGCCAATTTTTCCGTAGCTGCTCTTTTCCCGTGAGAATCTTCTCGACCACAATATAGGGATGGCAATCTTGTCCTTCACACTCGGCCGTCAGCTTGTCTCGCAGCTGATGAAAATATTTCGCTGGATCGTAAAGTCCATCGGGGTGGTCAATGCGCAATCCGTCAATCTTCCCTTCCTTCGCAAGCTGCAGAATTAGACGATGTGTATGCTCAAATACGTTGTCGTTTTCCATGCGCAGCGCCGCCAAATCATTGATGTCAAAAAAACGACGATAGTTGATGTCATCAGCGGCAGCCCTCCACTGCGCAAGGCGATAAGCTTGCGCTTTAATCAAGTCATGCAGGAGATCGAAGCTGCGCGGATCGTTCGCTTCCCCGTTGAACTCTTTCACGGTAGCATCCAGAAATTCTCGTACGATAGGCGACCTCGCGCACAGCGCGGCCAAGCGCCGCTTTTGCACTTCTTTTTCACGATTGCGCTCGCCCCGTTTCTCGGAGTCTAAGCCACGCCGTCCGGGAAGGTGGCCGAATGCCGTGGAGATACTCTGCAACTCCAGGAAGTCTTCGTGATTCGCGCCTAGCTTTTCCTGCAGTTTTTCCAAGTCATGCGCCAGAATTCGCGGGTACTCTCCGGGATCCACGGGAAAACGATGCTGGTCGTAGAGAATGCTGAATTCTCCGCGCTCCAGATCGAGAACCAGCTTCAGTTTCCCACTCTCGAGTTCATTGCCATATTGATCGGCCAGAATTGGAATCAGCACCTTGCCGTGCAATTCGCCTTTGATCGGGTCCCAATCAATGTCGAAGAACTCTGCGTAGTCCGAAGCCTCTCCGTTCTCCAGCACATCCAGCCACCAGGTGTTATCACTACCCATCACGCCCATGTGATTGGGCACAATATCCAGGATCTGGCCCATACCATGGCGATGCAGTTCAGAAACAAAGTGCTCGTAGTCGTCCCAGGTTCCGATCTCAGGATTAATGGCGTTGTGGTCGATAATGTCGTAACCATGCATGCTGCCTGGCCTGGCCCGGAGGTAGGGAGAAACATAGCAGTGGCTGATACCCAGATCGCTGAGATAGGGAACGATCGACGCGGCGTCACGAAAAGTAAAAGTTCGGTTGAGTTGCAGACGATAGGTCGCGGTGGGAACCTGGCGATCGCTGTTCACAGTTTATGTGAGTCCTTATTCCGACCTTTTGCGACAAACACACAGGAATCTCTCAAAGAGTTTACCGCTTGTAAGGCGGTCTTCCCATACGGTATTTCGTGGATAAATCAGGCAGGAGACCCTGAGAAACTTAGGCTATTGGCACCACTGTCTGTTATTGGCGGATCAATAGGAAACGAAGTGTTGCGGGTCAGTTATTGGCCATCCTGCTAGGGACCAGCTCACCGACCACGGTGGCAAGACTCCAGACGGAAAACCTGTAGCGATTTCAGGGCTGCTGCGGTAGATGGCAACTCCGGAGCAACTCGGAGGAAGCATAAGCGTTTGGTCGCTCAAATTTGCGCACAAGCCGAGCCGCGATCCATCGTGACATAGCCACTCGATTGCAAATGCCCGAGACTCCTCATCGCAGAACTGGACCCGGGCACCGGATATCCGTTTAATGAGTGGAATGATAAGACGTTGTCGAATCGAGAGTAATTGCTGATAACGGGTCAGCCAGCGGCTGTGGCGCTCGCGTTGCAAGTTCTCCCAGTCCAGCTTGGATTGCAGAAAAGTCTGCTCGGCGTTGGGATCAGGAATTTGATCTCTTGTCTCAAGAGAATTGAATTTTGCAAAACGCGCAAATTCATTTCTCCTGCCCTCCCTGACCGCTCTGGCCAATTCTCCATGAAAATCGCAAAAATAAAGAAACGGCGTCGTTGCGGCGAACTCTTCACCCATAAACAGCATTGGAGGCGACGGTGCGAGCAGCAGGATTTCCATGGCCGCTCTGACCTTCTGTAGTGGCGCGAGTTGCAAGATACGTTCCCCAAAAGCGCGGTTTCCCACCTGATCATGATTCTGGAGAAAAGAAACGAAGGCTGACGGAGGTAGCTCGGCGCTCGGCTCGCCGCGATTGGCGCCATGGTATTCAGAGTACTCGCCCTGGTAGGCAAAACCTTCTTTGAGGCAGCGGCATAGTCGCGTTATTGGCTGGCGTACATAATCTGAGTAGTAACCGTCCGATTCCCTCGTAAGGAGTACATGCACAGCATGGTGGAGATCATCATTCCACTGCGCATCATAAAGCCGCTTTCCATTCTTCCCTTCGCGACGTAGGTAACGCGCTCCATTCCTTTCGTTTTCGAGAATGAGGTGCACGAATCTCTCATTACCCAGCCTCAATCGAATCGTCTGTGCTAACTCAGTGAGGATATCTGGTATCGAATCATCGGCGATGGCGTGAACCGCATCCAACCGCAGGCCATCGAAGCGATATTCCTCCAGCCAATAGAGCGCATTGTGGATAAAGAAATCCCGGACCACCCTGCTGTCGGGTCCATCGAAGTTGATTCCGTCGCCCCAAGCGGTCTGGTGACGGCTACTGAAAAACTGTGGTGCATACTCGTGCAGATAATTCCCTTCGGGGCCAAAGTGGTTGTACACCACGTCTAGAAAGACCATCAGCCCCTTTTTGTGCGCAGACTGGATCAGCTGCTTCAAGTCTTCGGGACGGCCATAGGAACTATCGGGTGCATAAAGAAGTACTCCGTCATAACCCCAATTTCGCGCGCCCGGAAAATCTGCAATCGGCATGAGCTCAATCGCGGTGATCCCTAAATCGCGAAGGTAGTCAAGCTTCTCCTCCACTCCTCGGAACGAACCTTCCGGAGTGAACGTTCCCACATGCAATTCGTAAAGAATGGCTTCTTCCCACGGCCGCCCCACCCACTGCCGATCTTGCCAATCAAATACTCCCGGATCGACAACTTCACTCGGCCCTTGCACATCTTGCGGTTGAAATCGCGATGCGGGATCGGGAACTTTGATTCCGCCGTCGATTTGAAAGCGATACTGCGTTCCGACCGAAGCTTCGAGGGTCGTCAGTTCAAACCAGCCGCCTTCCAGCGAAATGAGTGGGAGATTTTGGATCCTTCCATTCTCGAAGCACACATCTACCCGCCCAGCTTTTGGCGCCCACAAGCGAAAACGAATGCTGCCGTCCTGGCAGACGGCAGCGCCGAACGGCATTGACGTTTTTCGCTTCACGCTTGTGATTGTCAGCTTAGCAAATAGTTGGCAATGAAGCCGTTTTTCATGACGCAAACTTTTCTTTTCATCCCACGACTCGTGTCGATTTGAACGTAAATGAATCAGGTCTTTTGTGCGAGTTCATCCTACTAGAATCGCAGCGAGCATAATTCGCACCCAATTAAGCAAGCGTTTGCAGAATTTCTCCCGCAGCACGGTACCCGCTGGCGATTGCTCCATGCACCGTCCCATTATTTCCTGTTACATCGGTGGCTTCGCCGGCAAAAAACAGAGTGTTCTCGATAGGCGATGCGAGGGCTTGTTGTGCGCCATCGCTCCCAACTTTTCCGTAGCTGTAGGCCCCTCGCGAGAATGGATCACTCTGCCAGTCGTGAAAGTATGCTTCCTCTAAAAGCTCTTGGAGTTTCCCCGGATCACATCCCAGCAATCCGCCCAATACCATCAGACTTGTTTGCACGACGAACTCGCGCGTCTGTCGCGAAAGGCGTTCCGCGCTACGGAACGGCACCCCACCGGTGATGATTGGCAATTTCTGCGGCATTGTGGTCCACCAAGTCGGGAACCAATCGTTGTCCGAAAAAAGAAACCCGAGTTCCGAAAGTTTGAGATTTCTTTTGCCTGACGGAGAAATGTCGCCCCAAAATCGCTCCCGAAATCGCATTGTGATTCGAATAACTTTTCCCATCTCCAGTTTTTCCTGAGCCTCCATCTTTTCTCCCGGCAACGGCGGAGTGAAGCGAACCGCCCCCGGATCTCCGGGTGGTGCTTTCATGACTGCCAGAGGCACTGTTATCAAGACTCGAGGAGCATGAAATGTCTGCGCACCATTCGCAGCCCCGGCCGCGATCTCCGTATGCCCTGGTCTCCAAGTCACGGTCTGCACGACAACGCCCGTGTGGAGATTTACATTCGCTGATGCCATCCGCTTCTGAAAAATCTCGATCAGCTTCTGATATCCATTTTTCGCGCGAAAACTGCGATATCCTTCAATCCTTTCCTCGGCGCGCATGCCCTGAACCAGCCAGTGCACTCCTACCTGTTCAGGATCAGCCGCGTTGAAGCCCGAGACATAACCGAGCGCACCCTGTCGTACCTCCTCGCTTTCTGGCCCCGGAAAATTCCTTTGCAGGAAGGAGAGGAACGATTCATCAGGCAACGAATCATCCATTTTGTCCAGGACAGAGTCGATTTGCGAAGAGAAATCACATGGCTGAACCTTATGATGGTAGGCGCACCAGCTTTCACCCTCGACCTCAGTTATTCTTTCCTCAGCGTCTTCGAGCGGATCGAGAATCTCTGGAGCACGCCCGTGAACGAACTCCGCGCCAAGTTCAATCGGAACGTCGAGCCTCGAATCACGAACGGTGTAAATCCGTCCGCCGATCCGGTCACGCGCTTCCAGCACGGATACCGAACATCCAGAGGCGGCGAGCTTCCATGCCGCCGCCAGTCCTGAGATGCCGGCGCCGATTACGATCACGGAACGATCCTGGGGCATGACCAGATCATAATGGCAGGAGCTTGGAATTCGAATTAGGAGAAATACCCCGGAATCCGATCGCCGCCTGAGCTAAGCAATACTTCAGGCCGCCTTCTTTTTTGACGGGACCTTCGCACCCTTCTTGCGCGCTTCCGACAAGCCAATCGCGATCGCTTGCTTGCGACTCTTCACCCTTCCGCCCTTGCCCCCTCTGCCGGAGCGCAGGGTGCCGTGTTTGCGTCTGCGCATGGCGCTTTCGACGCTTTTCTGAGCTGCCTTCCCGTATTTACGAGCACTGGATTTCTTTTTTGGTGACATCGAGTTTCTCCTCGTGCTGGTTAGAGTTTCGTGAGCCCATTGAAGGTTGCGCCGCAATCTACGGAGAGATCGAGAGTTGGTACCTTCTTATGTGCGTGCATTTACAGCTTAGACCGGATACTCCCCAGCTTATGCCACGAATAGGTTAAGAGCGCGAGGTGCTACGCGCGCTCAATGGGCGCAAAAGGAGTTATGGAATGAGAGAACAAAAACTACATCTTTCGCGATTCGTGGCAATGCTGGCAGCGACGCTGCTAATTGCGGTAGGAATCTCGTGGTGTCAGAATCAGGATGAACAAAGTCAGAACAGCCAGAATGCACAAACCAAAAATCAGGCGGAGAATCCGGATCTGAATCCTCAGAACGAATCCTCCATAGAAAAGCGTGTGCACGCATCCGCGGTAGTACTGGACGAGATCATGGGCACACCCGATAAGTCCATCCCCGACAAGGTCATGAGCGACGCGAAGTGCATCGCGGTCATCCCTTCTACCGTGCGAATCGCAATTGGATTTGGCGGAGAACATGGCAAAGGCGTCGCGACCTGCCGCACTGCGCACGGCTGGAGCGGTCCCGCTCCAATTTCGATTACCGGTGGTAGCTGGGGTTTACAGCTTGGTGGGGAAGCCGTCGATCTCGTCATTGTGGCGATGAATAAGCGGGGAATGGATGATTTGCTTACTGATAAGTTCAAAATCGGTGGAAGTGCGTCAGCGGCCGCTGGCCCGGTGGGACGGAATGCCGGCGCCGATACAGATTGGAAGCTGAGGGCAGAAATGCTGACCTACTCCCGGGCGCGGGGAGTTTTCGCCGGAATCAACCTCAATGGCGCTGCCATTAGCCAGGACAAGGATGAGACTCGCCTTCTTTACGGGCACATGTTTCCTTTCGCCGATATCTTGAATGGAAAGGTTGCGCCGCCTCACGGTACCGGCGTATTTGTCGCAGCCGTGACGAAATACTCTCGTCAGGCGGAGGGAAGAGAGAAAACCGGTGCTAAAGCTGGCGAATAAAGACCGCCTCCCAGATCGTAATGCCTCTGACGATAGAGGCTAAAACGTAGGCGGTTCCGAGCAGTGCGCAGGTGTGGCCCCGTTTTGCAAGCTGCGAGGAAATGATTCTAATAGAAACGCGAATCATAATTTGCCCCGTTGTCCTTGAACGAACAACGGGGCAATTTTTCTGTTCGACGCTTTTTGGTGGCTCTATGCCACTCGTCGAGACTTGCTCTTGTTGGACTCTTCGCCCTCAGCCTCTTTCGCCTTAGCAGTAGCTTTCGTCTAGTATTTGGCTCAGCTCCTGGAGGAGGTATCCCCAAGTACCTGAGTCGAACGCGAGAGGGGAGGTAGACAACTAGCAAGTCATTCGCGATGTCTCGACAGCTCCGAAAGGTCCGGACTCGCCAGACATTGGGACCTTGGCTATTTTCGAATCTGATTGAATGGTGATCATCTGAACTGGCCTTGTGCGCCGCCGACTTCAGGTGCACTCCGATACGCTCTTACACGCACTTCTCAATGAAAGTACAGAAGCGGCAGGATGGTTGGCGACTCCTATGACGAGATATGCTGCGCTGCAGATAAAGGTTCTTCCAGAGACATACCCTCCTGTCAGGCAGGAGTCAGAACGGAACGTCCTGGCTCCTGCTTCTCGCCTTCTTGCTAAAGCTGGGTTGAAGACTGCTTTTGTAAGATTCGACCTGACAAATGCTGATGCAGCCGTTGGCAGCGTCCTAGCTGGGAAGGTCATGGCTTCACAGTCTGCTGAAAAGAACCCAAGTTTGTAATAATTGGGAAGGAGACAGCTATCCTTAGCTTAGCTCTAGCCTGCGCGTCCGGCGATAAGAAGGCTGCTGCGGCTTCAGGAGCGAGGTTCGGATTCGGTTTTCAAAGATCGAAAATGCGGTAAGTAGCAGGTGGATTCTGGGCCTGCAGCAAGGTAATCGCGACATTGTGCACGGCAATGCCCCCCGCTGTCCGTCCCTCTAGTTGCCCATGATGAGCATGCCCATGCAGCACCAAATCGGCCCCGTGACGATCCACTACTTCGGCCAACCGTGAGGTACCGAGGAATGGAAATATTTCGAAGGGTTCGCCCTGGATGGTTGCGACCACAGGAGCGTAATGAAGCACAACAATACGTTTCTGGGTCCGCAGTTGGGCCATGGCGCGCTCCAACTTCAAAGCTTCGTCGACGGAGGCCTGCACGAATCTCTTGATCTCCGGCTCGCCAAACGACGTCAGCACGGTGGGTCCGAAGCCCCCGACGAAACCCTTGGTTCCCGCAAATCCGATGCCGTCACGCTCATAAGCCGTGCCGTCCAGCACTTTGATGCCCGCCTGCACCATCATTTGCACCAGCTCGCCTTGTTTTCCGCTCTCGTAGTCATGGTTGCCAAGGACGACGACCGTCGGAACTCGCGTGCGCACGACCACGTTGAGGAGTGGCGTCATTTCTTCGGGCAAGCCGCTGCCGGTCAGATCTCCGGCGACCACCAACACATCGGCAGAATCCCTCACGCGACCCAACTGGTCGAGCAGCGCGTTGTGACTCGGTGCGGTGAAATGCAAATCGGCGGTTGCGGCGATTCTCATTGCGAGCCTGCGGACAGATTTTGCAGGCGCCGATTACGAAAATGAAGCAGCAGGTTGTCCAGGCCCCATTCCTTTACGTCAATTGCGAACATCTTTTCATCGATCAAACTGCCTCGAAACTGGGCCCTCGGATCGGGATGAGCAATGGCGTCTTCAAAGCGCCTTGTGAGTTCGCGCCAAACGTTTTGCGGGACATAAGAGGTTTGCGCCGGATACGCACAACGGAAAAATACGAGCGCCCAGAACAGCATCTCCCAATGTTCTCCGGCCAGCAGAAGGATCCGTTGCCAATCGAGCCTGCCATGCCTGCCGTAGATGATATGTGCGATATCGGCACCGTCGAATCGTTCCCGGCAGGTCACAAAGAGTTTAGAGATGAGTAATTCCTCCGCTGCCAAGACCCTGCTCTGCACTCCTTCAATTAGGGCCGGAATGGCGCGCTCAATCCATGAATCGGCCACCAGAATTACGGCATTGCTCATGCCTGTGATCAGGTCCACGAAGTAGCTATTGCGATGCACTTTGTACAGCCAGACCGCATCGCAGATTTCGCACTCGAAACCCCGGTTGCGAAGGTGATCCAAAGCAACCTGCGCATTCGCAGCCGTCAGAAACAGATCCAGATCTTTTGTATTTCGGCTGATTCCGGTGTGCGCCTTAATAGCATAGGCTCCGGCAACTGCATAAGAAATACGGCCGTGTTCAAGAATGCTGAGCACCTCCCAGAACAGCGCCTGCTGTTCTTTGGGGATGATCGCAGGAACAGATGAAGTCTCTGCGACTTCATCTGGCATGGGTTTGCGTGCTCCTTGACACATACAAGTCTGCGATTCGATGCAGCCCTGGGAGCCGCGGTTGCGGAGCTTCGAATACTTGGTCAAGCGAGATGGAATCCCCCAGGCACGAAGCAGCGCAACCACAACGCCCTGGCGTATCCACGCGGATGCTAAGTTAGAAAAGAAGTGAGTCTCAAAGGGAACCAAACCGTCCGGCCACTTAGCGACTTGTCAGCTTTTTAGCTCAGTCGGCGGCAACATCGTGTTTGGGATTTTCGTTGTCTGGGCGCTTACTGCTTCGGTTGGAGGGCAGGCCCGCGTCACGAATCTTATACAGCAGAGCACGGTAGCTGATGCTCAATGTTCGCGCTGCCTGCTTACGGTTCCAGTGGTGATGTTGCAGAACTTTTAGGATCACCTTGCGTTCCAGCTCCCGCACCGCCTGGCGAGTCAACTTCTTGAGCGAGATCTGCCCGTCGACAGGAATTTCCGTATTGAAAAAATCAGGGCTGCGCGGCGCCAGATCCGAGGAAATCACGTCCTCGGTGCCAAGGATCACATAGCGCTTCACCAGATTCTCCAGTTCTCTGATGTTTCCCGGCCAGTGATACTTACTCAGCACCGTCATGATTTCGTTGGATAGCGGCTTCGCGCGGCAATTGTATTTGCGATTGTGGTATTCGAGGAAGTACGCCGCCAAGCCTGGAATATCGACCGCTCGCTCGCGCAATGGCGGCAAGTGAAGATTGACAACGTTAATCCGATAAAACAGGTCGGAGCGAAACGTTCCGTTCTCGACCTCCTGTTCCAGCTTGCGGTTGGTGGCGCAGACGACGCGCACCTCAACTTTCTTGTCTTCCTGCGCGCCAATGCGGCAGAACTGCCCGTCCTGGAGCAGTTGCAGCAGCTTCGACTGCAGCGCCAGATCAAGCTCGGAAATCTCGTCAAGGAACAGCGTGCCACGATGCGCCATTTCTACGCGTCCGGGTTTTACGCCATACGCCCCAGTAAAGGCTCCCTTTTCGTAGCCAAACAGCTCGCTTTCCAGTAGTGTTCCTGGAATCGCCGGACAATTCACCTTGACCCACGGCCCGCTTCGCCAAGGAGATGCCGCGTGAATCATCCTGGCAATGATGTCTTTGCCGGTTCCGCTCTCGCCTTGAATGAGAACAGGAACATTGGCGCCAGCGAGCTTATTGAGCCGATCTCGCACGGCTCGCATCGCCTCGGTTCGGCCAAATACAATCTCTTCTGGTGGCATTTCTCCCAGGGGCTGGACAAGCGTGTTTGTGCCGCTCGCAGTCATGCGTCGTTTCCACTGTTTGGGGGAGAACACTTCACACTGCATGCGGAAAGCCAAAGCGCCGCAGGGACGAACAACCTCATTTGAAGTTTATCGTATGTCTTTCAAATCTACCAACTTACCAAAGACCCACAGGTGTGCGAAGAGGTAATTTCCGGGCGCACACAACAGTAACACAACCCATAATTGGCATGGAAAAGATTTTCATGAGACGGAATTGGATTTCCGTTTTCGGGAACCATTGGCCGCCCTCGAGTGCAACAGTGGCCGGGAGAATTTCAGGCCCAGCAAATAGTATCCATCAGCTGGCATTCTGCGTACTGCCCGCGCACGAAGATCGCGGGAGGGTCGTGGTCGAAGTCCCAAGGCCGCAACAGGAATTTGCAGCCGAATTTGGCCCGCTGAAGGGATGGCTTTTCGAACGGCAATCAGCATGCCCCCAGCGCTGACGTTGAGAGCTGTAGCGAACTCCAACATTTCATTGCCTTTATGGTCGTAGCTGCGGATAAAGACCGGGATCGCAAGGGGTAATCTTGCCCATTTGCGCCTTTCTTTCGCCGCTTTGACCAGATTCATCGCCACAGCTCCCGAAGGGATCGATGAAAGTTTTAGCACCCGTGGGGCCAAAGACGGCGCAAAGACCGATGAAACACCCTCGATGGCTTTATAAAAACGGTCACATTCGCCCTGAAACCCGCATCAGTGCGGGAAATGCCTTTGATTTTGTCCACTCGGACCTCATTTTAGAAGAATCAGGCTGTCGCACTGTCAATCCTGGGAAAGTGCAAGCTTTTGCTACACTTGGGTAATTCCAGCGACATTTTTCGTTGACAATCCTGAGGGGCTACAATACGATTCCTTTTGCTGGCACTTTACTGAGAGTGGAGTGCCTCTCCTCCCCGTGCAAATCTGTGGGTTTTCTCAATGGCCACTGCCCAGAAGTCTACGTGTGCGCCAGACGCGCCGGGAGCTTTGTCCGCCGCAGCGCATGCTGCCGTCTCGGCCTCACCCGCCGCCGATATTCCCAGTCCCGAGAATCTTGTTGGCGAGTACACGGAGCTGCGTGATCGACTGCAACGGACGACCAATGCTCTGGCATCGGCAGCTCACGATCTGAAGACGCCTCTTTCGATTTTGAACGGCTACGTTGAGCTGCTTCAGACGGAAAAGCTTGGTCCCCTCAGTGAGCGGCAACGCGGTGTGCTTCGCGATATGCAAGCCAGCGGCAAACGGCTGCAGCAGTTCGTTCAAGATTTCCTAACTTATAGCGCGCTCGAAACCGGCGGACTGCGCATGCGCTTCGAGCCAGGCAATCTCAATGACTGCCTCGGAGGAGTTTGCCGCCTCTGGTCCAATCGCTTTCAGGAGAAAGGCCTGGCCCTCTATTTTCTCGCCAATGAGAATGTGCCAGTGTTTCCTTTTGACGCTCCAAAGGTGGAACGCGTGGTTTCAAACCTGCTGGAGAATGCGTTCAAGTTCACCCCTGTCGGGGGAACGGTGTGGCTGCACGCGGAACCGCATATGTGGGATCGACGGACCGCTTCGCTCCCTTCGAACTCAGAGCGGCGACGTCAAGATTTGAAGAATCCCAATTCGGTGAAAGTCAGTGTGGCCGACACCGGCCCGGGCATTCCGCCCGAGTTTCACCTGGAAGTTTTCGATGACTTCTTCCGCTTACCATCCAACGAAAGCGAAGATGGGATGGGCCTGGGCCTAGCCATCTGTCGTCGCCTTATCCAAGCCATGGGTGGAAAAATCTGGGTAGAAAGCGAACCCGGTGGCGGCTGCAAGTTCTCGTTCCTGTTGCCCTACAAAAATGCTGCTCCCAAACCTGCCGCCTCTGGCGCGAAGGGAAAGGGGCGATGAAGCCAAGAGCCAAAATTCTACTGGTCGATGATGAACCGGGCATGCTGCGGTACATCAAGACCCTGCTCGAAGTCGACGACTACAAGGTGGAGACTGCCAGCACCGGTGAAGAAGCCGTGCAACGTGTCGAGAAGGGCTTCCAGCCCGACCTGGTATTGCTCGATGTGCTTATGCCCGGCATCGATGGCTTGCAGACTCTTGAACAGCTTCGCCGCGTGCAATCTGGCGTGAAAGTAGTAATGCTCTCTTGCGTCAGCGACACCCGCAAGGTTGTGCAGGCGATGAAACTGGGAGCACAAGATTACCTGACCAAGCCCTTTCAGAAAGCCGAACTTGATGCCGTCATCGATCTCAGCCTCGGACAGGGAAAAACCAATTTTAGCGGTGATGTAGAAGAACTCTCCGACGATGTGTTCTTCATCGCGGCCAGCCCCGAAATGCGCAAAATTCGTTCACAGGCTGCGCTGGTGGCGAACGTGGATATTCCCGTGCTTCTGCTGGGCGAAAGCGGCACGGGCAAGGAAGTTCTCGCTCGCCTTATTCACAAGCTCTCGCCGCGCGCGCATCGCACGTTTCTAAAGGTAAATTGCGCCGCGGTTCCCGCTGACTTGCTGGAAAGCGAGCTTTTCGGATATGAACCGGGTGCATTTACCGGCGCAACCCATGCCAAGCCCGGAAAATTTGAGCTCTGCAATAAGGGCACAATCCTGCTCGATGAAATCGGCGAAATGCCCCCGCTTTTGCAGGCCAAGTTGCTTCACGTCCTACAAGATCAGCAGTTCTCACGGCTTGGCAGCCGATCCATCATCAAAGTTGATGTACGGATTCTCGCCGCTACCAACATCAACATTCCGGAGGCGCTGGCCACCAAGCGGCTCCGCGAGGATCTCTACTATCGTCTGAATGCATTTACCCTACATTTGCCGCCGTTGCGCGAACGCAAAGAAGAAATTCCCATTCTTCTCAAGCATTCCATGACGCGCATGTCGGAACAATACGCGCGTCCGCCCCTTCCTCTATCGCCGGCGTTGTTGCAGGCATGTCAGGAGCATTCCTGGCCGGGGAATCTGCGTGAGCTTAATAATTTCTTGAAGCGCTATCTCATTCTCGGGGATGAAAGCCTGGCTGTCGCGGAGTTACTGCCGAAAAATGACGGCAATGGCGGAACACGGGGAGACGCCGCGCGGTCGTCGGAGCCGGGTGGCTTGAAGTCGCTGGCGCGCAGCGCCAAAGACGAAGCCGAAGCACAGGCCATTACCCGCGCCCTGGAGCAAACCAATTGGAATCGCAAGCAAGCGGCGGCCATCCTACAGATCAGCTACAAAGCTCTCCTGTATAAGATTCGCCAGTACGGAATCGCGGAGACGAAAACCCACCATAAGCTCTCTGCCGGCGCATAGCGATCTTTCAGGCTTAGGCAGCCCAGAAGGTCTTTCGAAAATTCATGCGGGGACGGCCGCCTGCAATTTTCGCGCCCGGTTGGGGGCGCATTCGCGTGAAACTCTGCGATGAACTGATCAGACGCGTTTCTCTACGGAACCGATAACTGGATCGGCACGCTCTTCGAATCGCTGCCCGAAGCTGCTGTCAGCGTGATCGTGTATTGTCCGGCGGGAGTTCCGGTGGGAGGAGGCAGAGTTTGCGCGCTGCTGCATCCCGGCAGAGGCACGAGCTGCGAAAACATCAAAAGCAGCAAACCCAGCCCCGCGACCCGCCACCACCGGCGGCGACGCTCGCTCTTCGCGCCGATACCGACCAGAGCCAGCCCGGGAATCGCGAACCAAACCGCGAAAAAGCGTGCGAGCCCGGTCTGCGCGGCGGCCGTGGTGATCGACTGCGCGGTAGTTGTCAGACCCAGAGTGACCGTTGCCGGACTGCTGCCTTCCAATGTGGCCGATCCGCTCGGCGTAAAATTACAAGCCGCTCCAGTCGGGAGATTCGAGCAAGAAAGCGCAACCGGGTTTCCGTACACCGGACGCGGAGTAACCTGCACCTGATACGTCGCTGTGTCGCCCGCGACAGGAACGGCTTGATTGGATGGGCTCACCGAGATGCCGAAATCCGACATCTGCGCCGAAACGCTGGTCACGGCCAGCGTGATATTGTTTTGTCCCACCACCGACACCGCTCCACCGTTAAACGTCTCCGGGGTACCACTGCTATTTGCCGTTGGCGTGACCACAAACGTTACCGTCACAATCGAGCCGGCCTGCAGCGATCCAATCGTGCAGCTCACATTGGTGTTGGTCGTCGCTGTATTGCAGCTTCCCGCGGTAGAGCTGGCTGAATTGAACGTAAGTGCGACATTGTTGCCGATGGTGGATTGGCTCAGATTGTCGATCACCACCAGGTTGTACGCTGGATCTGGACCCTGGTTGGTAATCGTGTAGGTAAAGGTGGCTGGGGTACCCGCAGGAAAAAACGTCTGATTCGTGCCCAGGGTTGCCACTCCGGAAATCGTGACTGACGGAGCGGCTCTCAGCTCGGTTACGAATGCATCGAAGCCGCCATTGTAGGCGCCGCCTTCACTAGTTGGCAGTGGCGTAGCGACCTGTAAATTGTCGGCGTTGGTGCTGCCGGCAAAATACGTGTTTTGATTGGGGTCGAGAGCAATCCCCGTGCCCAGGTTCACGGCATTTGCGGCTCCGGAACTTGTTGTTGAACCACCGAAGTAGGTCGACCATGACCCGGTTTGGTTGCTGCTTGAGCCGAATAGGCCCCCGCCTCCCGCCGAAACCGGAGCGGCGGTGTTAAGCCGAGCAACGAATGCATCCTGCGTCCCATTCAGGCTGCTCTGGATCGAACTGGCGGTCGGGTACACGGGAAAATTCGCCGACTGTGTCCATCCCGTGACCTGTGCCCCGTTGCTGTTGTCGGCCGTGATCGCGAGTCCGGCCTCGTTCCCGCTCCCGCCCAGATACGAAAAATAAGCCAGGCTCAAGCCTGAAGTTGGAGGCGAAACCGGGGTGAAGTTGGGGAACCTAGCGACAAAGGCATCGTTCCCTCCCCCGGGAACAGATTGAAATGCGCCAGTGTTTGCCGGCAGCACGAAGTTCGTGGAGTTCGTCGTTCCCGTCACGTAGACATTCGCGGCTCCGGGGTCCAGCGCGATTCCTGTACCGGAATCGATGCCTGAACCTCCCAGATATGTAGACCACTGCAACTGTTGCCCCTGCAGTACTCCCGTTCCCGTCGGATTCAGCAGCTTGGTTATGAATGCGTCCGGATTTCCCGGATTCCCTGAGGTGAGGCTGCAAGTGGGGTTATATGTGAAGACCACGGGCGGAGGCGTGTCCAGGCAAGGCTGGTATGCGTTCAGGATGGGGAAATCCGTGCTGCTGGAGGTGCCGCTGTAGACAAAGTTGGTCGTGCCTGAGAAATAGATATTCTGGTTGGTATCGACAGCGATGCCGCCGCCCAGCGCAATCAATCCGGTGGAAGTATTGAAGGCAGCGCCACCGAAATATGTGGAGTAGAGAATGCTGCTAGTCCCAACCCCGGTCGTGCTCACTTTGGTTACGAAAAACTGGGTGGCGGCTTTCGAAGTAAGCTGAAAGGCTTGCACATTCGGAGTCGTAGTCGCCGGGAACAGAACCGTCACGCTGCCAGTATCGTTCGAGGTGGTTGTGCCGGTGACGTATATATTGCCGGAAGCGTCGAGCGCCATTCCGCAGGCGACGTCGTTACCGTTGCCGGAAAGATACGAAGAGTAATTCAGCCCCGAACCCGTCGTGTTCAGTTCGGTGACAAACACATGCAGCGGCCCCGCGCTGCCTGCTGCCGGAACACCTGACGAGCAACCCGGGGCCGCGCTACCCGCGCCGCCGGTGGTTGGAGTAGCCTGATACGCAGTAGAAGTCGTGGGAAAATTACCCGACGAGGTCGTGCCTGCAAGATAAGCATTTCCCGCTCCATCGACGGCAATTCCACCAGTCGACGCCGGAGAGTCGCTGCCGGTGCCCCCAAGGTAGGTCACGTAGACGAGCGACGGCGGATTGGTAGTTGGACTGATCTTCGCGACATAAACATTGGTTGCCGGCGGAGTGCTCTTGAGCGTTCCCTGGAACGGGGTGCCAACAATGGGCAGATTGGTCGAGTCGGTCGATCCCGTCAGATAAATATTGGAGGCACTATCGATCGTGACCGAGGTCGCCAACTCGTCGCCGCTTCCACCGAAATAGGTGGAAAATGCCAACACCGGATCGATAATCAGTTCGCGAGAACGATCATAGGGACCGATCGCGAAACCGGCTCGATTTGCTCCGCGCAAAACAAAGTGGCCCTTCACCGGTTGCTCGCGGCCGGCAATTTCCTGATAGACACGCGGAGCTTCGAGTCGCATCTCGGCGCCGTGACGAAGAATCACGAGAGCGCCATCTTTGACTTCCAGTCGCCGCGCACCGTCGAATTCTAATTCCGCACGCGAAGGGTCGGCTCCGGGAGCAATTTGAAAATCGTGTTCCAGCCGTCCCTGATGGCCGTAAAAGACGAGATTGATACCCGGATACACATTTTCGTAGCGCACGCTGGCGAACTGCGGGACATCGTGCCGCCACTTTGCCGGATCATTTCCCAGGAAATAGTTGCTTTTGCCGAGGAGTGGTTCCTCGGCTTCGATATTCGCTTTCCGATTTGCGCCCACCAACTTCATTTCCAGCGATTCGTAGCCGACAGATTTGGAAGCGCCAGAACCGGACTGCGACCGGACGCTGACAATCGCGCCCTCTGCACCTAAAGCAAGGATGTATCCTGCGCCGCGGGCGATGAACCTCACTCTCGAGTCGCGGGGATCAAGATTCGCCTGTCCGTGATTCGGTTCAAACATCAGAGGCATGGCCGACATGATCGTACCTGCTCGAAACGCCGGAGGACTAAATGAATGGCCGGATCGTGTCTGATCGACCCGTGCAGGCTCGGAGAAGAACTCCGCCGATGAACTATTTTCAGTCGCCGGATGCTTGGCTGATGTTGCTGTGCGATTGGCGGACGCCGGGCTTGCCGGAGCTTGTGCCGTGAGTTGGTGCGATGACTTACCCAGAATGATGCATCCTGCACCCAGCAGCGCGAGCCCAGCGCCAAAGACTCGCGCGCGGATCAAAGATCCTCCCAACCAACGGCGATTTACGCTCACACATTCCTCCGATGAAGTCGGCTTAGTCTTCAAACCGTGTCCGTCCACATCCTTTTACGGTCGCGGTTTGCCCGTTCGTTTTGGCCACAATCTTTTTTCGCCTGTCAATGCAGATTGGAAACGACACACGCATTTACTCGGGGTTGCGCTCCGCATAGTGATAGCGACCATCCCCTGAGGGCTTGCTGCTCACTGGAACTGTCGGAAAAAATTAAACTTAATACTAAATCACCGGGCCGATGCACAAGTCAAGCGCCCCTTGCCCTGATCCAGATTCGTCAGATGCGGTCCGCGGCTGTGAAAGATGCCGAAGGGTCGAAAAACCATCCCGCTGAAGACGGGTGACCCACAACATCATGTTCGTCGTGTGGGTAAGTTGCCGACTTAATCGATCCCTGTCTCATTATATGCCTTGACACGTATATGCTGTATGGAGTATATAGCGGATATGGATTCTGTATTCGAAATCATCGCGGAGCCGAACCGCCGTGCGATCTTAAGCCTGCTGGTCCTGTCAAAACAGTCGGTGGGAGAGATCGAGCGTCAGCTTCGGATGCCGCAGCCGACCGTCTCTAAGCATCTGCGCGTGCTGCGCGAGGCCGGTTTCGTGGAGTCCACCGTGGACGCACAGCGCCGTCTCTACCGGCTGAGGCCCGAACCCCTGCAGGAGCTCGATGCCTGGCTGGCTCAGTTCCGCCGCTTCTGGTCGGCTCACGTGGATGCTCTCGAGCGCCACCTCGACCGTCTGGACCAACCAACCATCGATCACTCCAGACCAACGAAGAAGACGACAACGAGACGACGCGGTCCAAACCGCGAACGTGATAAAGGAGAGAAATGAAAATCAAACTGACCAGCGTATACGTCGACGATCAAAACAAGGCCCTGCGCTTCTACACCGAGATATTGGGCTTTGCCAAGAAGGCCGATTTCAGTAATGGCCCATATCGCTGGCTGACCGTAGCCTCGCCCGAGGAACCGAACGGCACGGAACTACAGCTGACGCTGAACAACAATCCTGCAGCGAAAGCCTACCAGCAAGCCTTGTTCCAGCAGAGCCAGCCCGCGGCCATGTTCTTCACCGAGGACGTACAGGCCGATTATGAACGTATGAAAGCCCGCGGCGCCGAGTTCACCATGCCGCCAACGGATGTGACGGCCTCCAAGATCGCCATGCTGAAAGACACCTGTGGCAACCTCATTCAGCTTACGCAACTGGCACGCTGGTAAGCGGCCACTCAGTAGGATCCCGGCCGGTGGACAAGGATATCCAGACTTCTGTAAGGAAGAAGAAGGAAAGGACGATGAGCGAGCAAGCGCAGTACACACCGGGTTCAGCCAGCGGGGCGCAGGTACGAAAAGAGGGAGACAAGTGGACGCTCATTCTCGTCAGAGAACTGCGCCATTCGCCGGAGAAAGTCTGGCAGGCTCTTACCGACCCTGCGCATCTACGCGAATGGGCGCCTTTTGTCGTTGATGGCAGCCTCGATCAGGTTGGAAGCAACGTGAACCTCACCTGGGTGGGAACGCCCAAGCCTATCGAAACAAAAATCACTCGCGCCGACGCTCCCAACCTGCTTGAGTACGGCGACATCCGGTGGGAACTCGAGCCCTCTGGCAGCGGCACTCGCCTGACGCTGTGGCACAGCATTGATCGTCGCTTCATTTCCTGGGGCGCAGCCGGTTGGCACATTTCTCTCGACGTCCTGGATCGCTTGCTCAGCGGAAATCCTATAGGCCGCATCGTCGGTGCCGACGCGATGAAGTTCGGTTGGCAGCGACTGGTCGCCGAGTACGCCAAGCAGTTCGGCATTGAACCGGCCAAGTGGTAATCCAGGATGATCCGCCCTTATCTGCCAGGGTGCCCACTCACGCCCGATTTTTCGCTTGAGTGGGGAAGTTCGCGAATAGGGAAGCGCAGTAGTTGCGCCGATGAGTCCCCGAAAATGAACTGCGCTTTAGCACCTTAACTACCGAAGTTCAGACAAGAAGAAACCGATGACTAAATTCGAGGAGTGACATCATGGCCACGTCACCCAACAGCGCAAACATCGTGAGCCGAGGCATCCCGCGTTGGATTTTTCGCTGGATTCACATTATCTTCAGCATTCCGATACTCGGTTACATCTATAGTCCGTTCGACAAAATTCCCGGCTACGCGCCTCCAACCCGGTATGTTTTCGTCCCAGTGATGATCCTTTCGGGATTGTGGATGTGGAAAGGCCATGTCGTTCGACGCCTTTTTTCGAACAGACCGGCCTAGTGTTACGCTCACTTCATTTGAGAGGGTCAATCTATGACCGGAACTAACTCCAAGGTGGATGCCTTTTTGACAAGAGCCAAGAAATGGCACGAAGAGTTTGAGAAGTTGAGGACGATCGTCCTTGATTGCCAGCTGACCGAGGAGCTGAAGTGGGGCAATCCTTGTTATGCGCTCCATGGAAAAAACATAGTTCTGATGCATGGATTCAAAGAATACTGTGCGCTTCTGTTTTTCAAAGGCGTCTTATTGAGGGATCCCAAGTGCATTCTGATCCAGCAGACTGAGAACGTACAGGCAGCCCGCCAGATTCGCTTCACCAATGTTCGAGAAATAGTCAAGATGGAGCCAACCCTGAAAGCCTACATTCGAGAGGCCATCGAAGTGGAAAGAGCCGGGTTGAAAGTGAAGTTAAAGAAGACGGCCGACTTCAAAATTCCCGATGAGTTTCAAAAACAACTAGATAAAATCCCTGCCTTGAAAACTGCTTTTCATGCGCTCACGCCGGGACGGCAACGAGGATACATCTTCCATTTTTCCCAACCCAAACAGTCGAAAACGCGCGAGGCAAGGATTGAAAAATGTATGCCGCAGATCCTCCAGGGGAAGGGATTAGATGATTAGCGTCGTTGTTAAGCATTAAAACGATGGGAGGATCATCTTCACGCGTTCCTCGAAGATAGCCAATCGCACAGCCGATCGGCGTAGGTCCGGCTGGAGCGGTGCTCCGAGCCGTCCAACAGCGTCACAACATATTCACGGTTGTCGATGGCGTGAAGTTCTCGAATGCAGTTCGCCCGCACGATGCGAGAACGATGGATGCGCAGAAATTGCGTGGGGTCGAGTTTGTGCTCCAGAGCGTTCATGCTTTCGCGCAACAGATGCGAGCGGCCGCGGCCGTGCAGTTCTGCATAGTCTCCGGCGGACGCGATCCATTCGATGTCCTCGGTCAGGACAATGTGAAGTCGCGCCCCAATCCGCACCGGAAACCGCGATACGTATTTCGCGGAATTGGCATCCACCAGGCGCAAGATTCGCTCTGCCATCTGAAGCCGGGATCCCGATTCGTGTACTTCCCTCGCCCGCTCCACCGCTCGAGTGAAGCGCTCATCGTCGACCGGCTTTAACAGATAATCCAGGGCATGGACCTCAAAAGCGCGTACCGCATGCTGCTCGTAAGCGGTGAGAAAGATCACCAGCGGCAGACTGTCGCACGGTAAGGCTCTCAGAACCTCGAAGCCGTCCATCCCTGGCATTTGCACGTCGAGAAAAACCACATCGGGAGACAGTTCAAGAATTTTGCCAATGGCCGAAGGCCCGTCGCCACATTCGCCAACCACCTCGATATCTCGGGACTTATTCAGCCGAAGCGCGACCCCGCGTCGTGCGAGCGGTTCGTCGTCGACAATCAGCGCGCGCATGCAGACTCCTGTACGTCCAGCGCCTCCGCTTTCCGAAACGGAATTTCGATCGTCACTTCAAACCCGGCGGTTATTGACGATTGCACCAAAAAACGGTGCTTGTCTCCATAGAGCGTTCGCAAGCGCTCGGCAGTGTTCGCGAGTCCAATGCCGGGTTTGCCTGGTTGTGCGGTCTCGTTTTGTAGTCCTGAATTTTTGACTCTCATCATCAAGCAACCATTTCGCGCCGCACTCTCGATAGAGATTGCTCCGCCATCAACGGCCTGAGCGACTCCATGCCGAACTGCATTCTCCACCAGTGGTTGCAGCAGCATGCTGGGAACACTGGCATCGCGAGTTTCCGGGGAAATCGCCATCGTCACGCGAAGCCGGTCGCCGAGGCGAGTTTGCTCGACGGCGAGATATTGCTCGATAAAGGCAAGCTCATCAGCCAGTGGTATTTCGAACGAAGTGTCATTGTCCAGCGCGGTTCGCAATAGCTCGCCGATCTGGGCCAGCATGCGTGTTGCCGCGGGAGCGTTGCCCTCCAGAACGAGCGTGGAAACCGCGTTCAGGGAATTAAACAGGAAATGAGGGTTCAGTTGATAGCGCAAGGCACTCAGGCGAGCTTGCCGCGCCTCGGATTCGGCCCGCAATAAGCGCGCCCTTTCATGAGCGGCTTGTTGCCACTGCTTTGTGCTGAAATACAGCGTGCACCAAAGGAAAAACAGGACGCTGAACGCAAGCCAGCTATCCAGAACGTTCGGCCATACCAGGCGAAGCGAATGCAATTTCGCCAATTCCACTAAGAAGGCCGCGGGGGCTGCATACATCGTGGCCCACGCAAGCGCGCGAATTTCCAGTGAGAGCCAGGGAAGTGAGCGGCGCAAGAGGGATCGGCACACAGGCCGCAGCCCGGGACTCAGAACGAAAACCGTGGTGCAAAAGACGGTCTGCCGCCAAGATTCTCCGACGTCGCGATACGGAAACAGGGAAAGCAGATCGAGCAGGTAGAGACCCGCACATCCTGCGACCTGTAATTGCCAAAACCCAGGAAATCCGAGTTCATCCCGCTTCCACACAAACGTATTTTAGTCCACAGGCTCGACCGTCCTCGTGCGGTTCGGCGCATAGAAGCCTCGGCTGGACGCATTTATCTCGCAAGCGGCGGAATCGCCAATGGTATTCCTCTCGCCTTGTGATTAGGATTTTCTTGCCCGATGGCAAATTTCGGAGTGGGGCTCCCAAGTAGGAGGAGATCGTGGCAATTCGGCTCACTGTAAACGGCATAGTTCGAGAGATCGACATTGAACCAGAAGCGCCGCTCCTCTGGGTTATTCGCGATGAGCTTCATTTAACCGGCACGAAATTTGGATGTGGAATCTCAGCCTGCGGCGCCTGCACCGTGCATGTAAATGGGAAACCCACGCGGAGTTGCACGCTCCCGGTGGGGTCGGTTTCGAATTCTGAAATTACAACCATCGAGGGCTTGGGATCCGGCGCTCTGACTGAGGTTCAGAATGCCTGGATCGAACACCAGGTTCCGCAGTGCGGGTATTGCCAATCCGGCATGATCATGGCGGTGAGCGGATTCCTGGCCGAGAATCCCTCCCCGACCGACCATGAGCTCACCGCAGCCATTACAAACATATGCCGTTGCGGCACATATCCGCGCATTCGAGCGGCGGTGAGAAGCGTCGCCGCTAAAAAGCGCAGAAGTGGGTCATGATGATCACGCGAAGGAAATTTTTGATCGGAGGGGCCACCGCGGCGGGCGCGCTGATTGTCGGTTACGGTGTATGGCCGAGCAGACGAATAGCTCGAATGAATACGCTTGCGGCGAGACCCGGGGAACAGTTTCTCGCGAACTGGATCAAGATCGCCAACGATGACACGGTCACGATCGTTATCCCTCACTGTGATATGGGCACTGGAACTTTGACTTCACTCGCGCAAATGGCCGCTGACGAACTGGATGCAGATTGGACAAAGCTGCATTCCGAGACTGCGCTGGCCGATCCCGTCTTCGCGAATGGACCAATGGCGGAGGGAGATGTTCTCGACGATCGCAACATGAATGCGGAATCTATCCCCGACTTTCTTCGCGGAGCGGCAGCGAGCACGTTCCGCATCATCGCCGAATACATGGATCTGCAGACCACGGGTGGTTCTACGGCGGTTCGACTCACCGGCGTCTACGGCATGTGCATTGCCGGTGCCGCTGTGCGCGAAATGCTGGTGAGGGCAGCGGCAGAGCGTATGAACGCGCCTGCGAAAGATTTCCGGACGGAGATGAGCCGGGTGATCCATATGCCCTCAGGGCGAACTTTCCGCTATGGCGAATTGGCGGCTGCTGCAGCGCTGTACACCCCCTCAGCTCACCCGCAATTGAAAGCGGAAAAGGATCTAGCGTTGATCGGGAGGGCGATCCCACGCCTCGAAATTCCTGAGAGGGTGAATGGCACGGCGCATTACGGGATCGACACAACCCTGCCGAATATGTTGTACGGCGCGATTCAAATTTCGCCGGTGTTCGGCGGAAAGTTGGTCTCGGTGAACGAGAAGGGCGTGGCACAGAATCGTGGGCTCAAGAGGGTCGTGAAGCTGGACGATGCCGTCGTAGTTGTGGCCGATCGCTTTTGGCGTGCACGCGATGCTGTTGCTGCGCTTGAACCGGTTTTTGATAACGCTGGCAACGGAGATATTTCCTCGAAGACCATCTACGACCGGCACATCTCGGCTCTAAATGGCAAAATCAAACAAGATTTCGTAATCGGTGCGGGATCCGGGGCTCTGAACAAGGTTGGGAACATTGAGGCTGTATACAACGTTCCCAATCTCGCACATGCCCCGATGGAGCCGGTGAACGCCACCGCGCTATACAAGGACGACGGTACGCTTGAAGTTTGGGCAGGCTCACAAGACGGCCTCGGTTCGCGCGCCTTCTGCGCCAAAGTAGCCAGCATCAATTTGGACAAAGTCACATTTCACTTGTTGCCGATCGGCGGTGCATTCGGGCGACGGCTGCCGGATTTGTGGAACTTCCTCGCCTACACCGTCAAGACCGCGATGGCCGTGCCGGGGGTACCCGTAAAGCTGATCTTCACCCGCGAGCAGGATATGCAACACGACTACTATCGCCCAAACGTAACCTGCCAAATGAGAGCCGCGTTAGACTCGAGCGGCATGCCGATAGCTTGGGTGAGCGATTACACGACTGATGATGAAGCCAACGATGAGGCGCACATCTTGTATGGCGTGCCCAACCAAGCCTACGGAACAGCAAAAGTCGCGACTCATGTGCCAACGGGCCCGTGGCGGAGCGTCGAATCCTCCTGGCATGGTTTCTTCATCGAGTCGTTCCTCGATGAGTTGGCGCATCACGCCAATCGTGACCCACTGGACTATCGTCGTGCTCTTTTAAAGAGTCACCCGCGCCACCTGGCCACCCTCGATCTTGCGGCAGAGAAGGCACAGTGGTGCACGCCGTTGCCTAGGGGTCACGCGCGTGGAATCGCGATGGTCGAGTGCTTCAATACCATCGTCGTACATGTCGCCGAGGTGCAAGTAGACAATGGAACTTTGCAGGTTCACCGTATTGTCTCCGCAGCGGACTGCGGCAAAGCCGTCAATCCAGATGGCTTTCGAGCACAGATCGAAGGCGGAATCATTTTTGGCCTGAGCGCTGCGCTTTATGGGGAAATCACCATCGCGAAGGGAGCTGTTGTACAGGAGAACTTCGCCGATTATCAGGTTGTGCGTCTCGCGGACTGCCCGGAGATCGAAGTCTACATACATGAAAGCAATTCACGACTTGGCGGCGCGGGCGAACCGGGACCACCGCCTATCGCGCCCGCGCTCACCAACGCAATCTTCGCCGCCACAGGAATTCGCATCCGAGATTTGCCGATCAAAAACCATGCACTTGGAGTTCCGGGAAAGTGAAACGATGTTGGACCCGCAACGCAACGAACTTCAATTCTGGAAGGAGATTTACCCGTGCGATCAGTTGCGAACTCATGGGGAAGGTCGAAAGGCTTTGCCGTCATAATCTGGTGTTTCCTGTTGGCGTCATCCGGCGCGGCCCCTGCACAAACTTCAACCAGCGCGTCTCAGGAAAAGGCCCGTGACCGAATGGTATTCTCACAGTCGCTCCCTAAACTGGAGGGAGAGAACCTCAAAGTAACTATTGTCGAAGTGACCTATGGCCCCGGCCAATCGTCGCCGCCCCACAGTCATCCCTGTCCTGTTATAGGCTACGTGCTCGAAGGGGAGCTGCGCGAAAAAGTGAAGGGTAAACCTGAAAGCATCTACACGGCTGGCGAGAGTTTCTACGAGGCCCCGAATGGCATTCACGAAATTTCTGCTAATGCGAGCCAGACCAAGCCCGCAAAATTCCTTGCCTATTTCGTTTGTGACCGCGAGACGCCTCTAAGCGTGGCGCCTCCAACCTCCGAGTAAGGATTGCATCCATGAGCGATATGGTTTCGCACGCGCAAGAAGCAAAATCGCCGTTATCAGCCAACCCTGCGAGCCCCTTTGATTGGCAGCGTTTGGGATTCCTCTATCTTCGGCTGGCGCTCGGCGCTTCCTTTCTTTCTGGAATTGCCGATCGCTTCGGTCTCTACACCGGTAGAAACGTAGGCTACGGCAATTTTGCCGGTTTTGTGGAATATACGGCCAAGGTCAACTCATTTATGCCCGCGTCGACGATTCCATTTCTTGCGTGGGCCGCAACTGTTTTGGAGTTTTCGTTCGGCCTTGCCCTCGTACTTGGCATTTGGCTTCGTTGGGCAGCGCTGGGAAGTTCTGCTCTTCTTTTATTATTTGCCATCGCCATGGCAATCTCCTTCGGAATCAAGTCTCCTCTGGATTATTCGGTATTCTCCGCTTCGGCGGGCGCCTTGGCATTGGCATTCCATGAGTTTAAGCGGAACAGGTAAAGGAGAACCTGGAGAGGATGACGACCAGCAGGCCCTAATCAACAATGGAGCGCGGTCATTGCGTCTATGCACATATATAAATGAGTCGATCGAGCCTGGCTTCTAGAATGTCGTTGCCAGACGAAAGGTGTATTGCCGCGACGGGCCGATGGCGTTACCGGAAAAGAGTCCCCCGAAGTCGATTAATTCGAGCGTGTTGCCCAGGTTCGCGATGTCGGCCTGGAAGCGCAACGAGCGTTTTTCATGCTGGTAGAGATCGACACCCAGGGAAGCATTCTGCGTGAAGTAGGGAAGGATGCGGTCGCGATTAAAATTGAGGTGATTCACCACCACTTGACCGTATTCCGTGGCATATTGCTCAGGGGTTAAATCCGGTTGAAACGGCAGTCCGCTGTTGTAATCGCATCCCAAAGCGACCCACAAGCGCGGAGCGAACTGATAGCGGACACGGGCACGCACCGTGTTCCGCTGGTCCTGCGAATCCGGAAAATGCCCGCTGGTTGGATTGATCGCATTATTTCCCAGGAACAATCCGCCCGTGACCGGGAACCACGCATTCCCGACAATATACGAGTAGCTGGCGAAGCCTGAGAAGCGCCCCCATTGTTGAACCTCAAGCTTGGCCTCCGCACCGTAGAGAATGGCGTGGGCAAATGCGATGGGAAAACTGATCCCCGTACTCAGGATTTGGGAGTCGTCTGCGTAATTGTTCACGTGACGGCGAAACGCATTCGCGTCCAGCCGCAGTTTGCCTAAGAATGCCTTCGTCGCTCCCCATTCATAATAGTTCCCGTGAGAAGGCTGGACCGGCAGTTGCCGTGCGGGAACGCTGGTGTCAATCGCCTCGGCGGCTGGAGAACTGGCTAACAGTATGTTTTCGAAGGATGGCGTCTGGAAGATGCGGTCATAAGAGAAGTGAACATTTAACCCGATAGACGGTAAATAGCGCGAGACCGCGAGGCGCGGACTCACTGCATTCTGATTCAACAACAGTTGGTAGTGATCCCAGCGGAGGCCGGCGTTGACCGTCCAATTCCCGAGGCGGATTAGATCCTGCACATAAGCCGATTGTTCCAGATCCGGACGGTGTCCGAGAAAGGCAAAGGTGATCGCACCAGAATCTAAGATCCCCAGATTGATAGGACATTGCGGGTCGTTAGGATTCGCACAGTCGGGTATCACGTAGCTGGTGCTTTCGCGCAGGAATATGTTGTCGGACTCGACGCCCGCTTTCCATTCCTGCCTGCCATGATGAACGGATACGCTGCCGTTGAAATAAATTTCCTTAAAGTCGTTGTGCTGGGTGGCAAGCAGTGGCCAGGAGGCTGGGTTGGAATAGTAATCGAGGGAGCTATCGCGGGACATGCCTCGCAGCACTCCGATCGTGTCGGGAGAAAAAATATGCTGGTAGGAGATCGTCCCAATGGTTTCAAAGTTGTTGCCGGTCTGTAGTTGTCCGCCGGGAATAAACACGCAGTCGCTCGGCTCATCGGCCGGAGGACCGGGTGGGCAGCCGCTGGTGTTGTTCGCGTTTGGTAGGAAGGCTCCGTTCTGCTGCACCAGTTCGTTGGGGATTTGATAGCGGGCAAGTGCATGCCGGGCAATCAGCGTGAGGCGATCTTTGTGCGTGAGATCGCGTTCATAGCTCAGCGAAAAACTGCCGATGGTGCCTTTGTTGGTGTAATTTTCCGGGACCACCGGGTTGAAATAGTGGCCCGTCATGTCGCCGGAGGCGGTTACTCCAAGTGTGTTCCCCTCCCACGTGTATTGGTCTTGAGTATCGAGTCCGGCAGTGTCGTAGGTGCCGCCGAAAAGTGAGAGTTGGCCGTGAAATCCGGGATCATGGCTCTTGAGAGTATTGATCTCGACCACGCCTCCCATCTTCCTTCCAAATTCCGCAGGAATACCGGCGGTATAAATGCTGAGGGACTCTACATCATCGGCGTCGGAGGGCTCCGGGCCAAAGCTGGGCGAACGGTTGTCGGTGAGCGGTATGCCGTCGACCACAAATTGTGTTTGATATTCCGATCCGCGCGGATGAAGAACTGCGTTGCCTTCGTAGAGCCAGCCGGGCTCGGAATTCACCAAGTCCTGCATGGAACGGCCGGGCAGCGCGGTCAATCGGTTCTGTATCGTCTCCTCGCCGATCTTATTGACCGAACCTGCACGATAAGGATCGACCAACGTAGCAGACGCCCGCACATTCACCGATTCGGCCACTGAAGCCACTTTCAGCTGAACCGTACGCTCCAAGGGGAGTGCAGAGCGTATCTCCAGGCGGTCGAAAATGGTTGCGAAAGCGGGCGCCTGTATCTGGAGTTGATAGATTCCATAAGGCAAACGCTTGGCATCGAGGTAGCCATGGTCGTCGGTGGTGAATGTATCGCGATACTGGTTTGCCTCGCTGACGAGCTCGACCGTGCTTTTCAGCCCGAATCCGGAGGGGTCGGTAACGGTCAAACGCAGTTCCCCGGTATTGCTTTGGCCAAAAAGAAGTAAAGAAGAATAAAAGAAGAAGGCGAGAACATTCCCCAAGAAGTTTCGAACGTCGACGAGTCGAGCTTCACCGTGCAACAAGTCGCAAAAATCATCGAGAAGATCCATCAGTTGAATATTCCCATGGCTTCGATGCTGTTCACGCTTTTCTTTGCGGACAGAAGATCAATCTGCGAAAACCGTGAACAGAAACGGTAAGATTGGAATCTATATGTAGGATTGAATATGCCTGCGTCGTCGTATGAGAGCGCGTCTTTAGCGATGCCATCGTCCATGGCGGCGTCAGCGAGGCCCTCGCGCGTCGAACAAGAGGTCATGGGACTGTTCGAAGAGTTCCGCGGTCCGCTGCTTCGTTATAGCCTGTCGTTGGGACTGTCGATCCACGATGCGGAAGAGGTGATTCAGGAGGTGTTTCTCGCTCTGTTTCGGCACCTTCACCTGGATCGTTCTCGCAGGAATCTCCGAGGTTGGCTCTTTCGCGTCACCCACAATCTCGCCCTGAAGCAACGGCTGGCGAATCAGATATCCATCCAACGGACAGCGGAAGATGCAAGCGTGGCCGAAAAACATGCAGACCCAGCCCCCGGTCCCGAAGAGCAAGCATCCGCGGCACAGAGGCGTGGTCACTTGCTGGCCGTGGTTGAGGCTCTCCCGGAGATTGATCAACTTTGTCTGGGTCTACGCGCTGAAGGCCTGCGCTATCGGGAAATCGCAACGGTACTCGGCATGTCTTTAGGCTCGGTATCGATTTCTCTAACACGATCCCTCTCACGCCTGGCTCGTGCGGATGGGAGGTGAGCTATGCTGCATAAGAATCCCAACTTGTTGATGCGACACATTTCGGACGACGACCTCGTTCGCTCTGCCGATGGCGAGCTTTCCTCGCAACAAGCCGCCGAAGTGGACGCTCATCTCGAAGCTTGTTGGGATTGCCGCGCCCGAATGGAAGAGGTCCAGGGCGCCATCACAAGTTTTGTGCGCGCTTATCATGCCGACTTTGACGCGCAACTTCCTCCGATTGCCGGCCCGCGTGCCCTACTTCGGACACGTTTGGCCGCACTGGCTTCTGAATCTCCTAGGGAGTGGTGGAAACAAATCTTTCAATTCGGCTTCAGTTCACGACCCGTGGCGCTCGTCTGCCTGTCCTTGCTTGTTGCAGCAATTGGGATTCTCTGGTTGTGGCATGCCCCAGAAGAGGAGTTGCAATCTGCTTCCGTTTTCTACGACGCAGAAGCAGCTCCCAATCGCGGTCTAACTCCCGGTGCAACCCGTCAAGTCACGGTGAACGAGGTTTGCTCGGCGCCGCGAGAAGAAGTGGTGGCAGATGTTTCCGTTTCTTTGCGGCAGAGGGTTTTTCAGGAATATGGGATCGCCGACGCCCGCCCGGAGGATTACGAGATCGATTACCTGATTGCTCCTCGGTTGGGAGGAACCGAGGACCTCCGCAATCTCTGGCCAGAACCTTATCGAGCCCGTGTTTGGAATGCGCACGTGAAGGACGCTCTGGAAGAACGCCTCCACGAAATGGTTTGCCATGGACAAGTCGATCTAGCCACGGCGCAGCACGACATCGCTACCGATTGGATCGCTGCCTATAAAAAGTACTTTCACACAAACAAACCTCTTCCCTTGAGTTCGTAGTTCCCGCCCCGATGCGGCGGGTTGTTTTTCGTGGACGAAGAAGCCGGACCCGTACTCGCTGGGTTTCGGAATAGCGGGGACGACGGGACTCGAACCCGCGGCCTCTGTGACAGTCTAGGCATACACGTCTTATCAGCGACTTACATTCTCGCGGGGGCTGCCAAGTCGCTGAAAGGGACTGTAGGAACCTCAGCTGTGGGTAAATTTGTGGGTAAGAATTTTCTGACTGAGAATGTTTCTTGAGTTTGCCAGCTTGGCTGCCAAAGGGGTTCCTTCCCTAATTTGACCCCCGTTCGCCGCGACGCTACCATGCGCCGGAGCCGCTATGAACAGACGCGCAAACCGTTGGCTTGAAGAGCTTCTGCGAGCGGTGTAGCGTGGTTGCTCGGAGTCGCACCGGCAATCGGAGGAAATCTATGAAACGAGAAATCATTCGGGTCGAGCCACTGGTGACCTATCTCGAAAAGTACAAGGCGCCCGCTTCGATGGTGACTAAACACGGCGACACTATTTACGTCTCAGGCGCTCCGCCGTTCGATCCGAAAAGCGGGGAGATTTTCCGAGGGCCTATTGAGCGCCAGACCGAGATCGTTCTAGACCAGCTTAAGCTATGTGTCGAGACGGCGGGTTCGTCCTTGGATAACATCCTGAAACTAAATGTCTACGTGACGTCAGTAGATATGTTTCCTGCTGTTAACGAGGTCTACAGGCGTTACTTCCCGGAGAATCCTCCTGCTCGAATCTTTATCAATGTTCCTGCTTGGTATGGCGGCTTCGACATCGAGGTGGACTGTATTGCTGCTGTTCCATAAGAATAACTCTAGATGTATTTACAGTTAAGAATGGCCAAACAGACTGGATTGGTTGTGCCGAAA
>JASHPL010000485.1 GCA_030038125.1 Candidatus Sulfotelmatobacter sp.
CCTTCCGAAAAGGACGCGAGTTCGCGGCTTGGCTGGGCCTGGTTCCGAGACAGTTCTCTACCGGCGGCAAGGCCAAGTTGTTGGGTATCAGCAAGCGTGGCAATCCGTATCTTCGTCGCCTCTTTATCCACGGCGCCCGCTCGGTCGCCATGCACTTGAACCGAGACGAACATGCCCTCGGCACCTGGATGAATCAACTGGAATCTCGGGCACACCACAACGTCTTTGTCGTCGCGCTCGCAAACAAACTTGCCCGGATTGCATGGGCTGTCCTCGCCAAAGGTAGGATCTATCGTCCGCTACCCGTACCGATCGGCTCCATCTGAAACTTGAGTTTATCCATAACCGTTCCCACCGAGTCTGCTAGGCAGAAACGAGGATGACAGAACAGTCGAACTGCACGTCGCAAGCCTGATCAAAAAAGCGGTCCCGCAAGACCGTACCAGTTTAGAAGGACCGACGTGCGCGGATTCTCATCATGGCCAGGAGCTTCGCTCCACAAGTGGGCCGGATACATTTTCGCAGACTGTTTGTCGACTCATTTTTTGCTTGCAGTCACGCGGCGGATCATACATTTTTTGACACAATCTCCTGCAAGATCTGCCGGTCCAAGCTCAGGTCCGCCACCAGTCGCTTCAGCCGCCCAACCTCATCCCGCAACTGCCGTAACTCACGCAGCTCGCTCACCCCTACCCCGGTATACTTCCGTTTCCAGAGATAGTAAGTCGCCTGGCTGATCCCCATTTTGCGACAAACGTCGTCCACTCGCGCTCCCGCCTCCACCTGCCGCAGCACCGCCACGATCTGCTCTTCCGTGTGACCACTCTTAGGCATCGTCCTCGTCTCCTCTTCCGGACTTCCGCCCCAGCTTAATCTCTAATCTCCCCTGTGTCAGTTTTTGGGTTTTGGGTCATAGGATTCCTCGTCATGCAACTAGAATGCTAGAACGAATAGCGATATTCGGCACGGACGATGTGCTCGTACCAGACCGAGTGCGTAACCGCCTGCCCAAAGCCTAGGTAGAAGGAATTGTGCTTCCAAATTGAGGTACGCACTCCCATCTTGAGGTTCACGATGTTGGTACCGTCCACATTCCCACCTTCTTGGTCGTAGCAGCGGTTGCCCATATCCGGTATACAGATCGTTTGGAGACCGCCTAAGAGTCGCCAACCTACTAACTCGATTACCGGTGCGATCCGTATGTGCTCGCCTTGATACAGGATGTAGCTTGGTCCCACGCCGTAGAAGAAGACATCACCTGCGAATCCTCCAGATACGGGCGGTGCCGCGGGTGGGCTAGGTAGATCAGCAACGCAGGGTTGCGGACAAAAGGATCCGCCTATCGGATGCGAGTCCCCCATTTCCGTTTCCAGCGTCACTCTGTCCGAAAGTCTCCGGAAATAAAGTAGTGCAGGCTCGACGCTGTAATGGCTTGTGCCGAGGCCTTCAGAAGCATCCCCAGAAGGAAGGTACGCTTTGAACTGGAAGGTTAGGTACTGATTGGAGGATGCAACCGCGGCCAATTTGAATCCAGCGGTAACGTCACTCAGTCCAGCCACATGTACATTGGGGAAAGGTGGGGGGAGATTTGGGTTTACATTAGCAACCGTGCTCTGAGGCTGAATCCAACGCACCGGGACCTCGGTAAGGATTGAGAAACGCTTAGTCAACGCCCATTCCACCTGCAGGTGAAATTCTTGGAAATTGAGATTCGACACAACGGAATTTGGTCCCGGTGCATTCTGGCTGAGACCGGCATACTGCGCATAGAAAAACTCCGACCGATCGGGAGCATCGTTGTGAAATGCCGCATCGGCGCGAATACGGAACTGAGATTCAACGATTGCATTATCGATGTATCCGACCATGCTGCCCGGAATACTCGGCTTCGGTTCGCCTCCAGGCTTGCTCGGTTGGGTAGGTTTGTTTTTCTGCTGCTTCTGTACGTCAGGAACTAGCCTGGACTGGGGCAGCGTGCCCATTGCCCGTTGAAACGACGAATTGTTAGAGCCCATCGAAAAAAATCTGGTTTTCAGTGCTCCTGTAGGAGGCTCTTGTGTCTCGGCAATGCTGACATCGTTCTCCTGAGCCGCGACGAGTAGGCGGAAAAGCAGCAAAAGGATGATTCGCCTCATGGTCAGCCCTTCCGAAAAATTGCAGGACTATTTGCGTTGACCTGCTTTCTTGACTAACTGGAGCTCCTGTTCCAAATCGTCATGAGCCTTGCCGAGGCGGGTTCGGTCTGGTTCGGCCAATTCCGGCAGCAGCCGGGACAGACTTTCAAGAGCGTCCTGAGCATCTCCCAGAGAACCTGATTGTAGGCTTGTCCTAGCCCCTTCTGCATACAGGTCGCCGAGGTGCGTGTACATCACGTGAAATTCGGGATGTTGTAACTGATGTATTAAGCCGTAAAGCATAAAAGCTTTGGCCCTCTCGCTCTCTAGTTGAGGCGCGGGCGTGGCGAGTTCTTCAATGAGATCAGTGGCTTGGTGGTTTCGTTGTTTCGCGAATTTGAGCTCGTTCTGATCCCACAAGAGCGCCGCCAAATTGTTGTAAAACATCGCTAATTCAAGCTTGTATTCTCGATTGCCGGGGTTCTCTTTCGTGAGAGTCTCTGCAAGCCCGATTGCACCTTCGTAGAATTCTCTCGCGTCAGTTATCTTTTTTTCTTGTCTCAGGAGAGTGGCTAAGTTGTTGTAGACGCGTGCCAAATCTTGGGAGGGGGGTACACTAAGTTCTCCCCCTTCTGATGCCCCATTTATCTTCTGGTCTGGTACAGCTTCGAGCAGCCGTATCGCATGACGAAAGTCTGCCTCCGAATCTCCATAGTCTTCGCTGTCGTAATGCAGAATCCCACGGTTGTAGTAAGTACGGGCGAATTCTTGCTGGTACTCGAGATTCCCCGGAACCTGAGTCACTAGTTCCTGTTGCAAGCGCAAAGCGGTGTTATATTCATTTTCAGCATCTGCGTAGCTGTAACGTGGGGCCCCCTGTTTTCCCTCCAACCAGATCCTCAGAGTCTCGCCCAGCCAGTTATGAGCGTAAGCTAGCGCCCGTCGGTAGTCGGGGCTATCGGGACGCGCCTTTACGAGGTTTCCCAGCTCCTTTATAGCCAGTTGATATTCATCAACTGCATCTTGATATTTGCCCAATAACCGATTCACGTCCGCCAGCCGGGTTCGGGTCAGCGGTGTTTCATCGCGTATTCCTTCGCTTCCGGGATCTTGCCTCGCGAGGTAATTCGCATAGAAATCCTTTGCCTTTTCCAAGAGTTCTTTTCGGAATTCCTCCATCTGAGCACTGTCGGCGGCTTCTCGCGCTTGACGTCGGCCTGCCGACGACAAACTCTCATCCACTGCAGTCTTGGCCAGCTGCAGATTGGCCTCTGCGCGCCGCTTTTCGTTCCAAGCGATATAGGCCAGGGTTAAAGCGAGAAGGAGCATGATTCCAAGAGCCGCAGCAGCCCATTGAACGTGCGCCAGTTTCCTCTTTCGTTCCTGCTCCTCTTTCAGCCGCTGCAGATCGAGCCGCAGATCAGCCACACTCCGATAGCGCAGGTTACGATCTTTCTCAAGTGCTCTTAAGATGGCTGTGTCGAATGCGGTCGGTAGCTTCGAATTCAATTGGGTGGGCGGCACGGGCTCAGCATTTAGGATGGCATTCACCAGCAAGGCGCTGTTCTTACCTCTAAATGGCCGTTGGCACGTGGCCATTTCGTAGAGCACGACACCCAAAGAGAACAAGTCGGTGCGAGCGTCTACTTCTTCTCCTCGGACCTGCTCCGGAGACATGTACGAGGTTGTACCGGTGATAAGACCTTCTCCGGTGAGCGATTCGTCGGCGGTCTCATCATCCGGTTGGTGCTGCCGGATGGCCTTTGCCAGTCCGAAGTCAAGAATCTTCAAACGGCCAGAGCCAACGATGAAAATGTTTCCGGGTTTGATGTCGCGGTGTACGATCCCTTTTGCATGCGCCGCGGCCAAAGCATCGCACGCTTGAATACCGAGATCCAGGAGTGCATCAGGGGGAGTCAGACCTTCATTTATTCGATCTTTCAGGCTCTTACCCTCGAGTAACTCCATGACGATGACGGGTTGATGATTGTGTTCCTCCACTTCGTAAATCGTGCAGATACCAGGATGGTTTAAGGAAGAAGCGGCACGAGCTTCGCGCTGAAACCGTAGGGCGGCCCTTTCATCTCCTGCCAAATTCTCGGGCAGGAGTTTCAGAGCGACGCGTCGTCTCAAGCGGAGATCTTGCGCTTCGTAAACCACGCCCATGCCGCCACTCCCCAGTTGCGACAACACTCGGTAATGCGAAATATTTTGACCTTCCAAGCTGCGATCATCTGAATCTGTGAAATGTTCACGTGTACGATGCTCCAATGCCGACGCCTCAGCCGCGACGCGCCCCATGCACCTCTCCATAAAGCTCTCAGCATCCTTCTCGAACGCTAATAAAGATTCGACTTCCCCACGCAACTTTTCGTCTCCAGCACAGCGTCGTTCAAGAAACTGGTCTCGTTCGTTTTCCTCAAGTTCCATGGCTTCTTGAACGAGTTGCTTGACTCGGCTTCGCTTTTCAGATTCCAATCTACTTGCCTCCGTCCATTGCGCTTGCCAGCACGAACCGGATCCTAATAGACGAACCCTGTGGGAGGTGAGCACTCGATCCGTTTTCAAGTAGCATTCAGTCCCCGTAGCTCGAGTACTTACACCAACTGAGGGCGTTTCTTAACAGTATTCCAGGGCTGGGGATATCGCATATGCTCGCGCTTCATACCTGTTTAGGGCGGTTCATCTCACGGTACAGCCATCCTCGCGCTGCGGCCCAATATCGCTTCACGCTGGCGGGTGAAATCTGGAGAACTTGAGATGTCTCCTCGATCGAGAGTCCCGCGAAAAACCGTAACTCCACAATTCGCGCTTGTTGTGCATCGACTCGACCAAGTTCGTGCAGGCAGTCGTCAAGTCTCAACAAGTCGAGTTCTTCTTTGCGCGGTGTCTCGACTGCATCATCGAGTGAGATTTTGTATTGTTGGCCACGCTTTCTTGTAGAGCGGCGGCGAGCGTGATCAACAAGAATTTCGCGCATTAGCCGTGCAGCCACTGCGAAGAAGTGAGCGCGGTCCTGGACCTGCACCGACTTTTGGTCCACGAGTCGCAAGTAGGCTTCATGCACCAACGCGGTGCTCTGCAACGTGTGGTCAGGACGTTCACGTTGAAGATAGTTATGAGCAACCCTGCGCAGCTCATCGTATGCCACGGGCATGAGGGCTTCGAGAGCTTGCTGATCGCCATTTTTCCACCTGGCTAGCACCTCGCCGAAAGAGGAACCGGAGCTCATCCTTCACTCCACACGAGTGAATCTCTGCGCGCAAAGCATAGTTCTGACCTCCGGCACAGTCAAGCAGCGAACGTCCGCGAGGCGAGAGCAAGGAAACGCCGGTTTATCTGAGACTCGGCGCAATCGCCGGTGTGTGCTCAGAAAGAACTTGACACTGCCGACATTGTCAGAGACGCGATGTGATGGGCTGTTCGAGGGCGAGAACTAGTCCCTTTTTTCTTTTCGTCCCGTGCATGAGCCAAATCGAGCCGGATTTCCGCCCGACTTCGGTATGCTCCGAATAATTTCTCGCCCTGCCTGATCCTTTTTCTCTCGCTTTCACGCCATTGCAAGTGACGGCTTCGAAAACAAGTTTTCGATGGCCGAATTTCACTCTGCCCCTCCCCACAGAGAATCTAAGGAGAATTGTCGTGAAGTATTTCCATAGTTCGTCTCAAATCATCCACAAGCGCGTCCTGTTCATTGCCGCAATGTTTCTGTTCGCGAGCGGCATCCTGAACGCGCAACAAGCGAAGACACATGGTCAAATCGTCGCAGCCCACCCGGACTGGGTCCAGGTCCCCGGCGAAATCATCCGCCCCGAGTGCGTCCATCAAATTCCGCTCGGCGCCAAAGTCGAAGTCGGTGAAGACGGCAGCCCCACAGGTGACGTCAGCCTCAAAGGCCAAGTATTCGCCCACTTTAATGCCTGCTCCGACAACGCAATCATCACCCGATCCACCCTCAGGAACCTCGGCCACACGCCACTACCGTGCCAGCACCCACCTTGTAAGATCGGCGTGGAGCCGGATGTTATCAACGGATGGGTCGAAGGCGCCACGTGGTGCCTCGCTGATCCGTGTACCCAGAACCTTGACGAAATGTATGGCGAGTGGACTGTGCCCAACAAACCTTCCGAAAATAATGGTCAGTTGATCTATCTTTTCAACGGCCTTGAGAGTCCGTCGAGCGAAGGGATTCTTCAGCCGGTTTTACAATACGGCTCCAGCCCTGCCGGTGGCGGATACTCGTGGGCGATCGCCAGCTGGGCGGTCTTTCCGAACTATGTCTACGTTAGCCCGCTCGCAAGCGTCAATCCCGGCGACGAAATCGTTGGTTACACCGTACTCGGGGGGATTCTTTCCGGAAACACCCTCGCGTGGGACGTTATAGCCTATGACTCGTCTACCGGGGCTGTTTCCGGGATCGACGTCAGCAGTTCGGGTGGCCAGTGGCAAACCGCGCTTGCTGGCGTTCTGGAAGTCTACGGCGTCAACACGTGCTCTGAGTTGCCTTTCTCCGGCGGTTATACCCAGTTTGTCAACAACCAACTCTACGACGGCTACCCCAGCTACAACTACATGTCTGACGTGTCGTGGTTTGGCGAGATCTATCAAGGACTCGGCCTGAAGTGCGGGTTTAATGTCGCCGCCGGCCCGGGCTACGGATCTACTGCCACCCTCTACTACTGACCAGACGTTGAACCACGAAGTTAAGTTTCCAATCCGAACCTGAAAGGGAACTGTCCCAGGTCTCGCAACCGTCTTCGAGACCTGGGATTTCTTTTGCTTGTCCCATCCTTTTCTCCTCTCGGCGGGAAAGCGCGTAACAATTGCTAACGCAGAGCACGGTGGTAAGTGCTTTGTTGGGTTATCCGAGGGGACATCAGAGATTACACGGAGGCTTCATTTGTCTCGAATAGAGACAGCGTATCGCCTTTGCCGGATACAATCACAAGGAAGGCTTCAAAGCGCTGGGCATCGTCTTCACCTCGAAAATCCCCGTATTCAAAAACACAATCCGAGAGTCGAAACTTAATCTGGCTTGAAGCTTAATCATCATTCCCGACAAATAGTTAGGGACGCAGAGAACGCTGATTGTGCTCCAGGCGACTCTTTCTCTAGTCCTACTCGTACGCGGCCCTGATGACGCAAACGCTGCGCAATCTCGAACATTAGAGCCTCGGCATTACCACCGCGAACCGCTACGTCATCCACTTCGATCCCCTGGGCGCGGGATACAACCTGGAAACGATCGGAGCTCTTAATCAATCTAAGGGTGTTTAGTTTACCGAACGGACTACTCCGTTTGGCTTAGGCCGCGCGGTGGCTTGACTCCGGATGGGGGAAGGATTCGGCCAGAGCTGCGTGCGCCCACAGGGTTAGTCAGTGGATTAGTTTTGACCCGGCACGTATTCTACGAGGCGAAGTGCCTGCGCTGGCTGCGAGCGCGGGAAGCAGAACTACTGCCCACCCGCTATGTGCATGCCGTATTCACTTTGCCGCGAGAACTGGCTCCCCTAGCCTTGCAGAACAAGAAGGTCATCTTCAACTTACTGTTCTACGCCAGCGCAGAGACGCTGCTGGAGGTCGCCCGTAACCCTCGCCACCTCGGCGCGGAGATCGGCTTCTTCAGCGTGCTGCACACGTGGGATCAGCGATTGCTGTTCCACCCGCATGTACATTGCATCCTGGCCGCTGGCGGGCTGGCTCCGGATCACGCTAGATGGATCAGATCTTCGCACTGTTTTTTCCTGCCCATCAAGGTGCTCAGCCGTGTCTTCCGCGGCAAGTTCGCCGCCGGGCTGAAGGCCGCCTTTCATTCCGGCGATCTCCACTTCCACGGAACACTCCAGCACCTTGCTGAACCGCGTACCTTTCGTGCCTGGCTGCGGACCCTCTTCCGTCACGACTGGGTGGTCTACGCCAAGCGCCCTTTCGGAGGTCCCGAACATGCTCTGCGCTATCTCGGCGCCTACACCCATCGCGTGGCCATCTCCAACTACAGACTCGTCGCACTCGATGATGGCAAAGTCACCTTCCGCTGGCGCGACTCAGCACACGGCAACAAGAAAAAGTTGATGACTTTGCCTGTCGACGAGTTTCTGCGCCGCTTTCTGCTGCACCTGCTCCCCCGCGGCTTCGTCCGCATCCGCAACTTCGGCTTCCTCGCCAATCGACGCCGTGCCCGTCTGCTACCCCTCTGCCGCCAATTGCTCTCCGTCTCAACCGAGAACACACCCGCAATTGCAACGCGACCCACGAGCCGATCTGGCCCGCTGTGGCACTGCCCCAAATGTGGCGGGGCCATGCGCATGGTTGAACGCATCTCCCCGGCACAGCTTCTACTTCGCGCTCCGCCGCAGATGGTCAGGTACGCCGCATGAACCGCTATCTCCTACACCGAGGCTCCACGCCCATTGGCATGAACAGGAAATCCCTGCCTCGCACGCATAGATATCGTGCTGACGACACGTCCTGCATCGCGTCGCAGATACACCGATACGTCCTCTTTGCTGGCTTGCTATCCCCTCACCGCCACTCATCGACCCACAACCAGAATGTTGCTATCGCTCTCAGCTCTATCGAAATGACATAGGTGGCTATCGCCAAGGGCGGCTTCCTTCAAACGGCTCTATCTTGACTGCCAGAACCGTGATCGGGAAGACGTCTTGCCTGGTGGCAGTCAAGATAGAGACCAACCGT
>JASHPL010000486.1 GCA_030038125.1 Candidatus Sulfotelmatobacter sp.
GCGACACTGAACAACATCCTGGCCAGTCTGGTGTAGGTAGAAGCGTCGCAGTGTCCGGCTTCCGGCCAAGCATGAACGGCGGATTTTCATCGACAAATTTCAGTCAACAGAGGAGAAAACATGAGTGCAACACCTAGCACGACCATCATTACGAATTTGAAGAGCGTAACACCTCCGACGGCGAACACGATTGCCGATTCAGTCGGCTACGGGCTCGACGCGAGCGGCATGCTAGCGGAGGCCTTAGGGAAGGCTTATGAACTGAAGGCGTGCCTGACGCTATTGGTGGCACATACAGATTCGGCCGATCCGAACCTGGCGACAATGAACAACGTTCTCGCAAGCCTGGTTTAAGAGCTTAGAAGCGTGGACGATTTCGGGGTTCTAAAGGCGAATTCAGAACAGCGGGACAATTCGAATAAGACCCAAGGTCCGTCGACTGCGGTTGTGCTTCGCGAGCGCCAAGCACAACCCTCGCTTGGGACAGTGACGGACGCGCAACGGGTTACGGAGGAAGAAATGAATTTTTTGAATTTGTTGTTACGGGGGATTTCTTTTATTCCTACGCTAGTGAGTGCGATCGAAACGATGTTTGCCAGCAAATCGGGAGTCGAGAAGAAAGACGCTGCGATGTCTTTCCTGGAAAATGCGCTGCAAATGTCGGATGCGGTCACACAGAGGGAGATCGTTGATCCGGAACACTTTCGAGACGGCGTGTCTCGTATTATCGACGGCGTGGTGGAATGCATGAATGCGTCAGCCTGGGCGAAGGAGAAAGGGCAGATCGCCGTCGCTTCGAAACAGTGAAAGTGCTGTGAAAATTCCACCCCCCGAAAACCGCGGGAAAGGTTGATCACATCGCAGAATCGCAAGATCAAAATCGCCACCCTGTCGCGAGAGCGCTACCAGGGTGCGGTACCCAGAATCTTCTTTTGCAGCCCATCAGTTCGAGAGCCCACTATCGCGCCTCGAGTAAAAGAATCGAGCAGGACTCTTAGCCGATTTCTTCGCTCCAGGTTTCGAGATTCTTTTTCACCTGCGCCATGAACTGATCGGCGACGGCACCGTCGACGAGGCGGTGATCGTAGCCGAGCGTGAGGTGAACGACGGAGCGAATCGCAATCGAATCGTTGCCGTCTTTGTCGGTGATGACCAGCGGCATCTTCATAATGCCGCCGACGCCCATGATCACGGAATTCGGCTGGTTGATGATGGGCAGACCAAACACGGCGCCAAATTGACCGGGGTTGGTTACTGTAAAAGTCGAGCCTTCGACATCCTCGGGCTTAAGCTTTTTGTGGCGGGCACGCTCGCCGAGATCTGTGATGCCGCGCTGCAGGCCGAGGAAATTGAGGTCGTCGGCATTCTTGAGGACGGGAACAATAAGTCCCCAGTCGAGCGCGACGGCGATTCCGACATTGATCTGGCGGTGGTAACGGATGTTCTCGCCTTCGATGTTTGCATTGACGATTGGCCATTGCTGAACGGCCATGATCGCAGCGCGCACGAAGAAAGGCATGAAGGTCAGGCGGACGCCGTGGCGCTGCTCGAATCCGGCTTTGTGCTGATTGCGCAGATTGACGACACGGGTCAAGTCCACTTCGTACATGCAGTGGACATGAGCACTGGTGCGGCGCGACTCGATCATGTGCTTGGCGATCAACTTGCGCATGTTCGTCATGGGAACGAGATCGCCGGGATAAGCAGCGGGAGCGGGGCGAGGGGCAGGTGCGGGCGACTCGGCCGGCGCAGGGGTTGCTATGCCCGTTCCTACACGAGCAGATTCTTGATTTTCGATGAACTGCATGATGTCTTGCTTGGTGATGCGGCCGCCGAGGCCGGTACCGGAAACTTGCGAGAGGCTGATCCCATGCTCGCGAGCAATCTTGCGTACCAGGGGAGAAGAACGGGCTTCCTCGCCTTCTTCTTGAGCGGCGACTGGAACGGGGATATCGGGCGGAGGCGAGGCTGGCTGCCGGGCAGCGGGAGGCGCGGCGATGGCGCTCGTTTCCGCGACAGGTGCGGCTTTTGCTGGAGCAGCGGAGGGCCGGGGGGCAGTTTCCCCATCGCTGGCAATTGTTCCGACCACGGTGTTTACGCCAACTGTCGCTCCTTCCCCGACTTTAATTTCCTGCAGAACGCCAGACGCGGGAGAGGGAATTTCGGCGTCGACTTTATCGGTCGAGATCTCGAACAGCGGTTCGTCGCGCTGAACCTTGTCGCCGGGCTTCTTCAACCATTTCGTAATAGTGCCCTCAACGATGGACTCGCCCATCTGGGGCATAACAATGTCAGTCGGCATGACTTCCTTCCATGAGTCCCACGGCTAATGCGGCAGGGACACGTGCGCAAACGAATATTATAGCGGGTGTGAGAGCGGACGAGATTCAGACTGAAGACAGCCGCACTTGCATATGCCCACCCGCTGCAAGCCAATGTGTAATCTAGCGGTACCCTCGGCAGTTCATTCCGAGTCGTCAAAGGCGTGGCCTTCTCGATATCCGCGCCGATTGGACTTTTTTCAGCAACCTGTAGATGCCCGCCCTCCCAACCTACCCCGGGTCACGGCACTTTCGGAAACCTGCTAATTGGCCGGACCCTGAAGAGTTTTCACCAGCCATGGGATGATGACTTCTTTGAAGATCCTTGGGTCGGGCCAAACTCCGACCTGCCGGCCCAGGTGACCACCCCGAGGATTGATCCATGCAGTTTTCGGCACGTCACCTTTGCTGAGCAGCAGAAAGTCGTCGGAAATTGGTACTTGTGTGTCGAGCACACCCGCGATCACGAGCATGGGCGCCATCGGTTTGCCGAGTAATCCCTCTTGCACGAGCGACAATTTGGGTAGATACGCGGCCAATTCGTCGAGTGTGTGAACGTCATCGAGAATGTTCATCAAGGCTGGCACCTGATCGAAAAGATATTCGCGGTTGCCCAACAGGGAGTTCATCAAAAAGTCTTTGTGAAAAAACTCATCGATAGGCGGCGACTGGGCGCTCGCGCCCCGCAGTCGCGCGCGCTCAACGATGGCCATTTTCGTTGCCCAGTATGCGCCCCAACTCACGCCGTGGATGGCGATGCGGTCCTTGTCGATTTCCGGGCGAGACTGCGCGTAATCAAGGACCTTCGAGAGCATGCGTTCGGAAGTTTCGTTAACTTTGATCGGAGCTTGCCCAGTGCCTGGGCCATCGACGGCAAGGAATCCGATGCCGAAGGGAAGAATCGCTGCGAAACTCTCCGTCAGGTCCTCTTTGCGGCTATCGAGTCCGTTGACTGCGATCACCAGTGGCACCGGGGCTTTCGCGTTCTTTGGCAAGCGAAGATAGCCGATGATTTCCTTACCGTCAAACGGAATGCGCACAACTTCGAGAGGCGGATCGTAGAACTTGGCGTGATCAAGGAACGCTTCAATGGCTTTTTCATAGGAGCGTTGCTTGCCTGGCGAGGCGGGAATTGGCCAGCGCCCAAAAGAATAAAGACGCCACGCTCGAATGTAGTCGGCGTTGGCTTTGGCCGGGTCGCTTTTTTCTAGCGACTTCGCCTCGTCAAAGTAGCGATCGGCAACGTGCATGAACGCCGCGGCCCATTCGTCTTTGTCAGTAGTATGAATGCTCTGGAACGCCTCTTTCACGTCAGCCGGATCGAGCCCGATCAAGGGATACTGGCCGACTTCGGCGCGATGAATTGCCTCCATCTTGATCTCCTCGATGGTGCGCTCGGGGCGTTGCTGGGCGCTAGCCATGAAAGATCCCATCAGCAAAACTGCCACTATTGTCGCGCAAAAGAATTGGGTTTTCATAATGACCTGATTTTGTATTCGTCGGACCAGTTGAATTTTGGTGTGCCATAAAAAAAGCCGGACACGAACAGTCCGGCCCGGACGATTCCTATTGAGTCGAACTTAGAAAACGAACTTCGCGGCAAGTTGAATCGATCGCGGCCCTCCCGACCCAACCGCCGGATTGGCAGCGGCAATATCGGGAGTTGCGCATCCGCAGCCAAACGACGCGGCTGAAGGATCGTTCAGGCCGAAACCATTCTGCCCGCCATACGGATTGGCAAAATTCGGATGGTTCAAAATGTTGAAGAACTCGCCTCGGAACTGAAGACGATACCGTTCCCCCAAATGAAAGTTCTTGGCCAAGGAAAAATCGAAATTCTTGAAACCGGTATCGGGAAACATGTTGCGGCTCATATTGCCGAACTGGCCCAGCGGAGGGGCCATCATCACAGAATTGCCCTGCGCGTAGCAGCCGAACAGATTCAAAGCTGCTGTTTCCGCGCCGGGGGTGCCACCGTCTTCAGCCAAAGCAGAAGCCGCGCAGCCTGAGGGCATGCTGGGGTTTCCTACGCGATAAAAAGGAATCTGAATTCCTTGACCAGACTTAAAATCCGAGGGATTTCCAAGAGTCGCCGTGCCGGCTCGGTAGAAACTCCAGCGAATCGGAGTATTGGCGGGCGGGCTGACGGGCAGCGGACCGATGCCCGCCGCGTCCGTTCCTTCATCCATCGGGCCCCAGAACTGGGGACTCTGTAATGTCGTGATCGAATTGATCTCCCAGCCTTCCAGCATCTGCCCATACCCCTTGCGCCCGGGAATGTCATAGGTGAGCGAGATGGTCAAGCGATTGCGAATGTCAAAATCGCTGTTCGCATATTCGGCCGCGAGATTATGAGCGTCTTGCGGCAAACCGGAGCCATAACCAAAGTCCCAGTTGGCGGCAACGTCATCAAGAGCGTGCGAGTAGGTGTAGCCAGCGACCATGCTCAGGCCGTGATAATTACGGGCGTTCAAGGTGAGTTGCAGACCCTCGTAGTTGGAGCGATACACATTTCCCATCTGGAAGATATTGCTGAGATAGGGGAACTTGGAAAAGAAAGGCTCGTTGGTCTGCTCGCCGCCGTTGTTGTTCACGACGCAGTTGTTGTAAGCAGGAGCACTGGCTAAGCACAAAGTGAGCTCGCCATTTGGGCCGGTGCCCCATCCGGATCCCACCGGCGGCTGGTTGATGTCGCGAATCCCCGTAAGATTCGAGCCACGATTTCCCACGTATGCCGCCTCCATCGACAGGTTCGGCGTGAATGCGTGCTGCACATTCACCGTCCAGGTCGCGACGTAAGGGGTGGTGAGATTCCGATCGACGGTCATGATCGGACATGCGCTCAGAAAACAATTGACCTGGCTGCCGCCATAGAGCGGCCCATTCGTGGCATCCCAAGTTTTTGGATAATTTGCGATGTTCTTTACCGTTACGTTTCCTGTGGTGATCGTGCCGCCGGACGTGTCCCCTGCGGCATCAATCGGAGCTCCAGTTGGAACGCTGCCTGGGCCAAAGGCGTTATTGAACGCGATGAACGATTGCCAGTTGACGGTTTCATACAACAATCCGCCACCGCCGCGCAGCACGGTTCGACCGGTTCCGAAAATGTCCCAGGCAAATCCGGCACGAGGACCGACGTTGCTGTAATCGGGATTGTAGAGGCTGCTGATCTGGTGTCCGACCTGCACCATGCCCAGGTTGGGATCGAAATTCCCCAGCAAATTGTGGGCTTCCTGCGGAACACTGCTGTATTCGTAGCGAATGCCGAAATTGAGTGTGAAATTTCTGGTTACGCGCCAGTCATCCTGGAAAAACACCGCGTATGCCCAGTTGTGCAGTTGCAGTGTGGGATTGCCAACTTCTACCGTCGACTTTAGAGGGGCCCCGGCAAAAAAGTCTTCCAATGGGCTGGAAGCGGGAGGGGCCGTTGCTGGTGGAGGGCCGGGACTCACCACGCCTCCCAGAAAATTGACGCTGCCGCGCGCATTGCCATAAGCAGCATTGTTGACGCGGTCGTAGTGAAGTTCGGCGCCGAATTTCAGTGCGTGCCGGCCGGCCGTGTAGGAGATGTGATCGATGAACTGCGTGATGGAATCGGGGCCTTGGAATTTCGGCCACTTGAATCCGCCAAGTCCGGTAAAGTATCCGCCGAAGCCGATACGCGGCAAGCCTCCGGTGAATGGACCACTCACTCCGGTATCCAGGCCAAACGTTGACGCCAGTGTGTTGATGTCGCCCGGCAGAGTCGGCTGATACAAGCGGTTGTAGCCGACACGCGCTTCGTTGACCCAGTGCCCGCTGGGCGTCCAAACCCAGCTCCCACCCGCGACCTGCGCTCGCGTATGAATATCAGAGAGCCAACGCTGTTGGAGTTCGGGGAAGTCTTCGACGGTTCCCGAGTTGTTGCCGAAGAAATAGGTTCCGTTAATACTGTGGCGATCATTGATCGTATAGTCGATTCTTCCAAGCCCATTATCGACGTGGACGTTGTTATTGAATCCGTTTGGAATACCGATGGCCTGAGTCGCGGTCAAACCCGTCCCGATATCGGTTTGATTGTTCAGAGGAAAGCCCGTGCCGTTACACGCGACTGAACCTCCGGAGAGGCTGCAGCCCGAGATCAACAAGCTCGCAGGGCTGACGATCGCCCCTGCAGCAGTGGCGCCAGGCTGCAGAAGATCTGCGATCGCATCCGGAATGCTGTTTACACAATCGCCCGCAAAACCGAACGGACAGGTTCCATTCGACGCCATATGTTGCATCGACGGGCTGGTGACTCCGCCGTAGGAATTGCCAACGTTGTAGCGCTGCCCTTCGTAGGCACCGAAGAAAAATGCTTTGTCTCTGACGATTGGACCGCCAAGGCTGCCGCCGAATTGCTCGAGGGTGCGCGTGAGTTTCGGATTGGGAGCATCGTTGAAATAGTTTCGGGCATCCATCACACCATCTCTCCCGAAACCAAACGCGGTACCGTGCAAACTGTTCGTGCCACTCTTTAAGCCAACATTCACTACCGCTCCCGGCTTCCAGCCGTACTCGGCCGAAGGATTCTGCTGAATGTTGAATTCCTGAATCGCATCAATGGGCAGGATGGTCGCGGAATCTCCGGCGATTCCTGCTCCATTCACGATCGCCTGTCCGGAGTATGGTTCGCTGTTGAAGAGTCCTTCGATGAAGTAGGCGTTGTCTTCGGCGCGCAGGCCGTTCGAACTGGTGGTGGAAAACCCGCCGCCCGGATAGCGCATCACCCCGGGACGCAGTTGCAGGAGGTTTTCGTAATTGCGTCCGCTGAGCGGCAGATCGTTGATTTCCTGATTGCTGAGCGTGCCACCCAGCGTTGCCGAAGTTGTGTTGAGCAGAGGAATCTCTTCAGTGATCGTGAGCGCTTCCGAAACCTGGCCGGGTTGCAAACTGAAATCCGCTCGCACGTCGCTGGCAACTTCCACCGGCACGCTAGGCCGTTCTGTGGTCTTGAAACCCTTGGCTTCGACATGGATTCTGTATATGCCGGGCTGCAAATCCGCAGCCACATAGGAACCAGATTGATCCGTGGTCAGCGTGCGTGCCGTGCCGCGCTGCGTGTCGGTAACCACCACTTGCGCCCCCGCTATCGATGCGCCACTCTGGTCGCTAACGGTGCCGAGGATTCGTCCGGTGGTCGACTGCGCCCATGCCGGAAGCGTAACGATGACGTAAACAAGGAGTGTGAGAAGCGGAAGCAGGGACGAAACCGCAGCATTCTGCTCGCCTTCGTGACGCGGGAAAGCGAAAATCCCGTGGCATGACATAGAACCCTCCTTGCTGGTCCGACAGCCATACCACTATCGGACAAACGCTGTCAAGCGAATTCCCCACCGGACAATTTCACCGAGGATACCTTGGAGAAAGACCCAGAGGGAAGTTCGAAACCCGATACCGCTTTCTCTGCGGGCAGATAGGGGGCATTTCGGCTTGACTTTTCGACCGTATCAAAGATATGGTCATACCGGTCATACCGCAGTACCAATTGGCACATGCGATCTCTGCAACAAACCTCCTCACCCCTTCTGGATATGCGGTATAGTAACCAGACCATCGCTCGGGCCGCGCTCCGATCGTCGGTACACCGTTTGGGGGACGGAGTTGTGTACAAGCTAGTTCGTACCTCGCGCCTTTACGAACAGATTGTCCAGCAGATCGAAGAATCCATCGTCAGCGGTACTCTCAAGCCGGGCGATCAATTGCCTCCGGAACGCGAACTGGCACAACGCTTCGGTGTCAGTCGAACCGCTGTGCGTGAAGCTGTGAAAGCGCTCCGAGAAAAAGGATTGGTCGAGGCTTTTTCCGGCCGCGGCACATTCATCACTGACGGCACCACGCAGGCGGTGCGCCAGTCGCTCGACCTGATGGTAAAAATCGGGCAGCAGGAGGGCTCAAATCATCTCGCTGAGGTACGCGCCATTCTAGAGCCGTCGATTGCGGCTCTGGCTGCGAGCCGCATTCAGGAACCGGAATTGGCCACGATGCGGGAAGCCGTCTCGGTGATGGACCGTTCGGGCGAGGATCCTGACGCTTATATCGAGGCCGATCTTGATTTTCATCTAGCGTTGGCGGAAGGCGCGGCCAACCCGCTAATTCTCTCGCTGCTCGATTCCATCGTTGGACTTCTACGCGAGCAACGCCTGCGCATATTCAACGTCCCCGGCGGTCCGGAGCGAGGACAGACCTATCACAAGCGCATTCTGAGCGCAGTTGAGCGGCGCGATGCGGATTCGGCCCGCGAGGCGATGCGCGCGCACCTCGATCAAGTGCGCGAGGACAGCCAGTCCCCCATGGGCAAGCGTTCCGCAGGAAAGCAACATACGAACTGAGAAAGGCCAGTAGCAAATGGCAA
>JASHPL010000487.1 GCA_030038125.1 Candidatus Sulfotelmatobacter sp.
CTTGCCTTTGAAAACTCGCCCGTCATAAGCCAACGTCTTAACCGCCACGGGTTGACCGAGATGAAAGAATCCGCTCTCGCTTTCTGGCACATTCGCCAGCATCCACTTGAGGTGCACATCGGCGACGGAATAAGGCGCCGGCGGATTTCCCGGCTGCACGAAAAATCCCGGCTGCGCATTTTTGTAGGTGATCTTGCCCGTGATTGGGCTGCGCACGACCAGAGCGGGATCAACCTTGCGCGAGGTGATCATCTGGTCGATTTCAGCATCGGTCTTGCCAAAGACGAGAACTGCGTCACGTGCGGCTTTCAGTGCACCATCGGCCGTCTGTTGATCAGAAATCGCCTGCTCTAGCTCCCGCTGCGGGACTCCGACGCTCGTGGTGTAGAGGTCCTTGGCACGTGCTAGTTCTTTGGTGGTCAGTTCAAAGGTGGCTGCGGCGCCAATCAGGTTCGACTCAGCCTGGATGAGGTCCGGGCTTTTAATCGTATAGAGGGGTTGGCCCTTCTGGACTTCCGCTCCGAGTTCCACGAACGTCCTTATGATCGTCCCCTGATAAGCTGGAAAAACCTGGACTGAGAGGTCCTCGTCATAATCAATATTGCCAACGGCTTCCTTCTCCACGGGGAACGCATAGTTCCCGACGGGTTCGATCTTGATCGAGTTCAGCTGGCTGGGCGATAGCTCGACAGTCGGAGCGGACTGCGAGGAATTCGTTGCCGGATCGCTCACAGCCGGTGCCTTCGCGCTCGCAGAGTGACTACAGCCGGTTAGGAAAATTGCTGCGGCGATGGTGACTATCGCGACCGTGTGAATTCCAAAAACTGTTTTCTTGTCGATGAGTGCTGAGTCCTTCATGAGATACTCTCTTACCGCTTAATCACCGAAGCCTTCGAGTTCCGCAATTTACGAGCTATAACCCGACTCCGGGAACGCTTTCCATTGCCACTCTTCTTTGATATCCGTGCCTTAAACTCGATGAAACCGGCGTACAGCAGGCCGCAATTCAGGAGCAGACCAAACAGTCCTATCGCCACCAACACGTACCGATTCCACGCCTCATAGTTCACACCAGTGCTCCCGACCTTCCGCAGTCTCGGAATTCAATCTTTGCCGCTGGGTGGCGACGTTTGCGATTGCGGTATGGGGCGCTCTTTCTCTTAGTCGTTCTCTTAGTCGTTCAGCAGTTCCACGTTTGCTGAAAGTGTAAGTCCGCGGGTAGAAACGCACGCCGTATCTTTCGATGGGTGCGCCATATCTTTTGGAACTGTCGCGAGCCTATCTTTTGGATAGTCGGCACGAGAACTGTTTCGTGGGAAAATAGCGCGTTGAGAGAAGCATTGAGGAGATCATGGATCTGTTATCGATCTACGCGCCCGCCAACCGCAACAGAATGCTCGTTTTGGCGGGTCTTCTGATTGCCGGCATCGCAGTGATCGACTGGTGGGCAACGCACTACATTTCCTTGGGCTTCTTGTATCTGTTTCCCATAATCATTTTGGGGGGATTTCTGTCTCGAACTTGGATTGTTGGAGTTGCTCTGCTTTGCGCGATATTGCAGGAGGCGTTCAGCAATTTACCCGAAAATGAAGCAGTGATTCGCCTGGTGTTCAGTTCGGTTGGATTTGTCGGAACCGGGCTCTTTATTTCTGAAATGATCCGCAACCGGCGAATTGTTCTCAGGCACTCGGAGGAATTGGAGGACGCCGAGCTGCAGCTGCGTTCGCTGATCGAGAGTAGTCCCGCGGCCATTGTAACGATAGACTCGGACGGTACGATTCTGCTCGCAAATGAGGCTGCCCAACAGCTGCTCGCTCCCCATGCGGCTCCTCTACAAGGGCAAGCAATCAAGATGTACCTTCCAGCTCTCGAAAGTGTGCTCAGGACCCAATCCTCGCGCTTCTTTCGAACCACCTTGCAATGCACAGGGCAAAGGACTGATGGAGAGGTTTTTCTGGCCGGAGTGTGGTTCTCCACTTACAAGACCCTGTCTGGCCCGCGTTTAGCAGCAATCATTGTGGACCTCTCGGAGGACCTCCGCAACCGCGAAGACCTCAGCTTGGACCATTTGTTAAAGAACTCTAGAATTCTGATGAGTACCGTGGCTCATGAAATTCGGAACTTGAGTGGTGCCGTGCTTGTGGTTCACAAGAATTTGTCGCGAATCAGAGAACTTCAGACAAACGAAGACTTCCGGGCACTAGGCGCATTGATTCAAAGCCTGGAGCGTACCTCCGCATTGGAGCTGGGGTCAACATCGGTGCAGAACGGAGAGGTGGTCGAACTCACTTCGGTTCTCGAAGAGTTCCGAATTCTGATCGAAACCACCTATCACGAGTCGGAAATCAGGGTGGAGTGGGTCATTCAGGAAGAACTGCCTTTGGTTTGGGCAGACCGGTACGGGCTGATTCAGGTTTTCTTGAATTTGGCTAAGAACAGTCAACGGGCGATGATGTCCACCCCCGCAAAACTGCTACGCATCGCTGCACGACAGGAGAACGGCAAGGTTATCATTCGCTTCGAAGACACGGGTACTGGCGTCACGTCGCCTGAAAACCTGTTTCGTCCATTTCAGCGGGGCGCCGAATCGAGTGGTATCGGTCTCTACATTTCGCGAGCGATTATGCGCAGCTTTGGCGGTGATCTTATTTATGAACCAAGATTGGAAGGTTCCTGTTTTGCGGTGGTCCTGCCCATGCACGTCGCTGCGGAGGAAGCCGTAAATGCCTAGAACCGAGGAACAGACGGCTCGAATCTTATTGCTGGACGATCACGCCTTGTTTCGGGAAAGCGTAAGTCGGCTGCTCAGCGCTGAACCGGGTTTCGAAGTTGTTGCCCACTGTGGAACGATCGTGGAAGCTCTACAGGTTCTTCGCCAAAAGCCAGTTGACCTGGTGCTCCTCGACTTCGATCTTGGCGAGCACGACGGACGAGAATTTCTCCAACTGGCAAGGAAACAAGGCTTCAATGGAAAGATTCTCATTGTGACAGCAGGTGTCGCCCCGGTGGTTGTATCGGAGTTGATTCATTCCGGCGTTTCCGGAGTCTTTCACAAGCACGATTCGGCACCTTTGTTGGCACAGGGAATCCGTGACGTAATGGCTGGAAAGATTTGGCTGGATGAGGAGCAGTTGCGGACAGCTCTGACGCCCGAAGTTGCCAAATCTAAAGCTGCCGAACCTCGACAACTTACGGAGCGCGAGCGAGAAGTGCTTTCTTTTGTGTTCGACGGACTTGCGAACAAGGAAATTGCTGCGCGGATAGGAGTCTCAGAGGGCTCGGTAAAATCCACTCTTCAACAGCTCTTTTCGAAAACGGGAGTTCGTACCCGCAGTCAATTGGTACGTATCCTTTTGGAGCAGTACCGCGACCAAATTTAAATACTAGCGCATTTACGAAGCTTCGACCTCGCGCGAGGCATGTCCCACTAGAATTCGAGCCGTAATTGAAACGCGATCATACGTGGGCTGCTGTCGCCGCCCAAACCTACTCCCAGCAAGCCAGTGGGAGGTGAAGTGGTATAGGTCAGTGCACCGAATCCAGTCTGCGTGGAGGGTTTGCCGGGGATACCAGCCAGTACCATGCTCGGAAGTGCGAAGTTCGGATGATTGAGGACGTTGAAGAATTGCCCGTCGAAGCGCAGCTTCATGTGCTCGGATACAGGGAACCACTTTGTTAGATAGAAGTCGTTCCACAAGAAGTCTGGGCCGCGCAGGGCGTTGCGGGCGAGATTTCCGAATTGGCAATTCTGAGGATTATCGTTCCGCGGCTTAGTGATCCCGTTGCAATCGCCCGTGCTCGGATCAACTGCGGAAGCGAAAGCATCTGGATTGAGCCACTGAACCGTGCCTTCCGGCGTGCTGGGGAGATTGCAGTAACGGCAGTATGGATCAACGCCTGGCACGAGACTTGCGAACTGCGGACCAGCCCCCTGAACGATTCCTTTCTGAACGCACTGACCGCTGGGTTCGCTCACGCATGCCGAATAGGGAGTGCTCAGAACTGAGAACGGAACTCCGCTGTGCCAGAACGCTGTGCCCGACAATTGCCAGCCATTCAGCCCATATCCGAGAAAGCGGTTTCGCGCGTTCAGCGGAAGCGTGTACACGTATTGTCCGGTGAGATTGCGCCGGATGTCGTAATCGCAAGAGCCGTAGTCGCGGGCGAGTTCACCCGGCAAAGGCGAGAGAATCCCTCCAGCCGAAAACTGGAGGAATCCGCCGTTTGAGACTGTATCCAGGCAGTGGCTCCAGGTATAGTTGACTTGTCCCTGTAAACCGTGGCTCAAGCGCTTGGCTGCCGTCAACTGAAGCCCGTTGTAGTGGCTGTTGGCTCCAGTGGAGAATTGCGTGACGGCACCGAAACGACAATCTGGAAGGCCGTTAGCGGGACAATTGGGAGGCTCTGGAGGAAGGCTAGGCTGCACGTAGGGGAAGGGCGCAAAGCATCCTTGGCACACAGTCTGGTAACCGTTGACTTGCGTGGTGTAAGGCTGATTTACGGCCCGAGTGCCAACGTACTGCGCCCGAACGCTCGCAGTCGTTCCGATTTGGCGCTCAATGCCGAAGCTCCACTGCATGAAGTGGGGCGCGTGGAGTTCGCCGCTTGGCACGGCAGTGATCGCGACAGGAGGCAGGCATGAAGCCGGGTTCGCAAGCCGGGACGCGCAGGAAAGCTGTCCCTGCGCGAACCCGGAACTGAATCTTTGATTGGCGGCGACGGTCGCATCTACTGCGCTGTTCGGCACCCCCGGGGCGATTGCTGTTCCGCCCACTGTGCCGAGAAGACCGCCTTCGAATGTCTGCACGTAAGGCGGGTTCATTCCGATGAGGTCGGCAATTGTTCCCGGCAGAATATCGCTGAAAAGACCGAATCCACTCCTGAGCACGGTTTTCGGCTTGACCTGCCATGCAATCGCCGTCCTCGGCTGCAAGATTGCCAGCGGTGTAGATGAGAACAAGTTACCGACGTTCGTCTGAATCGCATCGCTGAGCGGCTGATTCACATCATGCGGAATCGAATAGAACGATCCCCGAAGGCGTGCCACTTCGTCATGTGGATTGAGCGGATTTGAGTTGAAAGTATCACGGATTCCGACTGTCCACGTCAGCTTCTTTGTGATCTTCCATGTGTCCTGTGCATAGAAGTCCACGTTCGCGAAATTGAATGGCTCGTTCGGATTCACCGGAAAGGTCTTTGTAGCCGTTGATGCCACACCGTAGATGAACTGCGGCAGGTCGGTGTAGGTCACGAGCGGGACAGTACCTTCGCCGAAGTCGTAGTCGTTCAATCGAAAGATTCGGACATTGGTGCCGATCCTGATTTCGTGCGACCCGTGACTCCACGCGAGATTGTCATTGATAAAGAACCTCGAAGCTCGTCGTCCCTGAAGCCAAGTGTTGTCGAGACCGCCGATGGTCGTGAATGGGGCGTTTGTCCCGGTGCCTTGCAGCACGAGTGGGAATGCCGATAACGTTTTCTGAAAGTTGATCGGCGCAAACAAGCTCGAATACCACGAGAATGCTGGGTTGAAGTAGTTGACGAGATTCTGCGAGAAGACGTGCGTATTTCCCGCAGCGAAGGAGTAAAGCGGCTGCGGAGAAATGGCGTTGAACAACGGATTGATCGGGTCTGTCCATGCCGCCTGCAATCCAGTGTCGGCCTGAAAGCGGAACCATGCCGTGTTGTTGGTGTTGATGTTGTAGTCGATGCGGGCAGTCTGCACCTGCTCGTGATCGTCGCTGGAGTGGGAAACACTTTGGCGATTGGCGCACCCATTGCCGTTTGGTGTCGTACCGGAAGCTGGGGAACCATCCGAATTGAACGGACATGCCAGAATTGCGAGCGGTTCGCCACTCGTGTTTCCGTAGAGAGAGAACATGTTCTGGTAAAAGCGCACCAGTTGTGGAGCAGGGGCATAAGTCGAACCGGTGACAGAATCAGTGCCGCCGAGCGGAAGCTGCTGCAAGACGAATTGTTGGAATGCCGGGGTTGGAACAATCGCTGGCGTGACGATTGGCAAGGCGATCCGCACCCACTCGCTGTCGAAGAAGAAGAAGAGCTTGTCGTGAACAATCGGGCCGCCTAAGCTCCCTCCAAAGTGGTTCACGGTCGAGCGAGGCTTGTGATTCCCTGGTGTGGCGTTGGTGAAGTAGTCGGCGGCATTGAGGAGTGAGCCGTTCCACAGTTCATACAGGTTGCCATGAAACTTGTTGCTGCCCGACTTGGTGACGTAGTTGATCTGAGATGCGCCATACCTGCCTTGATCCACGGAATAGGACAGGGTGTTCACCGTCACTTCTGAGATCGAATTCAGTCCCAGCACAAGATTGGTGGAGAGTCCGCTGTTAAGGTTTGTCAAAGGATCATTCGTCTCCAGCCCATCCACGATGTAGCCGTTCGAAAGGGCGGGTAGGCCATTGAATTCCACATTCCCATAGCCATTGCTGCTGCCCACGAAATCGTTGCTGCTCCCTGCTGTGTTGATCAGTGCACCGGGTGCAAATTGCAAAGGGTAGGTCAAGTCGCCGCCCGGATTAGGCAAGTCTTCGAGTGCTGGTGCAGCCAGAGTCGTTGAAGTGTTTGCATTGCTGGGATTGATGATGGGCGCTTCGGAGCTAACCTCGACCACCTGATTAGAACGAGCCACTCTCAACGTAAAATTGACCGTCTGCTTCTGTCCTAGATCTGAGAACACATTGTCCGCCGTCTGGGGCGCAAAACCTTGCGCCGCGATCTCAACCTTATATGTACCAGGTTTTAGCTGCGGGAAATTGAAACGACCCGCGTCGTCCGTCTTCGCGCTGCGCTTGGATCCGGTGTCCAGGCTCGTGACAGTTACGGTTGCACCGGAAACCGCCGCGCCGGTGGAATCGGTCGCTTGCCCTTGAATCGCACTGGTGGTCTCACCCTGGCCGAATGCGCGAAGCGACAAGAGGCAGAAAACGGTGACGACCAAAAAGAAACGAGGACAGCCCATTTCTACCAACCCCGGGGACAGAAGCCGACGAATAGACGAAAAGTCTTAATCGTAGCTGATGCTGGATAGTTAATCATAGTTAATGGTAGAAAGTCCAGCCTAGCGGGATTGGGCAGCTGGCTCTGGAATCCAGACAGATTTGTCATCGGCTCGCGAGCACGTAGATGACCCAGGGGGAGATTTCGGTCTCGCAGACGTAGGCAACCTCATCCTCGGGACGCCCGAGAGGTCGGTATTCGCCCCGGGTCTTGAGTCCTGCGCGATCGTAGAGCTCTCGATAGCTTTCTGCTGTGCAGATGATGTCGCGAGCGGGTTCGTCGGTCTTGAAATCCCGCGTGAGGATTAGCACCTCATCCCCGTCGCGCGCAACCTTGTTCTTCTCGAGGAAATCGATAGTTGTGAACGAAGCCCATTCATGCAGGTAGATGCAAGGATCAGAAACGATGTTGACGAGCTGTCCACCGGGATTCAGCAGCCGCGCAAGGATTGGGAAGAGTCGATCTCTCTCTTGAGCGGGCGTGTCGTCGAAGGGGAAGCAGGCCAGGATAAGGTCGAAACTGTTTGCGCGGAGGCGTTCGAGGTCTCCTTCCGCGAGCAGTCGATAGGTTCCGTCAGGATCTAGTTTGGTTGCACTCTCAACCATTGACTGCGCAATATCAACTCCGAAGCTGTCGTAGCCGAGCGAACGCAGCAGCCGCGTCGAACGCCCGGTGCCGCAGCCGAAATCGAGCGCGCGCACGCCGCTCACATGGCGGCGCAAGATGTCAGGCAGGTAGCGGTAAATGAGGTAATACGTGCCGGTCCATTCCAACCGCGCGTAGTGCGACGCATACTCTGCGTTGGCATAGACGTTTCTGAAAGAGTCTTTTTCCATCCGTTTGCCCATTTTGCCACAGACAAATCTGACTTCCCTCAGGTACGTAGTACAGCGAGAAAGATCTTTCGTGCTCCTTCGGTTACGATTGGCACCGGGGAACGGGCCAGGGTTCAGGCAAGCCCTGTTCTGGATTGCTTCCAAGAACTAGCGAAATACGGGCTTCTGGGACTTAGTCGGGGCGAGGTAAGAGCCGCTTTGCAGACGATGCCCGCTAGGCAAGGCAAACATCCGAAGCGGCGGTCCGGCCGGTACCGCCGGTCATCAGAACGATTGCGACAACCGCGTCTCCAGAAACTCGCCGAGCTTGGCCGTTGCCCTAAACTGCGGAATTGGGTCTAGTTCCTTGAATGCCGAGGTGAATGCGTTCGACAAGCTCCACATGGTTCGCGGCTGGAATTCCTCGTGCTGTGGCTTGAAATACAGGTCATGCACCCTTCGCGATAGATGCTTCGGAGCATCCAATTCCCCCTCGATGAATGCCCGGTAGATCGTCAGCTTTGCCGCTTCCGCAGATATCTGCTCAACTCGCCACCGCTCGACCTGCTGCCTCATTGGCTCGAAATTCCTTTGCATGCGGTCCACGCCTATTGAGAGAGCGTCTTCGAGTGAGAAACGCTTCGAGTGTTTCGCTAAGACCGGCGTGTAATCTCCCCGGAATGCAAGGTTGTAACACACGAAGACTCGCAGTCCAACCGTACATGCCAGACGAAATCGTTTGTTGTTCGCTTTTCGAATCCCAATTGCAAATCGGCATCCCTCGAAACCGGGTTCCAGGTCGAGTACCCCGAACATCTCCATCCCGTCGCTGGACACGGCGAATTCCTCGCCAACCACGCCGATGTGACGGTGACTCAGCGTTTCGACCAAGGTCTCAACGACTGCTGCATGGGGGATTGGGACATGGGTTTCTGTTGCAGGCGGTGTTGGCAGTTCCGCCAACTCCGCCCGAGTCATTTTGCCATTGCATGAAATAAGCGTGCTTGTTTCCGACATTTGGTTCTCCTCTCAAGGTTAAGTTACTTCCGCTACAAATCTTCTTGGACTTGATCGCAGCCACGCAAATCTCTCAGCCTCCCGACGGAGGCTTCTATGACTACGATTCGAGCTGCGTTTTATGCACGTGTGTCCGGCGAACAGCAGGCAGCCGCGCACACGATCGAAAGTCAAATTGCTGTGGTCAGCGAGCGCGCTAACCTTGATGGCACACCAGTTCCGCCCGAGCGACAGTTTGTCGATGATGGTTACAGCGGCGCGTCGCTCGTTCGTCCAGCTCTCGACCGGCTGCGCGATCTTGCAAACGTGGGAGCTATCGACCGAATCTACGTTCACTCACCCGACCGGTTGGCGCGAAATTACGCCTACCAAGTCTTACTGCTCGATGAATGGCGCCGGCGCGGTGTCGAAGTGGTGTTCTTGAACCGGCCCCTTGGCCAAAGCCCCGAAGATGACCTCCTGCTCCAGGTGCAAGGCATCGTTGCTGAATATGAGCGAGCCAAGATCATGGAGCGGAGTCGTAGAGGTAAGAAACATGCTGCCCAGAACGGGTCGCTTAACATAATGTCCGGTGCTCCGTTCGGATACCGTTACGTTTCTGTGCGCGAGGGTGACGGGCAAGCACGATTTGAGCCAGTTGCGGAGCAGGCGCAAGTTGTGCAGCAGATCTTCTCTTGGATCGGTGGAGACCGCTGTACCCTTGCCGAAGTCTGTCGTCGACTGCACAAGGCTCGCACGCTCACTGCCACAGGTAAGTCGATCTGGTCCCGTGAGGCGGTGTGGCACGTCCTTCAGAATCCTGCTTACATCGGTCAGGCCACATATGGAAAAACACACATGATCCGCGTGGAAAGAATTCACGGCTGCGGGCGCCGCGGGGCCATCCGACTCAGCCTCGCCGAAGTAATGCGCCGAAGCCGACTGACCCGAAGGGAGAACCGCTCGCGGTCATGCAGGATCTTGGTACCGTCCTCTGCCTCCTCTTCCCAGTGGTCTGTAAACTTGACGGACCTCCAGTGAGCGAGGTGACGGTCGTCTCCTTCGCCGAACGCGCCGTTGAGCATGCCGGCCGTACAGAGCAGGCCCACATGCCCTCCGTGCAGCGGAGTGAGCGGGCGTCCTTGAACCTCTCGCTGTCTGGGAAGAAGGACTCGGCCCGTCTGGCGATAGGCGGCCGAATCAAACAGCAGGTCCTCCACTTCATCCAAAGGAATGCCTGTGTTGGTGAATACCACAGGTCCGGACGATGGGACTTCGAACCGGACCGGCGAGGTCTCAGAGAGTGCTTCCAGGTCGGGTTTGGCAGCCAGCCTCTCGAACCAGCGCACAGACTCGAGGAGTTCGGAATCGCGCGAGTGCTGGTTTCTCTTACGGCGTTTGCCGAGGACTGCCACCTGCTTATAACGCACGCTCTCGGGTGCGGTGAGTCGATAGACGCTGACGTCTGCGAAATACTCGCCCAAAATCCTGGCGCAAGACTTCAGTTGTGGCTGGGGAAGCACGAAAACCAGGACTCCACCCTGTTTTAACCAGCGATACGTATGTTCGAGGAATACCAATTCCAGACGTTGATTGTTCGTCTGCCCGGCCTCAAGGTCGTATGGAGGATTCAAATAGAGAAGGGAGATGGATTCGGCGGCACAGCGCACATCCATGGTATTCGCTTGCAGAGTTTCGATTCCGGCCTGTCTGGCTTGCTCCGCACGGTGGGCATCGATTTCAATTCCATACCTCTGGGCGCGGGCTCCCTCGAGGAGATGAGTAAATGCGATGCCGTCCCCCACACAGGGATCAACCGCAGAAAACCCGGAATCGAATTTTAGGCAGTTGTGCAGACGGTCAGCTTCGGCAATCGGGAGCGGGAAAAAGCCGAGTTTGGTTTTGCCATGAGGACGCATCGAGAACCTTTCTTCCTTTGCCGGTCAGTATTCCTCGGGCAGAAGCAACGTCGTCACCGAGCGATCGGCTTCGGTGATGATCCAGAGCTTCTCGGTATCGGTGATCGGGTAGCTGCTCATCAGGCGGAATCCCTGCTTGAGACTCACTTCATTTTCCATCTTGTCTTCCGGGCAGACATCGCCCCAGTCACCGCGAAAGTGACGAGAGAGGAATTCGAGCGGCGATTTGTTGGTTTCGTCCAGCAATCGAAGCGCGCCGGGAGTCGCTACGATTTGGCCAGGCGGGAACAGGGGCACGTTGGGCAAAGAGTTCATGGATCAGCTCCCATTTCTGACTTCGGCTCTGCATCATCGGGATCCTGTTCGTCGCGATCACGAGTCGTGCGCATCACGATGAGGTTCCTGTTTTCACCTCTTCTGTTCGCAATCCCGGTGTAAAGGTGAATGACGTAGAGAGATTCACATCCTTCACACTTCCCATCTCGTGGCCGTCCGTCGCGTTTTGGGTTGTAATGAGGATGACGGCTGCACTTCCCATCAAAACGGAATCGAATTCTGAGCGACATCGTGCACTCACCAATCTCCACGCATATCTTGGTTTCCGTTAAGGGCCTGGGCTACCCGGTCCGCAAGCGTGTCGGATACGGGCGAGTCTTTGACCGCAATAAACGAGCAGAAGCCGTTCACAGGAACCGAACGCTCATCTTCTACGCGGAAGCCACGTTCGATGTGTTGCCGTTTGCGTTCTTCAAACAGATCGGCGCGCGTGGTCACACGAATTCTCATGACCGTCCTCGTTTCTTCTTATCGTTCTTACGGATTTGCGCCTGTAATCAGCGTTGACGGGGTACTGGGCGATCGCTTGGGGGAGCCTAACGGTCTCGCCGATCCGCGGCGCACATTCATTCGGTCAGCGGCTTCGCTTAGCGTCTATGACGCAAAAAGGGCTCGGATATTCAGATGGAATCACAAAGAATCACGAGACAAACGCAGATCAGAAACGAGGCGGAGGAGACCCGTTGAAATTAGAGGGGTGGATCACGAGAAGGACCGCTTCAGAAACTTGCAGGTGCGAGAGACATTATTCGCGGCGGTTTGACCTCCAGAGAGCACGCACTTGGGCTGGCGACAACTCCACAACTTTGCCGTTGCGGCCGATATAAAGGGGCAAGCCGAGACGGGCGTGCTCG
>JASHPL010000488.1 GCA_030038125.1 Candidatus Sulfotelmatobacter sp.
CGCCGACCAGTGCTTCCGCGATTGCCATATGCGGTAAGAAAAACGCTACGACTTATCCCCTGATCGGCAATGCCGTGGGTCCACTGATCGCACTGCAGAAGGCTTTTGTAGCGGGAACGCCATTCAACCTGCAGGCGCCTAACCCAGCCTATGTGGGACAGTACCTCACCGATTGCACGGGTGGCACCAATTGTTCCTTCGTGGCGCAGAATGACATGTTCAACCCGAACTACAAGACCCCTCGATCCGTACAGATGAATATCGGCATTCAGCGCGAGCTCCGCAGAGGCACGGTGTTCAGCGCGGATTTCGTGCGCAACGTCCAGACCCACTACCTCTTGGGCGTGGACCAGAATCACACTGGCGACATCCGCTATTTCAATTTAGCCGGTGCCAACGCCGCGATTGCTGCCACACTCGCCGCCTGCAACGCGGTCAGTATCAGTGCGGCGATTGCCCCTGCCGGGTGCCCCGGACTACACCCGGCGGCAAATGGCGCGCCGGCTGGACCAGCAACCATGGCCGACTTCGCGGGCAACGGCTTGGGCTCTACCGCCGACTTGGGTGGCTCCAGTTGTCTCGCGGCGCTCGGTCACCCTTGTGCATTTGGTGGGATCAATCCCCTTGCTCCACAGCTTGGTTTCCTGTCACCAGTGGGCCGTTCCCTCTATGACGGCCTTCAGATGAAGCTGTTAGAGAACGTGAATACTCCCTTCCGGGGAGTTAGAGCACTGAACTACCAGATCTCCTACGCCCTGTCGAAGTTTGAGAACACCGGCGGGGGCGTGGGTGCAGATGGAGCAGTGACTGCGGCCGCCAACGACCAGGACTTCATTATTCCGGCTCTGGACAATCAGAACGTTAACCGTTATTTTGGGCCCTCCACCCTCGATCGCACCCACCAGTTTTCTTTCGGTGGCTACGCTAGTTTTCGCGGAGGGCTCCAGTGGGGAGTCATCGCCCATTTCGACAGTCCGTTTCCCAATACTCTCACGGTGCCCAATACGGCTACCGGCGCCGGCGAAATATTCCGCACCGATTTCACGGGTAGTGGCGTGACGCAGGATCCACTCCCGGGAACCAAGGTCGGAAGCTTTGATCGTGGCATTAACGCCAACAACATCAACCAGGCCATCACCAACTTCAACAATTTAGTCGCCGCAGGTACGCCGACTCCGGCGGGCAATGTGCTGATTCAGAACGGGCTGTTCACTCAATCACAGCTGCAAGCCATCGGTGGCACGTACAACGGCGGCGTTCCGCTGGCCCTTGCCCCTCCCGGGCAAGTCAATATGTCGTGGCTGCGGACCTTTGACAGCACCATCACCTGGAACTACAAGATAAAGGAAAGGCTCACGATCTCGCCGTCCGTGGCTGCTTTCAACATATTCAACTTCGTGAATTTCGATCTGCCCACGAGTGAAATGTCGGGCCTGCTTAACGGGGCAGTCGGTAGCATCAACGGTACCAATTATGCGGGGCATTTCGCGAACCGCGTTGGCGCGGGCACCGGCGTGTACACGCTCGGTTCGCCGCGACAAGTCGAGTTTGGCCTGAAACTAGCTTTCTAAGGGCGGGTGCCAACTGGGAGTCCGGCCACCAGCCGAAAGGCTGGTGGCCTTCAATTTTTTCTCCTATCTCTAACGAATATGGCTCCCCGCAGTGAATAAGCGGAGAGCCATGTTCGTACGCACTAAACCCCAACGTCGCTGCTCCTACGAGCCAGCAAACTTTGAATCCGCCGCTTCCTATTTCTGCTCAGACGAATCCGAGTTCGGAGCTGCGCCTTGGTTTTGCCAGTGTTCGTGGCGGCTCTGCATCGCATCGAACTTCTTCTGCTGATCGGGCGTGAGCAACGCGCGAATCTGGTCATTCGATGCTTTGTGAATCTCCATCATTTTCGCGCGGCGATCCTGGGGTGCGGTCGAAGTATCCGAGCGCAGGCTCTCCATCTGCGATTGCTGCGACTTCAAGATGTCGAGAACCTTGGGCTGCTGGTCCGACGTGAGATTGAGATGTTTCGTCAGCATCTCGGTCTCTTTTTGCGGATCGAAATGGCGATGCCCGTACTGAGGCGGCGGACCCGCCGGAGCCGATTGCTGATCGTTGCTGCTGTTATCCTGCGCAATCGCTGAAGGCGTAACCGTATAAACCAGTCCTGCCAGCAGCAGCGCAAGCAAACAATGTTTGAGCATGATGTTTCCTCCTGTGTGCCTTTCGGTCGGGTATATGAACCAGATTATGGGCGCAGAGTTCTCGAAAATCTCCTGCTTTTACTAATCTTTACCTAACTCTACGCCCGCTTTACCTACAGTCGGAACTCCAATTGCCAGGATCTCATCAGGGAGACCACGACATGTCCGAAAAAACCAGAACGTGAAGAATGGTCGATTCTTGCACCGTCGCGACCGCATCGTCGACAGAAAATCGTGCCCCGGTGACTGGAGATTGCCAAGGCGAGAGGAAGTGTGATTTCGTGGCGGAATCGCCGATGAGCCAGCAAGCTGGTATCGTGCTCAATGGCGCGCAGTTCCGGCGCGAAGGCCGTATTTTCGCAGGCGAACAAGAGACAAAACTTTACCGTCAATTTCCGGCGAACCGGATATGATCCGAACACAGGGTGCAATGTGCGGGGCGCGCGACCATCGTCAATGATTTCGAAAAGCAGAGCCGTTTTTTGCGGTCTGGCTGTCGCGACAATTGCGTTTACTGCGGCATTCGCTCAAACCGCCGCGCCGGCTCCCGCAGAACAGGTTCCTGCCCCCGCTCAAGCTGCGCCGGCTCAGCCGGCAGTGGTTCCTCCGGTGCCGATGCAGTCCGCGCAGTCACAGCCCACAACTCCATCGGCACCGAGTTCCACCGGGACGATTCATGGCATGGTGAAATCCGGCAATATGCCCATACCGGGTGCCGCAGTCTCGATTTCGTCGACATCTGCGGATGCGAAGATTTCTAGCTGGACTGACGTCGACGGCAGTTATTCCGCTTCCGTTCCCGCGTATGGCTCTTACACTGTGCGAATCGAGATGGTCGCATTCGCGAACAGCACGCAGCAGGTCGTGATCGATGCCTCGCACTCCAATGTCGCCGCGAATTTTGAGCTGACTCTTCTCTCTCGCTCTCGTGAACAAAGCGTGCAGCCGCGCCGGGCCAATGCGCAAGGGTTCGGACAGCGTGGGGTTCAGAGCCTCTCCATTCTGCAGAGCATGGCTGGCCAGGATACGAGCGCGAATGGATTGAGCGATGTTGTGCCCTCGGGCATGCCCGTTCCCGGCATCGATCCCAACAGCGCCACCGAATCGATCGCCGTCTCCGGGAACACTTCCAATCCCTTCAACTCCATGAGCGGCGACGAACTGCAGCAGCGGATCAACGATGCTCGCATGGAAGGTGGCGGGTTCGGCGCTCCGGGGTCTTTTGGTGGTGGTAGCGGATTTGGGGGCGCCGGCGGCGGTCCAGGAAGCGGTCCTGGGGGACCGGGAGGGGGTGGGGGCGGTTTCGGCGGTGGAGGACCGGGACGCGCCATGATCATTGGTGGGCGCCGGGGCGGCTTCGATATCAATCGGCCTCATGGCTCGATCTACTACGGAATCGGCGACTCTGCCCTGAATGCCGAGCCCTTCGCGCTGGTGGGCGAACCGATCACGAACCCGGACTATCAGCAGCATAGTTTTGGTGGATCGATTGGCGGCCCGCTCAATATTCCCAAGATCTATCACGGAGGCGCGAAAACATTTTTCTTCGTCAATTACAACGGTCGGCGTGGAGAGAATCCGTTCGAAGGCTTTTCCACCGTACCGACATTGGCTGAACGCCAAGGGGATTTCTCCCAAACGAAGTACACAGGCCCACAGGGCCAGTCAGTACAAATTTTCAATCCTGCCACGGGCGCGCCTTTCCCCTGCAATCCTACTTGCAACACGATTCCGGCATCGGCCATCAGTCCGGCTGCGAAGGGGCTGCTGGCTTACATTCCGGTTCCCAATCTGCCGGGGGATTTCCAGAATTTTCAGTTCGTCACTTCGACCAACAGCAGCTCCGACGATCTGAATGTTCGTATCAACCGCTCCATTGGCGCTGCGCCGGCGCGCCGCACGCGAGGCGTCCGAGGACCACGGAACAGTCTGACTTTTGGCTTGCACTATCACGGTTCCGATGCGAACATCACCAACCCTTTTCCCAGTGTGGGCGGAAGCACGAACGTCCAGGCTTGGGATATCCCAGTCGGCTACATCCGCAGTATTGGCAAGCTTACCAACAGCCTGCGCTTCGACTTTAACCGCATGCGCACGCGCACCCAGAATCTCTACGCTTTCAACAACGATATCGATTCTGCCCTCGGCATTACCGGCGTTTCGACCAATGCATTCGACTGGGGCCTGCCGAATCTTTCCTTCACGAACTTTGGCAGTCTGCAAGATACGAATCCGCAGCTCCTGCGTGACCAGACTTACACGCTTTCCGACTATGTCGTGTGGACTCGC
>JASHPL010000489.1 GCA_030038125.1 Candidatus Sulfotelmatobacter sp.
CATTTGTGGCACTCTCGATTAAGCAGACTTCTTTTGAGCAGATTTCAGCTTCGCCCATCTCGCTCTCTGAGCGGCAGCAATTTTCTTGCGAGCAGCAGCCGACATGGTTTGCTTCTTCTTCGGCATGGACACTATATTCGGTTTCTGCCCCCCATTTTGCTTGTGCGCGACGCTGCGAAGTTTTGCCCATCGCGCGCGCTGGGCGGCTGCAATCTTCGCTCTGGCAGCAGCCGATAGCCTGCCTCGACCACCGTTGTTTTGCGAAGGTGAAGTTCCACTCAATGCAGCAAGCGCTGCATTGAGCTGCTGCACTGTCTTCGCAGCGTGGTCCCGCTCCTTTCGCAGTTGCTGCACAACAGTTTGTAAGTTAGCCATTAGTAATTCCTCCGTTTCGGATTGTATCAGGTTACTTATAAGTCCGCTTAGGTAATTCCGACATTACTCCTCCTACAAAGATATACCCCTTTCAAAGATTGTTTGTGCTAGAGCGAATACCAAGAATAGCCTCCTATGTTCGCATCCCGCTTGCCTCAGCAGCTAAAGGCTTATCAGAGTCGGCTGAGATCGCGTGGTGAGGTCGAACCTTCCCGAAACTATTCGCAGAAATACGCTCGAGTCTATAGGCATCGGTAAGTCGAGTGCCGGATACTCTCGAATTTCGGCATGGGATCGAACGTAATGCAGCAGAGGATGATGCCCTGCAAGCGAAAGGTTGAACATTTGCGCGGTCCATCGCAAGACAGCAACCGTCGCAAACATACTAGGGGTTTTTCAGTGGATATAGTACGCGACGCACATCTGCCAAGAGTTCACCCGAGGATAGGTCTTTAGCTCTGGTGCGCACTGTTGTTTTGAACATCGCCATCAATGGTCCAGCCGAGACGCCATGACCGGAAACATCGGCCACATATCCCGTCCACGATTGAGCATCGCCGGCAACGTCCTCCAAGTCTCCTCCAACTTCACCATCTGGAATTGAAATTCCGTAGATTTCAAACGACGCCAGCGGCCCAGAACTCGCGCATCTCTCCTTAAGACTCGTGCCTGTGCTAGCATCATCCTTACTCCATGGCTACCGGAAAATTGCAAGCGATTCCCCTGGGCGGACTTGGTGAGTTCGGCATGAACTGCATGGCCATGCGCTGGGGTGAGGACATCATCGTCATCGATGCCGGACTGATGTTCCCGGAAGCTGAGCTGCTCGGCGTCGATATCGTGGTTCCCGATATTTCCTATCTGCTAGAGAATCGTCATCGCGTCCGCGGCATCGTCCTCACGCACGGCCATGAAGATCACATTGGTGCGTTGCCCTGGATGCTCTCCGAACTCAAGGTTCCTGTCTGGGGCACGGAATTCACACTTGCCTACGTCGAAGACAAGCTAGACGAACATGGACTGCTAGATAATGCCGACCTGCGTGAGCTCCGTTCTAACGTAAGCATTAAAATAGGCGCCTTCACGATTCACCCCATTCAGGTCACGCACAGTCTGGTCGATTGCGTTGCACTCGCCATTCATACTCCGCTAGGTGTGGTGATCCATACCGGTGATTTCAAAGTCGATCCCACGCCGACCGACAATAAACTGTTCGATCTGCACACTTTCGCCGAATATGGCACGGGTGGCGTACTGGCTCTCTTTCAGGATTCGACGAACGTCGAACGCAAAGGATATACGCCCAGCGAGCGGGCGGTCCGCCGCAAATTCGATGAAGTCTTTGCGCACACCAGACGCCGCCTGTTCATCTCCTGCTTCTCGTCTTCTATCCACCGCATCAAGCTAGCGGTCGAACTCGCGCACGAACATGGTCGGAAAGTCGCCTTCATCGGGCGTTCGATGACTAATTCGGCGGAAATTGCCGAGGATTTGGGTTACATCGAAGTTCCCGAGGGACTTCTCATCAATCCCGGTGAGATGAAGAATTTCGCCCCGGAGAAACTCTGTATCCTGATCGGTGGCACGCAAGGCGAGCCCATGTCCGCTCTCTCCCGCGCAGCGGTTGACAATCATAAGCACGCCAAGATCGAGAAGGGCGATACAGTCGTACTCTCGTCGCGCATCATCCCCGGCAACGAGAAAACCATCTACCGTATGATCGATCATCTTTTCCGCCGGGAAGCTCACGTTATTTACGAAGACGGCTCTTCGCCGCCAGTGCACGTCAGTGGACACGCCAGCCAGGAAGAACTGAAGCTCATCATCAATCTGGTCAAGCCACGATACTTCATCCCCATTCACGGTGAATACCGCCAGCTCAAGTTGCACGCGGAAATGGCCGGCGCTATGCACGGCTCCGTCGGCAAAGTCATGCTGATAGAAAGCGGCGACATACTCGAATTTGATGACCTGGGGGGACGCAAAATTGGCCGCGTCAACGTTGGAAGAGTCTGTATCGATTCCGGCAATCGCACCGATGTAGTCGAAGATCTTATTATTAAGGATCGCCGCCATCTCAGCGAAGATGGAATCGTACTGCCCATCATCGCAATTAATAAATTGTCGGGAGAAGTGGAGACCTCGCCCGAGATCGTAACTCGCGGCTTCAATGTCGGAGAAGACGGATTCATGGACGGAGCTCGCCAGATCGTGATGGACACCCTCTCGCAGTCAAGTGAAGAAGAGAAGGCCGATTACGGCGTGATCAAGGAAAAAATCCGCTCCGACCTGAAACGATATATTTCGAAGCAGAGTCAGAAGCGCCCGCTGATCATGCCGGTAATCTTGGAAATTTAGGGGGCTCCAGAAAAGCCCAGGCTATTGAGCTATTCAGAAAGCAAATCACAATCCCTTCATCTTCCCTTTGCCCGGGCGCCGTTGACCTTGGTCAATAGCTCCTGCGACATCGCTTGCAGCGGCCCTGGGATCTTCACCGCCTCGCTCAGCACTTCGCGGGCTTCAGTCAGCTTGTTCAGCTTGCCGTAGGCAAAACCCAAACCGTAAAGGGCGCGCGCATACTGCTGATCATCCTGTCCCTTGAGCAGTGCTGAAGCTGCTCTAAGTTCTGGAATCGCCGCTGTGGTCTTGTCCTGCTTCAGGTAAGCCCATCCGATCGTGTTATGCGCGACTCCAGCTGAGACTTTCCTCGACTTATCGGCATCGGGAGCATCGGCCTTCGCCACCTCAATCGCTTTCTGGGAATAGGAGATCGCCTTGACCGCACTTCCAGCCTTCGCGTCATCCGAGTAAAAGTTAGCGAGCAGCAGCAATGCCGGCAAGGAGTTGGGATCCTGGGCCAAAACTTTCTCTCCGTAGGCGACCAGTCGGGCATTGTCTTTGAGTTGGCTCAAGGCATCCAGCGCATAGCTCGCAACCGTTTCCTGAAACTTCGAATTGGGAAATCCCTCGGTAAATTTATCGATTTCAGCCATCCGAATTTTCGGGTCGGGTTCGCTGGAGATGACATTGACTCCCGACGTTTCAAAAAACTCGCAGTTGCTTTGGATCGCGGACTTGTCCTCGCTCACCTTGCGGGCAAAGTCTTGATCGGTCATGCCTTCCGGTTTGGCTTGCTTGGCGACTGATTGGCACACTTCCCCACCCTTCGCCACATAATCCATCGCGCGATCGTTGTTCTTTGCCTGCAACGCGATGTTGGCCTGAGAAACCAGAATGTCGAGATTATGGGGAGAGCCCGCCAAAGCCTTATCGCCGTAATCGAGCGCCTTCTGGAGATCTCCGCTCGTCTGGTAGGCCTGGGAAATCTGCCAATTGCCATATGCCACTGCGGCTGGATTCGAGGAGAATTTCTGCACGAAATCCTCGTACATGCCCAGCTTCTTCTGCGCATCCGTCTCATTGGAGATGGCCTGCAGAGCGTGGTCCTCGTCGGTTCCAGCCGCGATCACGATATGATCGACTTGACTATATGCAGGACTCAAAAGAAATAAGAATGATATGAGCATTGCGAATACGTAGTAGCGTCTCATAGTCCGCCTCCAAGGTGGCGAGTCCCAACGCGTGGGCCTGCATTCGCGAAGATTAAGATGCGCGAGATCGGGATCTGCTTTCCAGCAGCCGAATCGTAGCGCCGAACGAGACTTGGCGCAAGCACTGCGATCACTCGTGGTGAATTCTCAAGTCCTCCGGTAGAGTAGGAAAATGCGTGCCATTCTTGGCCAGCGTCCATTGCGTTTCGTCTTCGCCGCCAACCTGATTTCCATGGTGGGCAGCGGGATGAATTCGGCCGCTGTGGCCTGGTACATCCTCGAAGCCACCCACTCCGAGATGGCCCTGGGAACCTTTGCCGTTTTGCAAACTCTGCCCGCGATGCTGATGCTCCCGTTTACGGGGGTAATCATCGATCGGGAAGACCGGCGCCGGCTGGTCATGTGGCTCGATGCGGTACGCGCGCTGATCATCGTCATTGTGGCTGTGCTCGCTTTTCGACAGCGAGTGCAGATCTGGCAGCTGTATCTCATGAACACCCTGGTCGCGGCCGGGTTCTGGATGTTCTGGCCGACCATTACCGCGCTGATCCAGGAACTCACGCCCGACCAGCAGTTCGTTCACTCCAATACATTTCTACTCGCGGGTGTGCAGGGCGGGTGGCTTATCGCCGGCGCGATCGTCGGCTTTATGTACAACCACGTCGGGCTGGGCGGTGTGCTGGTGATCGACGTTTCCACCTACGTATTCTCTTTCCTTTGCTATTTCGGCGTCCGCAAAGGGCGCCAAGTCGTGTTGCGCCCCGATGAACTACGCGCGGATATCGTCGCTGCCGAGGATCGCCTCAGCCAATTCTGGCACGAGATGCGAGAGGGCCTGCATTTTCTTCGCGATCATCGCTCGGTCATTCTTCTCGGCATCAGTTGGGCTTTGTTTCTTGGCGCCATGATTACGGGAGTGGTGGTGACTCCGTCGCTCAGTGATCGAATTTTCCATGCTGGCGCGACAGGCTACGGCTGGCTCAACGCGGGATGGGGCACCGGCGCTTTTGTTAGCGTCCTATACGCGCCGCAGACGATTGCTGCACTTGGCGGCCGCCGGGCTGTGGCTTTCTCGATGGCTCTGCTCTCGGTGTGTGTCGCCTTTGCTCCGGTTGCAGGATTCTTGTGGCTTGCCATCCTCACTTATTTCGTTATGGGCTCAGCCCGCGGCGTTGGCGGCATCGCGATGAACACCAGCCTGATGGAGATGGTCCCGGAGTACTTGATGGGACGAGTCCAGAACGCGTTCTATTTCGCGGGGACATTTCTACAACTCACGCTCGCTCTGGTAATTGGCTCGGTTGCGCACAAGGTAAGTCTTGTCGCGGCTTACGCAATCCTGGCGTGCGTGTACGGCCTGTCATTCGGGGCGGCAAGTTGGCCAGTAAAAACCCCCGAGCTTTCACGAGAGATCGCCGCTGAATGAACGCAGCTTTACGGCAAGTCTGAATCCGGGTAGTGTAACTGCGAACTTCCGGCGGGATGGAGGAGCAGAATGAGTTCAGAAGAACTGACCGAATTGCAGGAACAGGCCGAGCACGCGAAGGAAGACCCGAGCTTGGCGCCAGTCTCTGTAACCATGGCAGTCCTGGCGGTACTGGTTGCCGTAGTTTCGCTGCTCGGACATCGCGCCCACACCGAAGAAGTTGTCTTGCAGGCGAAGTCCTCGGATCAGTGGGCCTTTTATCAGGCCAAGAACATTCGCCGACACACGGATGATCTTTTTACTGATCTCACATCGGTCACTGCGACCACAGACGCCTCAACTTTGGCCAAGCTGCGCGATAAGTATTCGCAAGAAGCTTCCCGTTACAAGGACGAACAGAAATCAATCGAGGATCAGGCTCACGAACTCGAAGCGGAAGTCACGACCGAGCGCAGTCGGGCAGACCGTTACGATCTGGCTGAGGTTTTTCTGGAAATCGCGTTAGTGATCACTTCTATTACTTTGCTCTCAGGACGCAAGTTTTTCTGGGGCCTAGGACTAGTCCTGTCCGTAATCGGCCTACTCATCGCGAGCACCGCATGGATGGTGCACTGAGCTGAGTATTTCCTGATTGTCCACCGACAGTCTTAGACCTTCTTGTGGGAAGCACCGGCGACGGTGCCTTCTTCGATTCCCGATGGATTCTTCACGGCTAGAAAGGAACCGATTGCCAGCACGTCCATGCGGGTGCGCTGGAAACAATCTATCGCTTCCTCCGGGGTACAAACGATCGGCTCGTTCTCATTGAAACTCGTGTTCAAAACCACGGGAATGCCGGTTTTGCGATGGAATGCCGAAATCAAATCGTAGTAGATAGGGTTCTCGTCCCTCGCTACCGTCTGTAAACGCCCGGTGTCGTCAACATGGTTGACCGCGCATAGAACCCTTCGCTTCTCCGGTCGAATTTTGTATACATGCAACATGAATGGCGAGGGATGATCGTGCTCGAAATACTCGTGCTGATATTCGGCGAGTATCGAAGGCGCAAAGGGACGGAACCACTCGCGATGTTTGATGCGCGCGTTAAGAATATCTTTCATGTCCGGCAGGCCAGGATGGGCAAGAATCGATCGATTGCCCAGAGCACGCGGTCCCCACTCCATCCGCCCCTGAAACCAGCCGACGACATTGCCCGCGGCAATTTGTTCGGCCACCGCATCGAACAATGCGTCGCGGTCGAGTTTACGGTACTCGATTCCCACACTTTGTAGTACCGATTCAATCCGCGAGTCGCTGAACTCCGGGCCGAGGTATGATTTCCTCAGTTCGTTCCGTCGTGGCTGCCGAAGCACAGAATGATACGTATGCAATGCGGCGCCAATGGCTAGGCCCTCATCACCCGCAGCCGGTTGAACATAAGTGCGCTGAAAAGGCGTTCGGTCGAAGATTTTCCCGTTGGCGACGCTATTCAGCGCGCATCCGCCCGCAAGCGCAAGATCGTCAATCGGAACCCGCGCATGCAATTGGTTGAGCAGACGGAAAAATATTTCTTCGAAATGCCGCTGCAGAGCAAATGCCAAATCCATATCGCGCTGCTTGATTTCGCTGTGCGGACAACGAGGATCGCCGAATAACTTCTCCATCCGCTCCGAAAAGTGTCGTGCCAGCCGCACCGTACCGTCGGGAAGAATCTGCATTCCCTGGTTGCTTCCGAGCGGCTTGAAATACCCGAGATCAAGCCGGAACCCCGAATCCTGTAGCTTCACGATCTTGGCAATTTCGTCGCAGAACCTGTCGCTGCCATAGGGAGCGAGGCCCATGACTTTGCCCTCATCGCCGTACTGCGTGTAGCCGATGAACTCACAGATCATCGTATAAAGGCTGCCCAGGGAATGAGGGAGAAACACACAGTCAAGCACTTCGATATCGTTTCCCTCACATCGCGCCATCATCGTGGAAACGAAGTCGCCGGAACCGTCGTAGCTGAAACCGGCCGCCTTGTCCCACGGTGAACAGTAGTACGCACTGGCAATGTGCGCGATGTGGTGCTCCAGGTGATGTTCGTGAAACCTGAGTCTCGAATCGACATCGAGGGCCTTCGCTAAAAGCGAACGCACATCCCGCATCGCCTCTTTGCGCTGGCGAAGGCGGATGAAATTCAGAATCTTTCCTGGATTGACGAGAGCGTACTGAACTTTCCTGGTGAGATTCGCATCGCTATCCTGGCCGACGGCTACGTGATCGACGTCTGAAATCCTGGCGCCCACCGCATCCAGGCAGGCTCTTACCGAGAGCGCAGGAAAGCCGCCGAAATGCTTGCGACGATTCAATCGCTCCTCTGCGACGGCAAACTTCACTTCGCCATCGAGCACGATGGCCGCGGAAGCATCGGCATGAAACATGTTGAGCCCGAGAATGAGCATGAATTAACTGCTTTGCCTCGCGTCTGGCATATATGTATGAATCACTCTTGCGGGCTGGTTTCCAAGCTGCGATGCAGGAACATCCTGCACCGCGAGCTCGCCCGTGCATCCTGGAGAACGTGTCTCATGCAGTAGCGGCTTGTGCCGGAGACATCAATTCAGATTCGAATTTTGCCGTGCCACCATCCAGAAAAGTCTGCATCCACAATTCCAGCGTCAGAAATTGCCATAACGGCATCGACCAGTCTTGACGCCCCCTGCGATGTTCATCCACAAAGAACTGTACGGCTTGCGGCCGAAAAATTCCCCGTCTGCGAAGCTGTGCGGGCGAAAGCAGATCGTCGACCATTTCCTTCATATCATGAGCGAGCCAGTAATCTACGGGGGCAGCAAATCCAGCCTTCGGTTGCCTCAATACTTCTCGCGGCAAAATATCGCCCATAGCCTGGCGAAGAATGTATTTCGTTGTCGGCCGGACTTTGCCTTTGAGCTTCAACTCGGGCGGAATACTCCAGGCGATAAACTCAGCGAACCCCTTGTCTAGAAAAGGGACGCGCACTTCGACGGACGAGGCCATGCTCATCTTGTCGTTATAGGTCAGATTGAGGCTGGTCATGAAAATCTTCGTATCCACGTACAGCATCTGGTGCAAGAAATCACAGCCACGCACGCGTTCAAATGCCGCCTGATGCTGTACGGTGGGGTCGGAAGAGACGTACCGATCCGCATAATCCCCAGCGAAATCTGGTGAATAGAGGGCCGACTTCTGATTCTCATCAAGATAACTGCAGTTGGCGATGAAACGATCAACCGGATCGAGCGATGCACTGCGGACCATTTTTCTTACCAGACGCAGTCTTCCCTTGAGGGGTGTGCCTCGCATGCTGGGCAGCCGCGCCAGAAGCTGCTCTGCCATTCGTTGTGCGAAACGTGGAACGGCACTGTAGAACTGCGCCCAGTAGTGCGCGACGTGCTTGCGATAACCGGCGAACAATTCATCTCCACCGACGCCAGAAAGAAGAACTGTGGCTTGCTTGCGCGCCTCGCGGCAAACCAGGTAAGCCGTGATGATTGCCGGATCGGCCGTAGGCTCGTCCATGTGCCACACCAAGCGTGGCAACAATTCCGTAACATCCGGCTCTACGATGATGCGCTCATTTTCGCATCTCAGATGTCGCGCCAGACGAGTAGCAACTTCGGGGTCGTCCAGCGTTGCCTCACCCACACGATATTTGCGCGGAAACGTTATCGTGTAGGTTCGAACCGGCTGGCTCGTGGCCTGAGTCATCATCGCGACGATGCTGGAAGAATCAAGCCCGGCGCTCAGAAAAGCACCGATCGGCACGTCGCTAATCATCTGCGTCTTGACCGATTGGCGAAAGCGGTCACGCACTTCGGCAGCAAGATCGGCTTCCGACCGCGGATAACTGTGACCGGCCGGCGGAAACGTCAGATCCCAATACTGGGTTAACTTCAGTTCTCCACCGCGAAAGGTGGCGTAGTGCCCGGCAGGGAGCTTCAGAACATTCCGGAACATTGTTTTGGGATCCGGTACCCACAAGAACGTCAAATATTGATGAAGCGAATCGGGATCGAGTTCTGCCCTGATATCCGCAAACTGCAACAGTGCTTTGATTTCGGATGCGAACGCGAGTTTTTGCTCACTATGAAAATAATAAAATGGCTTTACGCCAAAATGATCGCGGGCCATGAACAGAGTGGGAGTTGTGGAACGAAGGTCGTAGATCGCGAACGCAAACATTCCATTCAAGCGGCGGACGCAGTCATAACCTTCCTGTTCGTACAAGTGAAGAATCACTTCGGTGTCGGTGTGCGAGGAAAAACGATATCCCTTTCTCTCAAGTTCACCACGAAGCTCCACAAAGTTATAGATTTCGCCGTTGTAAGTGATCCAAACGGTTCGGTCCTCGTTACACATCGGCATATGCCCGAGCGGCGAAAGGTCAAGAATGGCGAGTCTTCTGCTGCCTAGCCCGACGTAGGACCCATCCGGCAATCGGCGATCCCAAAGCCCGGAATCATCAGGACCGCGATGTGCTTGCACTGCCGTCATTCTTGCCAGCGTTTCCCGATCTCCGCAATTCGCCAGACCGCTGATGCCGCACATTATCGATTCTCACTCGCATCTGACATCGCTTTGAGTTCGTAGATTTTGGCTTTGGAATGGAACATCTGCACTGCCTGGAACCCGCAGTAGATCAACCCCGGAGTGCCATCGAGAAATCCCAACCGCAAGAAATAGCGATACAAAAAAAGCAATACCGGCGAGCCCGGCAGTGCGTACAGTTTCCTTTTGAGCCAGCGACGGCGCTGAGCCTGCGTGCCAAAAGGACTTGGCCGCAGATCGCGGCTGCCTTGCTCGCCTCTCGCCAGGACTCGAGCCTCCCAGTTCGAGTACTCGTCGTGTTTTCGGATATATCGCGACAGCGATTCCACGTTGCGATGAATCAGCGGATTTTTTAGCCGCGACGTCGAACCTGCCACTACAACGTGTTCATGCACTTCCATATCCGCCATGGAATCGTCCTGTTCGCGCAGACGGCATTCGTACCGCCCTTTGCCGCGTCGAAACAGAATCAGCTTCCAAAAGCTGGCATCGCCGTGCCGGAGAACTCGTCCTAAGAAATACATGCGCAGAGCAACATAGTAGCCGTCAACGCTCGGACTCTGAATCGCGGAACTCATCTCGTCGCGCAATTCAGGCGTCAGAACTTCGTCCGCGTCGAGCAAGAGAATCCAATCGAACACGAAAGCAAGATTATCGAGCGCCCATTGACGTTTTTTCGGCCATCCTCCCTGATAATGAAACTGCACAACTCTCGCTCCGAAAGAGCGCGCGATTTCACAGGTTGCATCCGTGCTTCGCGAATCGATCACATAGACATCGCCCAATTCACCAAGAGATTCCAGGCAACGTGGCAGATTCCGCTCCTCGTTGCGCGCAGCTACGATCACACTGACAGGCAACTTGCAGGAACTCGTCTTAAGCTCTGGCGTGGCGATCTCTTCGGTTTTTTGCATTTTCAAAACAGATTACAAGTTCAGTTCACACCAGCGTTGCAAGACATACAAGGCCCACGGACGCGTCCACGAAACGCTTCCACCAAGAAACTTTTTCCACAGGTATTCCGTCTCACTTCCAATCAGCAGTCCGCCGAGCGGTCCATTCCCGATGCGCTTGGCGGTGAGTACTGGCTCGATCGCGGGCCGAAGTTCCTGCCGCATCCAGTGTTCGAACGGCAATGTAAAGCCGCGCTTGCGCCGTTGCACAATTTCCACGGGAAGCCGCTCGCCCAGCGACTCTACCAGAAGCCGCTTGGGTGTGTGGTTCAATTTGTATCGCCCCGGGATACCTAACACCGTTTTCGCCAGTTGATGATCGACGAGAGGAACGCGCACCTCCAGCCCCTGCGACATGCTCATCACGTCCGTATCTCGCAACAAGGTATTGAGCATATAACAGCGCGACTCCAGATAGGAAACACGATTCACGGCGTCGAGCGAGCGCGCACGTCGCAGGCTGAGTTTTTGCGAAGCCATCGCCGTATCGGCAATCCGTGCGCCGGGCGAAAAGAGCAGACTGCGTTGCACCGGTGTGAACAGCGTGCGAGTCAGAAAGTAAGGATGAGGAATGTTGCCATTCTCACCCGCCAGCGCAACCACTTTGCGATTCTGATCGTTATCGGGGGAAAACCGGGCCAAGGCTGTTGCCAAGGGACTGCGAACAACGTGTGGGATGTGATTCCAGAAACGCGAAAAGCGTTCCATCCGGGGCACGGTGCGAAAGCTGGAATAGCCTGCAAAAACTTCATCCCCCCCCAGACCTGAAAGAGCAACTTTCACTCCCGCCTTCCGCGCTTCGCGTGAAACGAAATACGTGTTGATACCGTCCATCGTGGGTAGATCCATGGCCCGCAGCGCGTCGGGAATCGCCGCCAACACATCCGACTGGGAAACGCTGATTTCGTGGTGGTCGGTACGAAACTTCTCCGCGATCAAGCGTGAAAATCGCGCTTCTGAAAACTCAGATTCGTGGAAAACGATGGAAAAGGTATTCGGAATCACGCCGCCCAAACTAAGAATGCTCACCAGCGCGCTAGAGTCGATGCCACCGGAAAGAAAAACGCCTACTGGCACATCGCTGACTAACTGCAGGCGTACAGCTTCCTCTATGGCCGGACGCAATTCGGGAGTAATATCACGCCCGTCAGCGCTTCCCGCCAAAATGACCTTTTCCCCCGAATCTCCGTCATTGACCAGGTCCCAATAGCAGGACTCCTGCACGGTTCCTTCGCGCCACGTGAGCATGTGTCCTGCGGGAAGCGCGTGAACTCCTTCAATCAAGGTCAGCGGATCGTACGCCGAACCAAATGTCAGGTAATTTTCCAGCCCGGCATGATCGAGTTTCCGTCGTATCAGTCCGGTTCCCAGCAGTGTCCGAACCTCCGACGCAAAAACAAAATACGCACCGCACTGCGCGTAATAGAGCGGCTTGATGCCCATGGGATCGCGGGCCAGAAATAAGCGGTGGTTGCGAGCGTCCCAGATGGCCAAGGCGAACATGCCGCGAAGCCTGCAGAGACAGGCCTCGCCCCACAACCCATACGCGCGCAGAAGAACTTCGGTGTCGGAATGGCTGGTAAAGCTCTCCCCTTTCAGTTCCAACTCCCGGCGAATGTCACGGAAGTTGTAGATCTCGCCGTTGTAGACGATCCAGTTG
>JASHPL010000490.1 GCA_030038125.1 Candidatus Sulfotelmatobacter sp.
GTCAAGATCGTACAGTGGGTCCTGGCTCTCGCTTTTGTAGTTTTCGCCTTTGCGGCGATTTATCGCTTCGCGCCTGACGTGCCAAATCAGCGCTGGTATTGGATCACCCCGGGTTCCCTGGTGGGAGTTGTTCTCTGGGCCCTGGCGTCGGCCGGGCTCCGCGTCTATCTGCACTACTTTGATTCGTACAACGCCACCTACGGATCGCTTGGCGCCGTTGTTATTCTCATGCTCTGGTTTTATGTAGCGGGTCTGGCAATGCTGGTTGGTGGCCAGATTAACGCGACGATTGATCACGCTTCCACAAAGCGAGCGCACACGACTGCGCAAGCGCCGGGCCGACAAGCTGCGTAGATCGAATCCTCGGTTTGTATCGATCCGGACCTCCTCGTACGAGGAAATTTGATACATGGTTTCCCCTCTTCACTTACACAAGTCGACCGATAGCAGCCCACTTGTTGGCCACCTAAAGTAAAGCTTTGGACTCATGCATTGGAGGAAAACTTATGCCGTTCGGAAAAAGAGCAAGAGCAAAACAGTGGGCACGATTCGCCATGAAAATCGGGCTTTTTCTCACCGACTCGAAACTGTGGACCGCGGTGAATGAACAAATGAAGGAGCGGGCCAGCGATCTGAGGGATTCCGTGAGAGAGAGCTACAAAGATACTTCCAGCCGTCTGGAAGACGCGCAGGATGCCTTGCGTGGTCGCGGGCACTGGCTAGGCCACACCACGAGTTTCCTCGGAGGAATCGGAATCGGCATCGGACTGGGAATGTTGCTTGCCCCGGTTTCGGGTGAAGAAGCGCGATCGGCAATTCGCGGTAAGGCAGCGGATGTAAAAAGTAAGGTTAGCGATTTCGCGAGAGGAAGCCGCCCCTATCGTTCTTCTTCTATCCCAACCGGAACGTCAGGAGATTGATTCGAGGAAAATCCTTCGCCTCCAGGAACGCTTCCGCGCACGAGTGCGTTCTTCAAAATCTCCCCGAGCCGTGCGTCGAGTCCAAAGGGGTGCCTGCGCCCGAGGTGATGGTGTAATCGGGAAACCGCACTGATTGTTGATGAGACTAGCTGCCTGAGGCCTCTGGGAGAACCCTATCGTGAGTCTCTGCTACGGAACTTCTCATTCATGCCAGGGTTAGATCGTTCGAGCCCGGGTTAAACTTAATCGGAGGATGCAAAACATGAATCGTGCCAGTCTCCCCAGCGTTTTGCTTTTAGGATTGGCTGTGACCTTCTCTGCAGCGGGAATCGGATGCGCGCATCACTACTATCGTGTCTATGATCCCTATTACACCGATTATCACGTGTGGAATCCGGACGAGGCACATTACTACCATCAGTGGGCCGTAGAAACTCATCATGATCCCGACCGTGATTTCCGCAAGATTCCCCCCGGTGAGCAAAAGGAATATTGGACCTGGCGGCATAACCATGGCGATCACGATCATGATCATCACTGAGACTTTGCGCGATCAGGCTCTCATTGCGCCAGTGCGGTGAGAGCCTGATCTGTCGTGGTCAATCTCGCGCCCAGGCCTTGTAGCTCTGCAAGTGCTTTTTCACCGTCCTCCGGCTTGAGCGTTTCGATCGCATCCGTTACGAGCGCAACCCTCCGGCCTCGTTCCAGCAAGCCTTTCGCTGCGAAACTCACGCAATACTCTGTTACGACTCCGAATACCACGAACTCAGCATCCTTTCCCAAACGCTGCACCAATGCATCCGCATGACGGCTCTCGAAAATGTTGAGTGTCTGCTTCTCCAGCAGAATCTGCTCGTAGCTCGATAGGTCCTGGGGCAGCTTGGCATCGCTGTCGTTCGGCACTCGCACAACTTTTGGGGTTAGAGCTTCCGGAACAAGCTCCGAGCCTGGAGTGCCTTTCACACAGTGCGGCGGAAAGATTTTGAATTCTGGATCATTCGGTGCGTGAAAGTCTCCATGCGATACAAGGAAAACCTTCCCGTGCCGGGCTGCGTCAGTGAGCTGCCGGATGTTGGGCAACAATTTTTCCGCTCCCGGCACATACAAGTTTCCACCTGGCAGCATGAAGTCCCTCTGCACATCCACTTCCCAGAAAATGAAGTCGCGGGAAATCATGAGTCCTTCTGACCTTTCATTCAGCCTAACAGTAGGCCCCACAAGGCTTCAATCAGCTCGTTGAATCATGACAGAATGCGTTGCCCCGACAATTCGAAAACACACCACTCCTGTGTTTTAATCTCCGGTTCACTGATTTTCGGACCTGAGGTAGAGATTCATGACCAATCTGCAGAAGGGGTTGTTCGCTATCTTTCTTGTTTTCCCTTTCGTTCGTCTTGCCCAAGCCCAGTCTTCCGAAACCAGCGCACCGCCCGCCGACCTTGATGCATACGTCGCCGCTTCCATGCGGACCTTCGACGTCCCAGGAATGGCCGTAGCGATTGTGAAAGACGGCAAGGTCGTCATGACAAAAGGCTATGGCGTTCGCAAGTTGGGCGATTCCACTCCAGTCGACGAGTTCACGATGTTCGCCATCGGTTCGAACACAAAAGCCTTTACCACTGCCGCTCTCGCCACGCTAGTCGACGAAAGTAAGCTCTCCTGGGATGACCCGGTTTACCAGCGCCTGCCGGGCTTTGTGATGTATGACCCATACGTCTCGCACGAAATGACGATTCGCGATCTGCTCACGCATCGCAGCGGCATGGGACTCGGTGAAGGCGATCTCCTGTTCTGGCCGCAATCGACTTACACCCGCGATGACATCGTTTACAAGCTGCGGTTCATGAAGCCGAAATCCAGCTTCCGCAGCCACTACGCCTACGACAACCTTCTCTACATGACGGCAGGACAAATCATTCCCGCCGTCACCGGCATTTCATGGGACGACTATATTCGCCAACGCATCTTCACGCCTCTCGGGATGAATCATTCGGCCGTCACCAACAGTACTTTCAAACCCGGGGACGATTACGCCTATCCGCACTCTCGCGTGGATGGCAAGCTGCAAGTCATTCCGTTCGAAGTGCTGGATAACGTTGGCCCGGCCGGCTCAATCCATTCCTGTGCTGCCGATATGGCGAAATGGGTGCAGCTTCAACTCAATCGCGGCAAGTTCGTGGATCACGAGGGGCGACTGTTCACCGAGCAACGTTCCAAAGAAATGTGGACTCCGCAAACCATCCTTCCGAACGACGATACCCCAGCGCCTCTCGCGGGGTTGAAAGCGAACTTCTCGGATTATGGTCTCGGGTGGGTTCTGCGCGACTATCACGGACGCAAGCTGGTTGGGCACACGGGCGGAGTCGGCGGCTTCGTGTCCCGCGTCATGCTCGTGCCAGAGGAAGGCTTGGGGGTGGTTGTGCTCACCAATGCCGAAGAAGACGGCGCCTTCGACTCCATCCTCTATCACGTTCTCGACCATTACCTTCATTTGCCGGCTGCGGATTGGATCGCGGCATTCAAGGCGGTGAAGGACAACGAAGAAAAAGATGCGGCTGACACCATGAACAGGGCCGAGAGTGCCCGCAATGCCAGCTCCAAGCCTTCTCTACCGCTCGAGAAGTATGCTGGCGTCTACAACGACGCCTGGTATGGGCCGATCACGATCCGCCACGAAAGTGGCGGCCTGGTCATCAGCTTCGATCACACGCCGACCATGGTCGGCGATCTTGAGCACTGGCAATACGACACGTTCAAGGCGCACTGGCGCGTGCATACCATCGAAGACGCTTTCATTACTTTTTCTTTGAATCCTGACGGCACGATCGTGAGCGCCAGAATGGCCGCCGTTTCCCCCTTAGCCGATTTCAGTTTCGATTACCAAGACCTTTTGCTGAAAGCAGAGGTAAACGCAGTGCGAGAAATGAAGTAGGGGCAGGGTTTGGTAGTGTATCAGTTTGAATTTTGACCCCGTAGAATCACGGCGCGGCCTGTGCGATACTCGATTCATGGCGAAAACCGTCAGCGGCGACCCTGATCCTAAACATGTGAGCACGTCCTACGTGGAACGGCACAACCTGACGATGCGCATGGGGATGCGGCGTTTTACCAGACTGACAAACGGTTTCAGCAAGAAGATTCAGAACCACGCGGCAATGGTTGCGATCCACGCCGTTTATTACAATTACGCGCGAATCCACAAGACGCTGCGAATCACGCCAAGTATGGCTGCTGGCCTGAGCGATCATGTGTGGAGTCTTGAAGAGATTATCCAGATGGCGGACAATTACCTCCCAAAGCCTGCGAAGCGCGGGCCTTACAAGAAAACGGCTTAACCCTAGATGTGGTCTGATCTTAATACGGTGATGAATACGCCGACGAAAGTGGGCATAGGTGCCTACCTAGCCATTAGTTTTGCCTTCGACATTTTTTCCGGTCACTTGTCATTCCTGCGCGATCTTGTGATCGTTGTCGTCGTGTCCCTCGTTATTCGCGTATTCCTCTGGCTCACAAAGGCGGCAAATTCAAACTGATACATTACCCTGGGTTTGCGGGTCTTCAGCCCTCGGAGCCCTTTTCCACAGCAGAGGGCGGCCTAGTCCGATCCGGCGGAGGCTGTTTGCGACGCGGCGTAGTAGCCGCTTTTAGTGCGAACCATCAGCTTGCCGCGTCCCTTGGCTTTGGCCTCGACACGCACCATCCGAAAACCGCCGGCTGCTTGAGGATTGCTGGGCTTGTAACCGATCGTGTACTGGTTGCGAATGTCGTGCGCGATGGTGCTGGTGATTTGGTTGACTTCGTCGAGAGTCCTGGGAAAGAAGGCCATGCCGCCAGTGCGTTCCGCGATGATTTCCAAGGCACGCTTGGCGCGCTTGGGATGTTCTTCGTCGCCCAAAATTCCGATCGTATAAACTTGCGGCCCGTTCTCGTCCTCCAAGCGGCGCACAGCCTGTTCCAGACTCTCGTTGCTGGCGTTGTCCTCGCCATCAGTGACCACGAACAACACTTTCTTATCGAGGCGGGCGTTGCGCTTCAGATGATCAGCCGAGGCCACCACGGCATCGTAAAGCGCCGTGCCTCCGCGAGCGTCGATTTTCTCCAGTGCCTCTTTCAGCTTCAGCAGATCATTGGTGAAATCCTGATCGAGATAATATTCGTCATTGAAATTGACAACGAAAACTTCATCGCGTGGATTGCTGGAGCGCACCAGATTGAGTGCCGCCTGATTGACCTTGTTGCGCTTCTCGCGCATCGATCCGGAGTTATCGATGACAATCCCCATAGCTACGGGAATGTCTTCGTGACGGAAAGAGATGATGTTCTGCAGCTTGCCGTCTTCGAAAACCGTGAATGCGCCGCGGTCGAGGTTGGTGACGATATGCTGATGATCATCAACAACCGTGGCGTGAAGCAGAACTTCGTCGACATCCTTCTTGAAAACGAAAACACCCTGATCGTTGACTGTGGTATTGACCTTGCCCTGCGGGTTTTGCGCACTCGAAGAGTCCTGCGAAGCGGAGGAATTCGCAGCGGACTTGTTCTGCTCGGGGTTCGCGCCGCTATCAACCTGGGCAAGTACAGGAATAGCTGCGATGAGATAGATCGCGGCGCAAAACACAAATGTGGAGAAGAATAAACACCTCGCCCTATTCGGCAGGCGCGTAATATCCGGTCCTGGCATAGACCTTTAGAGGCGGTAATCCTTTCGGAGGAAGCAGCTTGACCTTTATCTTACGCCATTTGCCGTCGCGCACAATCTTGTCGGGACGATATCCCAAAAGGTATTGGTTACGGAGTTCGATGCCGATCTTGGTGGCTACGTCGGCCAGATCATTAGGATTGTCAATCGTGAAGGCGCGTCCCCCGCTCAATTCGCAGATATCACTCAATAACTGGGGGCCGAGACGCTCCTCCATGGCAGATGCATAACGGTCATAGATGCCGATGGCATAAATCATCACATCGGCTTCTTTGACCATCGCCTTGATTTCGTTCTCCGTGTAGCGGCTGTGATTGTCGCCGCCATCAGAAATGATAAGCAGCGCCTTTTTGGGATACTTTGCCTCCCGCATCTTGCTCACACCCATGTAGATCGCATCGAGCAGCGCGGTGCGCCTTCGGGGCACGGCGTAGATAAGCTTGTTCTGGATTTCATCGACGGAACTGGTGAATTCGCTCACGACTTCCGGTTCGTCGGAGAACGTAATCATGAAGAACTCATCCTGCGGATTGGCTGTTTTAAAAAACTCCATCACCGCTTCTTTGGCGCGGTCCATCTTGCTGGCCATGCTGCCGCTGGAGTCGAAAATCACACCAATCGAAACCGGTGCGTCCTCGCTGGAGAAGCTGCGAATCTGTTGCTGCGCATTACCCTCGTAAAGCTGGAAATTTTCCTTCTCCAGTCCGGTGACGAGTCGATTCATGGGATCGGTAATCGTGACCGGAACCAGAACAAGATCCACATCGACCTTCATGGCGCGTACGTGCGTGTTGAGGCCCGGAGTTGTGGTGGCGACGAGACTCTGCTTCGCCGCATCGCTAGCATCTTTCGGCGTGTCTCGCGGGGCGACATGCACATCGTCAATGTTGGTTTGCGCAATAACTGTAAGGTTGAAGCAGACCACAACGCTCAAGACCAGGATGAACGCGAAATGGGCAGACCGCATGCGGTGCCAATTCCTGAAATTCGTGGAGTCCTCGGAACTTTCGTGCAGGCGATCTTTCGGTCGATCCCGGAGGGGACCAGCGGAGAAGCAACGAACTAGGGCCTCACGGCGAGATGACCGGCGCCCATCATTCAGGCGGGCCATAAAAACCTCAGTGTCGCGGATGTTACCACAGCTTTTCCCGTGCTGCATAAGGGTTTTTGTCAAAATCCGGTGACAAATCCCGATTTGCGACATTCTAATTTCCCCAAGCCGGAGAAGCGGACGCGGAGACCGCCGCTAACTTGTTACAATCAAAGGTTTCCTATGGCAG
>JASHPL010000491.1 GCA_030038125.1 Candidatus Sulfotelmatobacter sp.
TTCGATCTAAGCGTCTGATATTCTAATCACACGCGTCTGTGAGGAAGGCGCTCTAACGTCGGTATCCGCTTTACGCAATGGGGATCATTGCTGCATCGGCGTCCCGCCAGACTCACTCCTCTTCTGCATCTCGAAGACGATTTGGCGCACCTCCGCCAGCTCGATCACATGAGCTTCGGGCAGATACGTCTCAGCCTCTCGGGACACCATCGTGGCGGAAGATAGAAGTGAGATTAACGTCAAAGAGCCTGCAACAATCTTGTTCGCCTCGCTCGGCTGTGGTAGTACGGGCATGGTTGCACCTCACCTTCCAGCGATAGCAACCCCATCGATGGGGTAAAAGTGGTTGTGTTCAGTCCGGTTCAATTGGCGCGTACAATCCGCTTTTAGAACGACAATCCTTAGGGACTCAGGCTTGGGAGTGTGGCGCTCGCAAGCCTGAGTTTTTTTAATCGATTGGTGAAATAAGGATTTGAAGAATTTTAAGAATCTTGAGTGTGACGGGAAGATCAACTGTACCAGACTGATCCGTGGCTTCGTTGCTGCTTTGCTTTTTCGACAAGCGTTCTAAGTTCTTCGCGGATTGCAAGGACTCGAAACTCCCGCTTATCGTGCTCGTTATGCTCAGCGAGTGAATGGATCTGGTGAGTGCGATAGCTGCGTTCCTCTTGCTGGATCAGTGCAATCTCGCGACGAAGTTTTTCGGTCTGTCCTGCGATTGAACTATCGTCCATGCCCGTCAACTTTACTCCCACACTGAGAAAAACAAAAGGTACTCTCAATGGAAACGAAATCCTCAAAAACTCGAATACGCCTGAAAGCCGCGAAGAAGGCATCCTAGAGGGCGAAGAAAAAGCAACAACCATCCAACGAGCCGGAAGAGAACCGAGAAGAGGCCATAGGCTAGCAATTGGGCACGGTCTGTGGGAAACTACGCACATGGCGAGAATCGGATTTCCCGCTCTGGGCGACATTGTAATCTCGCGAGATCATATCGGGACATACAAGGTCTTGTCGGTATCTGCCGAAGGCCTAGCAGAACTTCAGCCGTTCCAAGTGAGCAAGCAACGCGTATACGGAAAAGTTATGACACACATCCCCATTAGTCGGCTCGAACCCTTTAAGAAATCCGAACACAGAGCGCTCGATCATGTCCACTAAAACTCCCCTAGCAAGCAACGATTGAGCCCTAAATTAACAACATCTCAGGGTTCATGTCAGCAGACCCAATCAGGTGCCCGTATTGCATTCAGGATGACAACTTTCGACTGATGGTGCCACGGTCGGAGGGCCAGTGGCTCATATGCGAAGTGTGCGGTCATATGGTGATGCACAACAGGCCTAATTTTCAGTGTCGATGCCAGAAATGCAAAGAGATGTCTCAGCGCACGAAATAGTAAAGGGCCTGAGAACGCCATTCCTGTCGCTCCCAAGCCCACTTCGATAAAGGTGACAACTTGCAGCCACTTCTAATACTTTGGGGCTGGCCCGCCGAGGTAGTAGCGATGTTTTCCGTGTAGACTTTAGGCCGATGCAAAAAGGCCTGGTGAGGTAACCCGCAACTCTCACGGACCCCACCCGGTTCAGTGCTGAAGAATGGGGGACGCTACTGAAGAATTCATAAGGAAGGCATAAAGATTCGCAAGAAAAGCGGAAATTTTTGACGTTGCCTGGAGAAAAGCCGGGACAGGCTCAGGAGACCTCATGCCCCGGTTCTGTGAGTGTTCCAACTGTGCGGGGAAATCTATCACAGTGGTAAACTCGCCGTCACTTCGGCACTCACCTGTCACGACTAAAACCTCGCCCCAACACTAAAGCCCGCCTTCGGGTGAGAGCGTGCGTATCATTTAGTCTGCGTTTCCAGGCACAGAGAGCCAAGCAAATTCGGAGTTCGATTCGGGCAAGTAAGGGCCTCTGTACGGAAACTGGACAATCCTACGCAGCAATGAAGTTCTTGCGGACGGCACTAGCAAGGCTCCCAATCTGTTGGCTGTTAGAGCATAGGCCGATTAGATCAATGTGGTGTAAGAACCTCGCGTACAATCATTGCCGATGGGTAACTACACGCTCGAAACTGGCAAATATATTTACCGTCTCACCCGCGAAGGCTGCTCAACCGAAAAGAGCTGTGTCTGGGGTTTCGTTTCTAGGGACGGTGATGCACATGCCGTCTACTACGCCGTGCTTAACTTAGGAGAAAAATGTCCTCGCCTCGGACTGACCCTCAGTGTCGGGTCGTGGCGGGATGGCACGGAACCGAACCAGCGTGTGTGGTTACATGTGAATGTTTGCGCAAGAGAGCGTGGAATCGAGACGGGGGTCCACGATCCAAAAGAATCAAACTTATACCCTTGGGAAAAGGGCGGGAAGCCGCTAAGGCGCGAAGAAGCTTTGGCGAGCAGCGCCATCGAAGAGATTTGGTCCGCAGTTGATTTTATCGTCGCGACCGATGTGGCCATTTCCTCATACTTGTCAGGAAAAGTGGTGGATTCAGAAGGCCGTGCGCGACGCAATGCTGACCAGACCCTCCATACATGTTGAAACCTCGCGATTCCACGCATATTCCGATTCGCTTCAAAGTGAACTTAATCAAAATGACTCGAAATTTGAGCGATAACGCGGTACGACATCTCGGGATTGTCGTGAAGCGCACACAAGTTCGGGCTGACCGCGGGCAGCAGCATAACAGCCACCAATATTTATGCTCTCGTGTGAAAGACTTCTTGTCCGCGCTTCAACAAACGGAGTGGCCCGCTCTCTTATTGAGGCGGGCGTTTTTTGCTTTGTACGGAAACCGGACAAGCTAGGCCAGCAGTTGCGAACGTGAGAATTTCTTACGGAACAAAACCTTGCTTCGAGCTCCTAATGCAACCAGGTGAAAGGTGGCCTTGCCCCAATCGATGCCGATCGACGCGATGTGCATGGATGATCCTCCTTGTGTGAACTGCCGAGTTGTAATCTACTCGGCGGCGGACCATCTCATTAATCCCAATAACGCTCAAATCCCCGGAAAAGGCGAAGACAAGGCGCAAAGTTGTAAGAACGCCTGATTACCAACCGCTGTAACTTCTCAGAGCGCACGACCCACGCCAAGAATAGAATTGCAGAGGGCAAGGATTTTGAGGTCCTTGCTGGGAGGAAGCAAAAAGGAAATGGCAACTGGAGACTCTCTAAGCGGCGTGGAATTCATCTCACCCATCGAATTCGTAAAGACAAAGATCCAATCCGTCCAAGAGTACTCGCTGCTAGCCGCACGATCAACCGCTAACCTGTTTCGCCATCCGATTTACTTTGCTGACATGGTCCAGCAGGCCGACCTGATCGGATTCGGCTCACTTCCCGTTGTTTTAGCGTCGGTCTTCTTCACGGGAGTGGCGCTTGCGCTCAACAGCACCACTACCCTTGGCCGTTTCGGTGCCACGACGGTCATCGGACAACTCGTCTCGCTCGGAATTGTGCGTGAACTGGGTCCGGTTTTGGCGGGGCTGGTAGTGGCGGGCCGTAACTCATCGGGCATTGCCAGCGAACTTGGCTCCATGATCGTGACCGAACAGATCGATGCAATGCGAGCACTCGGGACCGATCCCATGAAAAAACTGGTGACGCCGCGAGTGGCGGCCACCATCTTCATGCTTTTTTTCCTCACCATTCTGGGCGATGCGGTGGGACTCCTGGGCGGCGGCCTCGTGGCTTCGCTGGTAGTACGTGTGAACGCTCACGAGTACTGGAGCAGTGCGTGGCAGACCCTAGTTTTTTCCGACGTCTTCACGGGGCTGATCAAACCGTTGGTATTCGGATTCATTGTCGCAACGATAGGCTGCTATTACGGACTCACCACCAAAGGTGGGACGCAAGGCGTGGGACGCTCCACAACTCAAGCCGTGGTGGCGGCCATGATTCTGATTATCGTGGTGGACGTATTTGTTACCCGCTTCCTGATGGTGATTCTCGGGTCCTGACCCCCATCTCGCCCTCGATGCTCCTTCCGAGTGCTTTCATTGTCGATCGCGGTAGGGACACCAGGTGCCTGGTGCCACCGGGTGGCCGGAGGTAGTCGCCCACCTCCGGCTCCCACAGAACGTAGCGTGCGGATTTCCCGCACTACGCTCTTCGGAAGTTGCTTCACAGCGCGGCGAGAGCTTGTAACTCCCTGTAGGGGAGATACAGCTTTGGTCGCAACAGAGGGAACTGTGCTTTGATCCGTTGGAATTGGGTCCAGTAGACCGTGCCATGCCAGCTCCGACTGCTCAACATTTTGCGCCAGTAGCGCTCCACAGCCCGATGCACCCGTTGCAGCGCACGGAAATTTCCGCCGATGCCGTAGTAAGCATAGTGACCACGGAGCATTGGATTGAGATGATTCACCTGATCCTGGAGCGACAAGTGCCGCACCCGCCGCATCTGGTCCTGCAGTCGCATAAGCGCGCGTCGCAATCGCGTCTTTTCCGTACGCATGCCAATCCGAAAGTTGCCTTTCTGATTGCGAGTGCAGTACAGGGTAAAGCCCAAGAAGTAAATCGTCTCCGGGCATTTCCGGCCACGTTTGCTCGCGTGTCGATGCGCGAAGCGACCAAATTCGACAAGCTTGGTCTTTTTCGGTTCCAGGGTCAGACTGAACTTTCTCAGCCTCTTCGCAAGTGCTTCCTGAGCGCGGAGAGCGTCCGCACGATATTGGAAACACAGCACGAAGTCGTCGATATATCGCACTATGCAGGCTTCGCCGCGAAGCCGCGGCTTGACCACGCGCTCGAACCACAGATCGAGCACATAGTGCAGATACACGTTGCTCAGCAAAACGCTGGCCGATCCTCCTTGCGGGGTTCCCTCTTCGCTCGGATGAACTTCACCATCCTCAAGCACACCTGCCTTCAGCCAGCGCCGTATCAAACTGATCAGGCGCTGATCTCCTACTCGGTGCTCCACGAAACGGAGCATCCATTCGTGACTCAAGCTCCCGAAGAAATTCTTGAGGTCCGCCTCCAACACCCACTCGATCTTCCCACCCGAAATTTTCTCGTGAAGGGTTGCAATCGCTTGGTGGGCACCTCTGCCGGGCCGTCCGCCGAACGAGCATGGAAGAAAGTCCTGCTC
>JASHPL010000492.1 GCA_030038125.1 Candidatus Sulfotelmatobacter sp.
GGAAAGGCACTGGACCTTCCGGAACAACGGCGCCATCTCGACCAAAAACACTGTCGCTACATCCCGCACATTCTTCTGGTTCCGCAAAACGGCACTCTGGAGATGGTAAGTTCCGACGCGACGCTGCATACCATTCATATGGACGGAGCAGCCACCTTCAATTTGCCATTTCCCTTCCCCGACCGCCCGACAACCCGCACCATGTCTACACCTGGGTTGGTGAACCTGCGGTGTAACGGAGGCCACGTCTGGATGAACGCGGAAATGATGGTGGTCTCACACCCCTACTACGCAGTCACCGATGAGAGCGGCAGGTACGAATTTACCAACGTGCCTCCCGGGAATTACCAGATCGTAGCCTGGCACGAAGGTTGGGAATTGCTCGGGAAAGAACACGCGTACGACGTCCTCACCGAACGCAGTGTTGAGCGGCCACTATTCAGTGAGCCGAAAACCTGGGAGAAATCCGTCAGCGTGAGTCCGAACCAGGCCAGCACAGTGAACTTCGTGATCTCGAACAAGTAGGCAGAGGCGCCGTTCGAACTCGCACCTGATTGCTTCCGCCGAGCCGCCCCGATGATCTCCACGGTTTTCCTTGCGCTTTGAGCGCGGCCACATCGCCTCCGATCACTCGATACCGACGCATCGCCGTCCGAAAATCAAATAAGTATTCGCGGTTTCCGATCAACTCGATGTGGCGCCGCAAACTGTTTTTCGCCATTCGTTACAATGGTCGGCGATTCACCTCACATGAAAAAACACCGCTTCGGTAAATGGATCCTCCCCCTTTTCGTAAGTCTTTTTTTGGCGACTCTAGCTTCGGCCCAGACCGTGTCTCCGGAGTTATTCAGCGGTCTCAAATGGCGAATGATTGGCCCGTTTCGCGGCGGGCGCACCGTCGCTGTCGCCGGAATTCCCGGTAACGCGACTACGTTTTACTTCGGCGCGGTCGACGGCGGAATCTGGAAAACGACCGACGCGGGCGTGGTCTGGAATCCCATTTTCGATCACGAGCCAGCGGGTTCGATCGGCGCACTCGCTGTGGCTCCTTCAAATCCGAATGTCATTTATGCCGGAACGGGCGAATCTGACATCCGCTCCGATCTCGCGTCTGGAGACGGAATATACAAATCCACTGACGCAGGCGAAACCTGGCAAAACATCGGGCTGCGCGATTCCCGGCAGATCAGCCGTATCGTCGTCGATCCGCAAGACGCCGAGATCGTCTATGTGGGCGTCCTGGGACATGCCTATGGCCCCAACGATGAGCGTGGCGTCTTCAAATCCACCGATGGTGGCGGGCACTGGACGAAGGTTCTCGATCAAGGGCCCGATACTGGAGTCGCCGACCTCGCCATCGCAACTGAGAAACCAAGTCTTCTATTTGCGACCACATGGCGCACGCGGCGGCCGCCGTGGAGCACCTATGCTCCGATCGATGGGCCAGGCAGCGGAATTTTCCGCTCCCAGGACGCTGGGCAGTCTTGGTCCCATCTCACCAGCTCAGGACTTCCCGACGGAGATTGGGGACGAACCGCGATCGCAGTGTCGCCGGATGGCAAGCGAGCCTACGCGCTTATCGATGCTGGCAAAAAATCGGGGTTGTATCGCTCCGATGATGGAGGGGAAATGTGGACGCTCGAAAATTCTGATTCGCGCCTGACCAGCCGCGCGTGGTACTTCGGCGGTATCATGATCGATCCGCAGAATGCCGATGTTTTCTACGTCCCCAATGTTGCACTGTATCGGTCGGAGGATGGCGGCAAGACGATATCGATTGTGCGTGGCGCTCCCGGGGGCGATGATTATCACCAGATCTGGGTCGACCCCAAGGATTCTTCCCGCATGGTGTTGGCCACAGACCAGGGAACGACGATCAGCGTGGATCGTGGCAAGACTTGGAGTTCGTGGTACAACCAGCCCACGGCGCAGCTCTATCATGTGATTACCGACGATCGTTTTCCCTACACGGTTTACGGAGCGCAGCAGGATAGCGGAAGCGCCGCGGTCTTAAGCCGAACCGATCATGGGCAGATCACTCCCCGCGACTGGTTTCCAGCCGACGGCAGCGAAAGTGGATACATCGCTCCGGACCCGAAAAATCCGGACATACTTTATGTCAGCGGGACGTACGGCAGCGTTTCACGCTTCGATCTGCGCACTTCGTTTAGCCAGGACATCACCCCATGGCCCTTTCCCACCTGGGGGGTAGAGATAGCGCAACGTAAATACCGCGATCCCTGGACGCCGGTGCTCGTCTTCTCTCCATTCGATAAAACCAGTCTCTATCTCGGCACGCAGTATGTACTGAAGACGGTGGATGGCGGGCTGCACTGGCAGACCATCAGTCCCGATCTCACAGGGGCCGAGCCGAGTCAGATGAACAGTGAAGGTCCGGCAACGGTTCAAAACGCGAGGCAACGCGGATATGGCGTGGTCTTCACTATTGCTCCCTCAAGTCTCAATGGCGAGGTAATTTGGGCGGGCAGCGATACCGGACTCATTCATCTCACCCGAGATGGCGGGAAAAACTGGAGGGACGTGACGCCAAAGGCTGTCGCGAATTGGTCGAGGGTTTCATTCATTGAAGCGTCGCATTTCAATCCTGCAGAAGCTTACGCCGCGGTCAATCGACATCGACTTGATGATCAAAATCCTTATCTTTACCGGACGCGCGATTACGGCCAAACCTGGCAAAAGATCACCGACGGAATTCAAGCTCCGGCTTTCCTGCGCGCGATTCGGGAAGATCCGAATCGCAAGGGTTTGCTCTTTGCCGGCACCGAATTCGGTATCTATGTCTCTTTTGATGACGGAGACCACTGGCAGCCACTGCAAATGAATCTGCCGGCCACCTCTGTTCGCGATCTGGTAATCCATGATGATGACTTGGTGATCGCCACGCACGGCCGTTCATTCTGGATTTTGGACGACATCACCCCTCTGCGGCAGTTGGCTGATATGCAGAGCGCTGGCTCGCGGCTCTATCGTCCGGCGACGGCGATACGCGTCGACAACGCCGGTTTTCTTGGGACGCCTCTGCCCCCGGAGGAACCTACGGCTGAAAATCCGCCCAATGGCGCCATCATCGATTATTTTCTGCACAAGCCGGCGCAGCAGGTGAAGCTTGAGATCGTCGATGCGCAACGGAATCTGATACTGAGTTTTTCATCTGAAGATAGAACTGAACGCCAGCACCCGCCCATGCCCATCGCTGAACGATGGCTCCCGAAGCCGCCAGTCCTGGAGAAAGGCGCGGGTATGCATCGCTTCGTGTGGAATCTTGCGTGGGGCAATGCTGGTGGCGAGGAGGACCACGAAAGCGAATACGGCGCTCCGCGTCCGCCGCGTGCGGTGCCTGGAAATTACGAACTGCGGCTTACGGTAGATGGCAAGACATTCACACAGCCGCTGACGGTCCGCATGGATCCACGATCGACGGCCACGGCTCAGGAACTTGAACAACAATTCAACTTGGGGCGACAGATTTTTTCCGACACGCAGCAGTGCCGCAAGACGATGGCGGAGATCAATTCCGTGCAGAAGCAACTCGCCGACCTGCAGTCAAAGTTGGCGGAACACGCTGATTTGAAGGCTAGCGCGGCCATCGCCGCTACGGACCTGGAGCAGATCTTAAATGGAACGAAAGGACCCTCTGTCACGACAGGACTGCAAAACGCGAACAGTGGCCTGGGTGCTGCGCTCAGAGTAGTGGAAAGCAGCGATCGCGAAATTCCCGCACAGGCACTAAACGTCTACCAAGACGCGAGCGAAGGATTGAAGCTTGGCGTTGCCAAGTGGAGCGACTTTAAAATAAACCGCCTGCCGCAACTCAACCGCGAACTGCAAAGCGCGGGCATACAACCAATTCCGATTGCCGAACTCGAGAAAAATATTGAACACTTGGTGTCCTTCTGATCATCACATCTTGCAGACGGATGGATTTTGGTTGGCGTTATCGAAGAGTTGCTTGGCGTATTAACTTAGATTAACCAATATCCAGATTGCAGATCGTCACATGTAGCCATTAGAGAGGTTTAATGGCAGGTACGTCATATTGCGCCCCACATGGCTATGCCGATAGCATAATGTGTCACTGAAAAATGAGAATGTTTGGTTGGTTTAAGACCGCTGTTTTTTTGTTGATCGCGGCGCTGCCTCTAACGGCTCTCGATGATCCGTTGGCGCATTCGCTACTCGACCAGGGCCGCGCCGATGAAGCTGTTGTACTGCTAAAGCATCAACTCCGCAGCACGCCCGAGAATGCGCAGGCTTACAACTTGCTATGCCGCGTTTACCTCAGCGTCGATCGATGGAATGCAGCTGTCGATGCCTGCGAGCAAGCGGTGAAACTCGATCCCGCGAATAGTGAATACCATCTTTGGCTAGGCCGAAGCTACGGTAAGAAGGCAGAACACGCGTGGGCACTTGCAGCCGCTCGCATCGCAGGCAACGTCCGAGATCAGTTTGAAATCGCCGTCCGCTTAGATCCGAAAAGCGTAGACGCGCGCGACGACCTTGCGGACTTCTACATGGAAGCTCCTTCGATCGTGGGTGGAGGGGAAACCAAGGCTGAGGACCAGGCTCGCGAGATCGAGAAACTGGAACCTTCCCAGGGTGATCTGGTAAGAGCGCGAATCGCGGAGAAGAAGAAGGATTTTTCTGAAGCAGCGAATCAGTGCAACCGTGCCATTCGGGAAAGTGGAGGCGCGCCCGGTCCCTGGTTAGAGTTAGCCAGGGTGTATCGTCACACTTCTCGTTTCGCTGAAATGGATGATGCAATCCTCCATGCGACCGGGTCCAAGGGGTCCCGACCGGACGTGCTGATCAGCGCTGCACAGATTCTGATTCAATCGGACCACAATCTGGGACAAGCCGAGCATTTCCTGCAACGATACTTGGCTTCTCCAAGTCCGTCAGAAGATGCGCCAGTTTTTAAAGCGCACTACCTGTTGGGCACCCTTCTCGAACGGCGGGGCCAACCAGAGCAGGCGGTGACGGAATATCAAGCTGCGTTGACTCTGGCGGCAAATTTCGCCCCGGCTCGCAGTGCCCTGGAACGGCTCACCAACCGCGCTGGCAATGAGGGCATTCGCTAAGACCCCGCATCTCCTGCCTACATCTTTCACTAACTAGCCGCGAATCTCTTCCCACGCTTCCATCGCCGTCTGACTCGCATTTGCCCAAGTGAGCCGGCGTCCGGCTCGGCTGGCCATTTCCATCACCTGCATTCCACGTTCGAAATATTCCGGGAGTTTCTCGCGCACTCTTTCGAATTTTTCCGGATATTCCGATGCCAACACGGCCAAGCCGACGCCGGTCGCGAGCACGCCCGCAGGAAACCGTTTCTTCATGAACAGAATTGCTCCCGCTCCAATCGCTGCCGTGATGGCAGCCTTTTTCCAGCTTTCCATTCGTCCCCCAACTCGCAACAACCGGATCGATTGTACGCGTGACCGCTAATCCGCAACAATCGCCAATACCCTTCAGTTTCGGAATACGGCGGTCCCTGTATACTGCGGGATTCCCTGGAGGATTCATGTCCTCGTATCGTCTCTTATTGCGGTTCCGCTCGGTCGCGGCGCTTATCTTCTCGTTTCTCCTGCTCTCGCTCACGCTTTCAGCTCAAAGCAAGCCGCGTGCCCGTGATCTGGGGGTTCCCTTTGATGGCACACCGGGACCGTACAACGCAATTACCGACGTCAAAGAAGTTGAAGTTGGTCACACGACACTGATTTCCGGTGAGGGCCAGCTTGTGGTCGGTAAAGAGCCGGTGCGAACGGGCGTCACCGCGATTCATCCTCGCGGCAACTCGTCGAATGATGCCGTTTTCGCCGCGTGGTTCACACTCAATGGCAACGGTGAGATGACGGGCACAACCTGGGTTGAGGATTCGGGATTTCTCAATGGTCCCATCATGATCACCAACACCCATAGTGTCGGCGTGGTGCGTGATGCGGTCATTGCGTGGAAGGTCAAACACGGCTCCCCCGATATGGAAGGCTACTGGTGGTCGCTGCCGGTCGTCGCCGAAACTTGGGACGGCTATCTCAACGACATCAATGGATTCCATGTAACCGCCGAAGACGCTTGGCACGCCCTGGATTCGGCGCACTCTGGCCCGGTGGAAGAGGGAAATGTCGGCGGCGGAACAGGAATGATCTGCAACGAATTCAAGGGCGGTATTGGAACGTCATCGCGCGTCGTCCATACCTCGCAGGGCGATTACACACTCGGCGTGCTGGTGCAATGTAACTACGGCTCGCGTGAGCAACTCCGCATCGCCGGAGTAAATGTTGGCCGCGAAATCCCGGAGCACACGATCTGGCACCGTGACACCGGCTCCATTATCGTGGTCGTGGCAACCGATGCTCCACTGATTCCCACCCAACTCAAACGCGTGGCCAAGAAAGTCTCTCTCGGTCTGGGTCGCGACGGCAGCTATTCCGGCGATGGTTCCGGCGACATCTTTATTGCATTTTCGACTGCCAATCCAAGGGCCGACGCCTCAAAGGGTTTGCATCAGCTCAGCATGCTGCCCAACGACTCTCTTGATCCCATTTTCCTGGCGACTGTGCAAGCCACAGAGGAAGCTGTAATCAATGCGATGGCGGCTGCCGAGACGATGACCGGCATCAACAATCACACGGTGATTGCGTTACCTCACGATCGCTTGCGCGAGGTGTTGAAGCAGTACAACCGCCTGGTGAAGTAAAGCCCAGCGTTCGTTGTTTTCCACCGGGTACCGAGGCAGCGGTAATTAGTTACAAAAAGCGATCGGAGTTGCCGATCAAGTTCTATAACGTTTTAACTTCACTCAGCCCCGCTGTAGCCGCGGCTAGCCGCCGTAAGTACCCGTGCCCCGCCGATAATCCTGCAACTGGATGTTGAGCCGCTTGAGCATCGACTGCAACGTCGTACGCTTGACTCCCAGCCGGCTCGCTGCCCCGTCGACACCAGACAAAACGCCATTGGTTTCGCGCAGCACGCGAACGATATGCTCGCGCTCCATTTCTGTAAGGTTGTCTTCTGTGGGTTCCGCGGGGTATTCCAACTCCGAGGGCGGGGCGGCCAGAACTGGCGTTTTCGTCAGGATTACCATGCGTTCAATCATGTTCTCCAGCTCACGAATATTGCCTGGCCAGTTCCATTCCTCAAGTACTTCCATCGTTTCCACGGGGACGACTTCAATGTGCTTCCCCATCCGCGCTGCGTACTTTTGCACGAAATGATGTACCAGCATCGGAATATCCGCGCGCCTTTCCCGCAGTGGGGGTAACTCGATGGGAAACACATTCAGCCGGTAAAAAAGATCTTCGCGAAACTTCTTTTCGGCCACATCTTTTCTTAGATCGCGGTTCGTTGCCGAAATGATTCGCACATCCACACGCACCGTCCGCACTCCGCCTAGACGTTCAAACTCGCGATCTTGCAGGGCACGGAGCAACTTGGGCTGCAATTCCGGTGGCAATTCGCCGATCTCATCCAGAAACAGCGTGCCCTTGTCGGCCAGCTCGAGACGTCCCACTTTCTGATTGACGGCTCCAGTAAACGCTCCCTTCTCGTGGCCGAACAATTCGCTCTC
>JASHPL010000493.1 GCA_030038125.1 Candidatus Sulfotelmatobacter sp.
CTCTCCGGCCGAAAGCGCCTCGCCTTCTCGCTCCTGCCCTGCGATCTCCACGCTAAATTGTGTGACGGGGTCTTATAAACAACTGCGATGCTACATAGGAGAGCGGGGATGCGCAACAGATTTTTAGCTATGAGCATTCCAATGCAGAACCGATTTAGCAAATTGCAGGGCCGATACCACCGATCGCTCTTATCAGGTTCTTGCGTTGAGTGGCCAATATTCGCGCTGCTGCAATGGCTTCGCTCAGCCAAGACCCGCCCTAACATTCATCTTTTTTATTCCGCCTATTTGAACTATCCATAGCCCGACAGGCAAGAATGACTAACGTATCGGCCCGGAATAGGAGAACGCCCTCCTAGCCGCGATGCAATGTTCAACAAGGTGATGGCACGGAAAAAAATGCCCTGATCAATACATGATCGTTCGGGTCAAGTGATGAGGCCAGAATGTAGTGTGGTAGTGGGTCCAGAGCCTCGCGTCAATTTGGGGAATAATGATCTGCCGGTCCGGTGGCCGCACTTTATTGATTTCGTCGGCGAGAAGCGCGGTCGCATACAGGCAATGAGCGCGAATTTCGATTTCCTGGGTGCTGTCGCGGGAAATTATCTGATATGTGTCAATCGCATGTTCCAGCGCCGGCGAATAGCTCGTCATTCCCATCAGCCGCAATGCCACTGGCACAATGTAATCGGCGAAGGCTGTCATCTTCTGGATATCGTCGATTCGGAACCCTCGGCCGGGACCAAGTCCAGAATAGATTTGCCAGAACCCGAGTTGCGTCAGCTTGTAGAACTTGATTTCGTGTCCATCGTATAGGCTGACGTCGTTGTAGCGTGGAAATTCGCCCGCCAACCGCTCCACCAAACCATTGCCCTTGTCGTATAAACGCGGCGAGCACGAACGGATAAAGTTGTAATAGCGGCCTTCATACTTGGATGCCAGAACCCCGCCTACTTGCCGGAAAAGTTCCATCTTCTCGTCGAGCATGGGCATTTCTATGTTCCCGGCGAATAGCTTTTCCATGTCGGCGCGTGTGATACTGGCGAGGAATTTCCCGTCAAGTACGGGAATACCACTGTCCATCGCCCGCTTGATGCAGGCAAACATGGCCTCGGAGTCAGAGAGATGCTCTCCCGCGTAATCAACCTGGAATTTCACGTGAGTCTTGAAGTCGGTGAACGCGGTGTCAATGGTGTTGGCTACCATGATGAAATCCATGGCGACATCAGGAGTTTTCTCCAGACCGTAAGGGACTGCCAGATTCGGCAGGGGCAGATCTTCGTAGGCCATCCAACCGGCAACTTCTACAATCTTCCCGTAATGGGTGTGCACATCCCGCGAACTCTCGACGACCGGCCGCAAGCTTTCCGTTACGGGACTGCCCAAGTTTCGTGGCCATGGAAGCGAATTGGGAGTGTGAGCCGCGGAAGAGGTTGTCGGAAACACGCGCGACCTCCTGATTGCGGGAAGTGCTCCGAGCGTTGAGACTGCCTGCAGCATTCGACGACGGCTCAAACTCATTTAGATCCCCCGTTGTGAATGGATTCTGCTTCCGCGCGGAATCTTACGAAGTCGTCATCGTCGAGTCAATGAAGGACGGTTGGGTAGAGCAGCAGACGGCTGGCGAATGTTGGTGGCGGAGGAGAGTTTAGATAGCGCGCATGACCGTGAAATTTCCAAATGGCTTCAGAAAATCAGTTCCAACGCTGCTTGAATCCGAATTGGTTGCGGCCGACTGTCGGTTGAGCTGCAATCAGCAGTTTGGTAACGCACAACTTAAACATGCATCAAGCGGCTCTTCGACCTTTCACAGCTTGGAGTACGGTCGCGGGCAGCTGAACCACTCGCATGCTGGCGGCTCTCTTGGTCTTAACTTTAATCGCGATACCACCGGCTTCGGGAAATGGATCGGAGATCACCTCAAATTCTTCGCCGTAAAGCCGGACGTGCTGGGAGCGCTCATATCCAAGACGTTTCAAGTTGGAGCAGATTTCGTCAAGCGATGGAGATTCGGAATTATGGCTGGTCACAATATTTCCGTTCTACTGCCAAGTGGCAGCGGTTTTCAGGGCCATGTTTCTTGGGCAAACACAAAGGGAAAGCAAAGAAATATTCTCTTCTCCGAGGTTGCTACTTGTCTGTATCACGAATCACGCACTTAGCTATAAGAGATGCAATGGCTTGGGAAGAGATGCAATGGTTGTGCGTAAGTGCTTTCAGGGGACGATTCATAATCAACTGGTGGTGTGCTCGCGGTGGCAATCCATGTGCGAAACCTGATGGCGCTTTCGCTGCGGAGGAGGTGTAGCGCACTGCGGTTTGCGCCTCCTCGCGCATTCTTGGTTTTCAGGTCCGAGGGCGGTAAATAGATTCCGAAGTCCGCCTTGAGGTTTTCCTAGGTGTTTGCCCGGATCATCTGCTCGGCGTGCTTGCGCGAGGTCTCGGTCAGTTTGGCACCGCTCAGCATGCGAGCGACTTCTTCAGTGCGCTCTTCGCCGGTGACAGCACGGATGCTGGTGCGTGTACGTCCGCTGGATTCTTTTTTCTCGATAACGTAGTGATGATCGCCGAACGTGGCAATCTGTGGCAGATGGGTCACACACAGCACCTGATTCGTGCGGGATAGAGCTTTCAGTTTTTTCCCAACCGCTTCGGCGGCGCGTCCACCGATTCCAGTATCGATTTCGTCGAAGACCATAGTTCTAGGAGCGGTGCGGATTTTCGCGGACGAGAGCGTCCGCGCCACACTACGAGGAGTTAAATTCGAATCAACGCTGGCTTTCAACGCCAGCATCACGCGCGACAACTCACCGCCCGATGCTATGTGTTCGAGCGGACGCAGCGGCTCACCCGTATTCGTCGCAATGAGATATACGACTTGATCGAGGCCCGAGGCCGTCCAATTGGCTTGATCTTCGAGCGTGGTTACACCAATGCGGAATGTCGCCTTCATAGCTAGATCGTTAATCTCGCCTTCTACCAAGCGCTCGAGTTTGCGGGCCGCATCGCATCGTTTCTTTGACAGCTCGCGCACGGCGGATAGATACGTTGTTTCGGCCTGGGCAAGCTCGACTCGCAATTGGCGCAGAATTTCGTCTTTGTTTTCGACGTCTGACAGTTTGCGTGAGACTTCCGCTCCGAACCGAATTACCTCGTCGAGCGACGGTCCATACTTCCGCTTCAAGCGGTCCAGCAGGGCCAGGCGGTCTTCTACTTGCGCCAGATGCTCGGGCGAGGCATGAATGCCTTCAGAGTAGTCGCGGACTGTCGCGCCGATATCTTCTACGCTGATGCGCGCGCTTTCGAGAGACGCCAACGCTTCCAGGAATTTCGGTTCATAGCGAGCAAGTTCCTCGATCTGCTTGTGTGCGGCCCGTAGCGAAGAAGCGGCCGATCCGCTGTTCTCGTAGAGTAGGTCGAAGGCGTTGATCGCGGCGTTGTAGATTTTCTCGGCGTTGGCCAGGACGCGCTTCTCGGATTCGAGTCGGTCGTCTTCGCCGGATGCGAGGTGCGCCTCTTCGATCTCGCGCTTCTGGAAAATCCAGAGATCGAGCAGCCGCAGTCGATCCTGCTCGCCCCGTTCGAGATCGTCGATGCGGGTGCGAATCTCCTTCCAGGCGGAGAACGTCGTTTCGACCGGATGGAGATTGCTGCTGGCGAACGTATCGAGCAAGGCAAGGCGCGCCGGACCATCGAAGGCGAGTATTGACTCGTTTTGCGCGTGGATGGTCGCCAGATAAGGCGCGAGCAGCCGCAGAACAGAGACGGTTGCCGGCTGATTGTTGACGAAGACGCGTCCCTTGCCACCGGCGGCGATCTCGCGGCGAAGAATGATCGAGCCGTCGTCGGATTCGTCCAGTCCGTTGCCTCCAAGAATTTTGCTTACGGATTTTTCTGCCGCACCTTCCACTTCGAACACGGCCGAAACCACGGCCCGCTCCGCGCTCGAGCGGATGACCTCGCTCGAAGCCTTGTCGCCGAGCAGCAGGGCCAGCGCGTCGATCAGGATCGACTTCCCTGCTCCAGTTTCGCCGGTAAGCAGATTGAGTCCATGGCCAAATCCGACGGCGAGGTTGTCGATCACTGCATAGTTCTCAAGACGAAGTTCTACAAGCACGGAGCAGACCTCAGGTTTCAGACCTCAGCCGAAAACTTCTTCGCCATGCGTTGACGCGGATTCATGCAGGGGGTCATCCTGAGCGGAGCCGTTTTTGAGGCGTAGCGAAGGATCTGGCCTGCATCTCATCCGTGGTTGTAGCCGCGAGATTCCTCGCCCCGCTCGTGAAAGACGGGGCTTCGGGATGACGCCCAATTTGGCGGTGCGTATGCCGTAGTGACTTCCAGCGCAGCATAGCACGAAAAGGTGAACACAGCTCGGGACTTCATCAGCGGTGGCTCTTGAACCGCGGGTATTCCTCCATCCGCCTCGGCACCTTGAGCGGGGTTTTGTCTCCCTGCTCAAGCGGACCCCGATACCCAAATCGAGGTACGCAGCAATAGTCGGCTTTTAATAAGAAAAAAGCTTTCTTTTACCAGACGCACTACCGCACGCGCCGCGGCATAGTGTTTCTCGACAATACATCTGACAAACCGAGGCAAAACGACATGGATCGGATAAAAAGAAATCGGCGGCAACGCGGGGCGTTCGCAATGAGCTGCGCATTGCTTGTTTTTGTCACAGCCTTCACCGGTTGTGGCTCCTCATTCTTCGTCAATCCCACAGTCAGCAGCATGAAGGTCACCCCGTCGGGCCTGTTCGTGCAATCCGGGCATTCGCAACAAATGACCGCGACCGCCATTTACAGCGACGGCAAGACACAGAACATCACTGGCGCTGCGAATTGGACCAGCAGTAATTCCAAGGTTGCCAATGTGACGAGCAGCGGCATGGTTTCAGGACTGATCACGGGCTCTGCAACGATTACAGTTTCGTACCAGTCGATCACAGCTAGCACCATGGTTACAGTGTCTGCGGCGCCTTTGATATCAATTGAAGTTTCGCCGGCAACCGCGACTGTCAAGTCGGGCCAAACGCTTCGATATACGGCAACCGGCACATTTCGAGGCGGCTCGACTCAGAACGTGACCGGTACCATAACTTGGACTTCCTCGGATACGAGTGTGGCCACTGTGGCCGGCGGCCTTGCGACGGCGAAATCAGTTTCGGCGACAAGTCAGGCACAGATTTATGCGAGTTCAGGAAGCGTCGTAAGCGAGCCGGTAACGCTGGTTGTGTATCCGCAATGAATTTCAAAGGATGGCCTTTCGCCTTGGCCGAGATACGAGTAATCCACGCCTGGCGCAGTCGCCCTCCACTTGCTTTACAATATCTCATCGCGCACAGAGGAGACGAGTTTACCAAAGATCTCATCTAACCTAACTCATGTCCATTGCTGGGCAGTACGAGGTCGAAACCGATCCTGCATCGATTCCCGCCACTATGCTGGCCGCGGTCTATCGTGGCGTCAATGACGTCCGTCTCGAAACAGTGCCGGTGCCAAAGATCGGTCTGGGAGAGATGCTCGTCCGCGTGCACTCCTGTGGCGTGTGCGGCACGGATCTGAAGAAGATTTCAACTGGGTCGCATTCCGCCCCGCGCATTTTCGGACACGAGACCTCCGGTGTAGTTGTTGCCGTGAGCGAACGCGTCCGGAAGTACAAACCCGGCGACCGCGTCGTTGTTTTTCATCACATCCCATGCGGCGAATGCTTTTATTGCCGGAACAAGACATTCGCGCAGTGCGAGACCTACAAGAAAGTTGGCTGCACCGCGGGTTTCGAGCCTTCGGGTGGAGGATTCGCCGAGTACGTCCGGGTGATGGATTGGATTGTCGAGCGCGGTACTGTTCTCATCCCGGACCGCATCTCGTTTGAGCAGGCTTGCTTTGTCGAGCCAGTAAACACCTGTATGAAAGGGATCGAAGGGTTGCGGCTGCAACCGGGTGAAACGGTCCTGACGATCGGACAAGGGCCGATCGGCATCATATTGAGCGTATTGGCCAAACGCGCTGGGGCCCGGGTGGTCACTTCCGATTTGTATCCCCAGAGGCTTAAAATAGGAGCACGCTTCGGGTTAGAGCTTACAATTGAAGCATCGCGTGTGAACGCCATCGCGCAGGTCCGCGAATTGACAGACGGACGCGGAGCTGACGCCGTGATTCTCGCTGTGGGCGGGAACAAGCTGATTCGCACTGCGATGGATGCGGCTCGTCCGGGAGGGCGAGTTTTGCTTTTTGCGCAAACGCAGCACG
>JASHPL010000494.1 GCA_030038125.1 Candidatus Sulfotelmatobacter sp.
TTGCGCATCTATGAAGTCGGCATCAGCTATTGGGGACGGACATACGAGGAAGGGAAAAAGATCGGCTGGCGGGACGGGGTTCGGGCGTTGTTCTGCCTCCTGAAGTATACGATCGCGGAGCCGAGGCAGGCTGCCGTACTAACCGCCGCTAATGAGGGACAGCAGCGAACTCATGCTGCTGGTCAATAGCTATATGCGCCAATCCAAAAGCATCCTTCGGCCTCGGCAGGCGGGCGAGGACTACAAACCGAGGCTCTTACCCGAGCCTCTGACAGAGTTGGAGCACCAAATTCGAGAGGTACTGTGGGTTTGTCCTAGCAGCGCTTGAATGTTACATAGAGTGTAATGTTCGGGTTCTGATTGAGCCGTAGGGTAGGCGAACGACAAATGCCTTTCACGAAAAGGACGAGAAATTGGACAGCCCGTTTCTTTCGAGGGTGGGCGTATTCTCTAGCATGCTTACACGCTTTGTGCGGCGGATTGCCACGCCCAGTGCGCGAGACAAGAAAATCCCCCGATGGTTGGCGCAGTCCATCGGGGAAACTTTGGGTCTGTCATTAGGAAGAATTCGTCGATTGTACTACGGGCTTTGGTACCGGCCAACGCTTCAATAGTACTAACCGACTCGATTAGTCCCCATTTTTGGTACTTTTCCAGACTCGATTCTTCTGCCACTGCTTCTCGGGAGACATTACGTGTTACTAGCGCTGTCATCGCAGCCCGCTAAACCGGATTTGTGTGTTACCAACTTATCCTCAATTGTTTGAACCAATAAAGAGCCTTCGAAACGTGGGGCTGGAGTTAGAAGCTGTCTCTTTACCCAAGAAACTATTAGCGACATAAAAGCCTCTGGGACAATACAGCGGATTCGCAGACGATGCCAGATCACCAGTGGAGGAGTACCGCTCGGGTCATGAGCACCTCTCGCACGATAGAGAACCATGGATTGCCCTTTGACTGCAATATTTCAGGTTTGTAAAATTAGTGATAGTTTTCGGCAGCTCTTGCCTCCTCAGTGTCCGCCACGATTGATGGGACGTTGACCGTCCCTGAAGTGACCATGCGCTCGGCCGCAGCCTTGGCATCATTAAGCGACCGGAAGCACGCGATCTCCATATTCGGCTCCGGCCCGTAGAGCTGAAGGGTATAAAAAGAGCACTGCGGCGTCCCCTTCAAGCTAATCAAAGCCTTCATGTCGCAGCCGTCCATAAGACTCGACAGAACGACAAGATTGGTGCTTACGAGTGACGGCGCATCAGAAGGTTGGTTGTCTTTCCATCTTCGCGAAACCTTCATAAAACAGTGATCCCCTGTGCGTAATTTCGAGTGACAGGTCCGGAATTTTGCATTCCGGCTGGAAAAAATAACTTCTACATCGCGAGGTCTTTATTTCTTAACCCCTAGGGCGCTAACAAAATAATTCAAAGTCTATCTTGATTTCTCCAATCAAAGACACAATCTCAGCGCCCGCTTGACCGTTTCTAGCCTGACTGCAACAAGTAGGAGTTTCGGCACAGTCTCTCAAGCACGGAATGAAACTGACCTGCCCCCATTTTTAGTCTAGAGAAGAGAGGGCGCCAGCTAGAAACCGACGCCCAAGTCGAACCACTTCGGCTGAAGCTATGGCAAGTAGTATCGGAACGAGGTGAAGAACATGTTTTCTGTGGCATTTGGATTGCCCCCTACCCCGCGCCACGTGTTGCGATCGATATAGGAATACTGCGGTCCCCACTGGAGTCGGCCCTTGGGACCATTGTAGAAGCGATACCAGAACCCAATGGTCCCTTCAACAATGGAGCGTGTATCTCCGGTGCAATTGGATGGATTGGATGTATTGAACCCGGCCGTAAGGGGAGTTCCTGTGGGCCCGGTCACAGGAATCGTTCCGCTGCCGGTAGTACCCGGAGTCGAAGTAGGAGTGTTGACGTTCGTAGCAGTCGAACTTGGAGGACTTTCGAGATTGCATCCGGCATTCGTGAAGAGTGTCGAACCGTAGCCGGCTCCCTTACCTCCGAATGTATAGGCGGTTCTGGCACCGTATTCAACTCCGACATTCGTGTATAGATCCAACCGTTTTGAGTGATACTCAAGGGTGCCCAAACCCTGATAAGCGCGGACCGGCACCAAGACACCGTCGGGGCGCGCAATGACGTCGGGCAGGCCGGCCGAACCGTATCGACCGATTCCATTGCCCGCCATCAGATGTACCCCCAGATCGAACTGGTGAGCCAGCGTTCCCCTTGCATTGATACCAGCGCCACCGCCCACACGGCTGTTGTTGTACGCGCCGCTGGCATTCGGAATATTTCCGGTACCGCATGGCACTGGAGGGGGAAGAACGCCATTAGTTGCACTGATAATTCCACCGCAGGGGTAGATGCGATCGCGAAAATCACTGACCATCGCGAAAGCTTCATAATGTCCGAAATTCGCGGGTTGAAAGACGACCTTTGTGATGAAGTCGGGCGCCGGGTTGAACGAGTAATTGGCGGTGGGGTTGTAAAGACCGCTGCTGGTTCCCTGCGAGCCGAGGACAAAGTTGTTCTGACCAGACACAGCGTGACCGCCAAGCGTTGCTTGAGAATTCTCGATGGAGAGGGCCCACCAGATCGCGTTGCCAAAGTTCTTGCTGACTCGGAAACCGTACTGCCGAGCCCAACTAAAGCCGACGTTGTACTGAGGGTCGATGGTCATCGGGACGGCTTCCGTGCGGTTTTCGACTCCTTGCTTCGTTTCTGTGATCAGGCTCCACATTTGCCCGCCGGTGAAGGACCAGCCGTCGGTAAGAGCGGCCTGTCCCCAAGCCTGCCGTTGGCGGAGAGTGTAGCTGTTGCTCTCGTTGTTATTCGAGGTAATCCCGGACGACAAGAAGTCCGCTTCGTAGTAGCCGGAAAGATTGGCGGTTCCCAGCTTGCCTTCGGCAAGACTCGAGATACGGGACTGGCGTCCGGATCCGAAGAATTCAGACAGATGACTGGCGTCGGCTCCATTGAACGGTACCGAGTTAAAAGGCGTATTAATGTCGGACCCGAGCGCATGCTCGCGCCATACAGTTTCTCCCGCCATGAAACCACCTGGCGTAATCGTTATGCCCTTGAAGTGGATTGCTAGAGGATGGTCCAGATCGCTGGCCGTTTCTTTCTGTTGCTGGAGAGTCATAGCTTGGGGACTGGCACTGCTTTGGCCTCCCGGATCTGCTACGACGCTGCGAAGTGCTGCCGCCTGGAGTTGTGGCGCGCCACCGCCTGCCCCGGCGGGCTGCTGGACGCCACGGCCATCCAGGGCCACTGCTTGTCCCGGTTGCGAAGCACCATTGAGCTTTTGCATTTCTTGCTGCAGAAGGGCGACTTCCTGCTGCAGAATCTCGATTTCTTTGCGATCGGTCGCGCGATCTTCGCGAAGCTGCTGTAATTCGGCTTCAACCTGCGCTGCCGTGGTTTTGGCGGGGGTGGTTTGGGCCACCAACGTCATTGCGAAAAATAGAACCGCACAGCACGTGAGAATGCGCTTCATCGTTTCTCCTTTGCGTGATCGAGCTAGAAGCATCTGTACGTTCGGAGCCAAACTGTAGGGTTTATGATCTGCGTGATCACTGCGATGTCGGCTAGGAAGCTGCATGGAGCTCATGGGTAGAGCCGATGCTTAATGTCATAGCGGTGTGACGCACCTGCACCTCGGGAACCGCCGTCATCAGCGTTCCGTCAAACGATCCTCGGAGAGTGCGCACATGTCACCAGTACTCAATCTCCGCCGATCCGGTCCTGATTGTTGTCAACGCACCCCGAAAGCAAAGGCAATGAGCACTGGCCCTGGACAGAAGCATAGGAACCGCTCTGGCCACACTTAGCCTAGGGGCCTGTTGGGGTACAAGCTTTTTACGTCGGCCATGTTACGGGACGGTTATAAGCTGATGAATTTATGATGAATCGCCGGAGCAAGACTGATCCACTCGCATGGTTCAATCTAGGGAGTTGTAGTAGCTGCGAACCGAGTTTGTGGTATTGCGTTGCCGGCGATTAGCTTTGCGTACCAGCGCCCCGATTCTTTTACAGTGCGCTTCTGCGTTATAAAATCGACATACACTAGACCGAAACGTGGTGAATATCCCTCGGCCCATTCGAAGTTATCCAGCAAACTCCAGGCATAGTAGCCGCGCACATTAGCCCCATCTCGAATCGCGCGGGCAAGTTCGCTCACGTAGGCGAGGTGAAAGGCAATTCGTCGCCGATCGGCGATAACGCCGTCTGGTCCAGGCCCATCATTGTAAGCACAACCATTCTCAGTTATTTCGATCGCCGGACGACCGTAGTCTCTGGTTACCCGCATCACAACGTCGTACAGAGCTTTGGGATAAACCTCCCAGCCAAGATCAGTCCTAGGCCCGTACTGGCCGCGTGCAGTCGTGTCAACCGGAAAAATTCTGCCAAACGGATGCGCTGACTGGCGAGCGTCTGAGGCAATGAATATTGTTCGCAAGTAATTGTTGATGCCAATGAAATCGAAGTCTGCGCGAACCGTCTCCATGTCTCCCGGTCTTACTCCGAGTATTTCCTCACTAACCCCCACGAATGCATCCGGGTAAGAACCGCGCATCGCTGGATGCAGAAACCAGAGATTCTGCCAATTATGGGCACGCTCGGCAGCTTTCAGGTTCGCCGGCGACTTCGTCGCAGCTTGGCAAGGCCACATGCTGAAAGCCGACCCGACTCTGGCCCTACTGTTCCGATTCTTGATCACACGAAAAGCCATACCCTGCGCCAGGTTGACCACATGAGTGGAACGGAGATACTCATCCACATCAGTACGGCCCGGCGCATGATACCCCCTGAGGTATCCCAGAGTGGTAAACATCCAGGGCTCGTTGAAAATCGTCCATTGCGGCACACGATCGCCTAGGGCCTGAGCGATGATCTCTGTGTAATCGGCAAAACGTGCGGCCGTATCGCGATTAGGCCAGCCACCCGATTCTTCGAGGGCCTGTGGGAGGTCCCAATGATAGAGCGTAGGAAAGGGAAGAATGCCTGCTCCAAGGAGTGCATCTACCAGTCTTTGGTAGAAGTCTAGTCCTGCCTGGTTTGCTTTCCCTCGACCGAAAGGCTGGATGCGCGGCCAGGCAATGGAGAAGCGATAGCCCTGGATACCGATTTCGCGCATAACTTCGATGTCCTCCGTGTAGCGATGGTAGTGATCAACGGCCACATCGCCGTTGTCCCCGTTTTTGACCTTCCCCGGAGTGTGCGCGAAGCGATCCCAAATGGACTCGCCACGCTCATCCTCCTTGACCGCTCCTTCAATCTGATAGGACGCGGTCGCTACTCCCCAAACAAAGTTCTGTGGGAATCTGACCGGCATACGAGGTACCACAAAGGAATAAACTTTACGTACGACATCAGCTACTCGACGGCGCAAGCCCACAAGATGCCGAACCACTTCTGGCCGCCAAACCATGGAACAGTTTCCTCCAAGTTTCAGCTGACAAACTTTGTTTTGAATCGTAACAAAAGGCCCCGTATCCGAGATCAATCTGGGGTTAACGCGTGTTGCCGTGCCAGAGTTGCAGAACCTGAGTTTCAGACTCTCGATTCTCGGTAGGCTCGGACGTTCTTTGCTGGCGAAGATTGCTAGCTCGGAATGTAGCGATTGAGTAGCTGAACAACGCTTTCGACGAACGGAAGGATGCGTTGCTCAGCCGCGGATGCACTCTCGCCGGGAAGCAGCGCCGTAGTAATCCGTACCAAGGCGCCATCGCTACGGTGCATGCGAATCGAATCAGCGACTAAGTAAAATTTCGCTGCATATTCGCTCGCGACGCCGCGGTCGTGGGCCCAGTACCAGTAAAGCACAAACTGCCGGGAATCCCCCTTAGCAATGACATAGCGGTTCGTTGGAAATGGACGGTGTCCTATTACCGCCAGCATGGTTCGGTCGGCATAGATTGGAGTCCAACCTGCGCCCGGAAGGCAGTTCTGTGGCGAATGAATCGTGTCGCCCGTTCGCTGGCTTGGGAAGTAGGCAATGAATAGATCGATAGACGGCTGCCGTTGATCTCCGCTGTCGTACACGCGGAGCAGGAAGTCACCCGGACCGAGCGTCTCGAGCACACCCTTGCTGATCGCAACATCATTTCCTTTCCACGTTGTTCCTATCTGCAGCGGAAATGATTTCAACAGAAGACGCGAAGGGAAGACTTCACTGTGTGGCTCGCCCGCCAAGAACATGGCGGCGGCACCAAGCAGCAGCGCGGCGACAAGGAAACGCATCGTGGAAGGGGTCATGCGGGCGTGCTCTTTTGGCGCCAAATCATGCGGATGAACCTGTGAAACGCATACAGCATGAGCAAACAGACGACGAAGATCAGCCATCCCCAAGAGGCATGAAAATACCCTTCGGCTGCGTCTGTGTTCCAATACTGGACCAGCAGGCCAGTTCCGATAATCCGGATGCTATTGGCGATGACTGCAATCGGAACTGCTGCCATGACCAGCACGCAACGGACCGAGCATTGTTTCTCAACGACAAATCCGTAGATGATCGCGAGGGTTATCAGAGACATCAGGGAGCGAATTCCGCTGCACGCTTCTGCGACTTCAAGTGCCATCGATGGGAGGTTGATCACGTTACCTTCTCGCAACACCGGAACGCCAAACAATGCGAGCACGACTGCGGCGATCTTGGAGGCGAGCAGTTGAAGGGGGAATGTGATCTGGTTATAGAGGATCGCAGGGATCGGAATCATTAAAATCAGGAAAGCCCACGGAAACAGGAGTGCGCGAAAAAAATTCCATCCCAGGAAAAGTACGATTAAACCTGCAAGTACCAGCAGTAGCGAGAATCGGGCGAGGAATAGCTCGGCACCCATCTGTCCAATGACAAGCACGAACATGGCAAGGCCAAGGAGCGAGAGGCCGGTCCAAGAAGGGTGCGGTGTCATTCGAGCGAATCGGGGACGGTCATGCCAGACCACGAAGATAGAAAACAGGGGAACGAAGAACCCATGAGAGAAGTTCGGATCCTGCCACCACTGCGCGACCAGCCGCGCCACGATGGGCCCATACAGCCAAAGAATTAGTCCTGACAAAACAGCGATTTGCCCCAGGGGCAACTGTGCTGGTTGCGCTTGGGCGTCCGACGTGTGCCCCAACTCGATTTGCACAAGTCCACTCACGGTTACTTCTAGGAGCACTTTTGGGGGGAAAGCAAAAGCATACGCGAATACGGGCGGGGGTGCAACAAAAGCTAAGTGGGGTGTACAGGGCTGGCAATAAAGGTTTAACGACGGATCGTTTGACTAGGAGGCTGATATTACTGAACTTCGTGGGTTTCGTTTCGCTGATTGCGCCTTCAAATCATCCTCGATCGTCATCGTCATCGGAGAGCCAGCCTTGCACGGCAGGCCGGCAAGAAAAGCCGGCTGGATTGCGGCACGCGATACAGTGAAAAGTGCTGGCGGGCCGGACACAATCCCAGCCTGACTCCGGCTAAGAATGCAAGAAGCAAAAATGCCCAGCATGCACGAATGCTACGGGCAACGACCCGAATCTCGACAAGATTGGGGCCATACGTCTTCATCTTTGTGGTGAAAAGTTTTCTGCACTACTGGACAATCCTGCGGTGCCATGTCGAACCTGGAAGTTCCCCATCGAGAGTTCCGCAGGCAGTCAGGGGCTGATTCCGAAGGGAAACCTCATTGTGGTCTGCAAGACCTGCGACACTAAACTTCACGGTCTCGCGAGGGGTCGAGCTGAAACGTGTGCCGGGCGCGATGTGTTCGAAGTCCTTCAGGGGTGGAAGATCGATCGTTTCGGCCGCTCTCTGAAGCATCTCGTAAACGCCCCGGGTGAACTGGCTGGGCCGGGGTGTGGCCTTGGTAGCTGGGGCTGCATGGCGCTTGGGGGCTTATCTCCTAGCTCGCTCAAGAGATCTCGGACGGCAAGCCCGATAACAAGGTCCTACAGGACCTAAAACCTCTTCCACCTGCCAAGAATTCTGCAGTCCCGGCACCATGAACGCATGAGGCCCTTTCTTCTCTGGTTCTTCCTGTTTTCATTTGTGCATCCTTGTTTGGCGTCAACCGTCGCTATCACCTCCACTATCATGCCCAACGGCACCGTCAATGCTCACTTTTCCGCGACGGTGGTCGCCAGCGGCGGTTGTACGCCCTACTCGTGGGCGCTGGCCTCGGAAGACTTGCCAACCGGTATTGCGGGGACACCCTCCAGTAACACAGAGTCATTGGATTTGAAGGGAACACCCACTGTTGCAGGTACGTACTCTTTTACAGTATCGGTCACAGGTTGTGACCGGCACGTTTCGGAAAAGGCTTACATAGTGGTTATACAACCTGCACCAAACGACACAGACTGTGGCCCTCCGACTTACGGCTGTGCACGGACGGATACAAGCGTTACCGCGCTTCCGGGTACGCTTCCGAACTGGGGTGGATTGACGGGAGCGAACACACAGTTTGTGGATACATCCTACAATCCGCAGTATCTGATCCGCTACACGCGGGTGACAGATGCGAATACCGGTTCGTATCTGGATAACCCGAAC
>JASHPL010000042.1 GCA_030038125.1 Candidatus Sulfotelmatobacter sp.
GGCCGAATATCAAAATCCTCAACACGAACCCGGCAATGAGCGCCGCCTGCTTCTCATTTTTCTGGTGACGTTCCTGGCGATGATCGCCCTGGAACCGCTGTATAACAAATATCGTCCGCAACCGCCCGCTCAAACACAGCACCCGCAGACTGCCGAGAAACCGTCCGCCCCCAGCCAGGCCGCCAGCGAAGCTGCAACTGTGCCCTCGGTCGCCGCTCCATCCGGAGTCACGAAGCACGCTTCTGCGGAACATGAGATCGTCATCGAAAACGATCTTTACCGGATCACCTTCTCGAACAAAGGAGCGCAGGTCAAATCCTGGATACTCAAAAAATTTGATAACGACGCTCAAAACGGCCCGCTCGATCTGGTCAATCAGGATGCGGCCAAGCTCTACGGATATCCGCTTTCGCTGTGGACGTACGACCAGGATCTGCGCAACCAGCTGAGCTCCGTTCTTTATGTCTCGTCGCTCGAGGGAACGCAGAAGGCGCCAGCCACGATCTCGTTCGAATATGCCGACCAGGATTTGGCGGTGCGCAAGACGTTTCATTTCGATGAGTCGTACGTGGTGGGAGTCGAGACCGCAGTCATGTACAAAGGACAGCCGCTGGCTGCGCTTCCCGCCTGGCCTGCAGGATTTGGCGATCAAACCAGTCCGCCGTTCTATGTGAAAGGGCTGATTGATTATCAGTACAACAAGAACATTGAGCGGGTTTCGATTAAGAAGATCAGCGGCGGCGCGACTGTTCCCGGGCCGTTCCACTGGGCGGGATCCAATGATCAGTATTTCGCGGCGCTTTTCATTCCCGACGATCCGGAGACGGCGTCGATGGTCACACTGCGCAACTCGATCTCAGTGGCGCGCGACCCCCAGAAGCCCGATGCGGAGAAGGTGAAGGTCGACGTGCTGGGCGCGGCGGTCGGCAATCTTCATGGGACTACGAGCGAACGCCTGTTCGCCGGGCCGAAAGAGCTGAGAATCCTCGCGAAAGTTCCTGTCCCCGGACTTGCCGGCGCCGACAATGATCTGACGGGGGTGGTCGACTTCGGTTGGTGGGCCATTCTCGCCAAGCCACTGTTCGTATGGCTGCGCTGGACATTCTTCCACATGGTGCCCAACTGGGGATGGGCGATCGTCGTCCAGACGATCATTATCACGCTGGCTCTGTTGCCGCTGCGCATTACGCAAATGAAATCGATGCTGAAGATGCAGCGGGTCGCGCCCCAGATCAAGTCCATTCAGGAGAAGTATAAGAAGTACAGCCTGCGCGATCCGCGCAAGGCGGCGATGAACGAGGAGATCAGCGCGCTCTATAAGAAAGAAGGCGTAAATCCCATCGGTGGATGTTTGCCGATGCTCATTCAACTGCCATTCATCTACGCTTATTACAAAGTGCTCGACGTTGCCATCGATCTGCGCCACGCGCACTGGCTATGGATTCACGACTTGTCGGCGGCTGATCCTCTCTACATTCTGCCCATTCTGATGGTGATCAGCAGTTTGCTCACGCAGAAGATGACCCCGCAAGCGGGCATGGATCCGGCACAGCAGCGCATGATGAACGTGATGATGCCGCTGTTTATGGGCTTCATCTTCTTTCGGCTGGCTGCCGGTCTGAACCTTTATTATGCCGTCGTCAATCTGATCAGCATCGCCCAGCAGGGGATTATGAACCGCACCAAGCTGGGCAAGGAAATGCGAGAGATGATGGAGAAGCGCGCCAGGAAGAAAGCGAAGTAACGAAGGAAGCGAGTCTGTGGCAACGCCGCGATTCCTCGGATACACGTTCGCACGAGAATTTTGGGCTAGAGGCCAGGGACTGGAAGCCAGGAGCTAATTTTGCCGATACCGGACAAACTCGCTGCCGCCAATAAAATCAACGAATTCCTGCAAAGCGTGGTCACGCATGGCGGACTTCGTCTCAAATACCGGATCGTCGTCGATCCGCCTTTGCCCGAGAATCGCGACTGGGAAAAACCGGAGATTCTCGTCGACTTCGCCGGGCCCGACTCTTCGCTTCTGCTCGATCGTGGCGGAGAACTCCTCCGCGCCCTCGAACTACTTGCTCTGGAAATGCTCCGTTTGCCTTCGGGCGAGCACGAGAAAGTTTCTTTCGACTGCCAGAATCATCGTTCTGTGCGTATTCAGGAGTTGCGCATCGCCGCCAATGTCGCCGCCGAAAAAGTTCGCAAGACCGGCAGCCCGTATCACTTCACTCCCATGTCGTCTCGTGAGCGTCGCATCGTGCATCTCGCTCTCCGCGACGAAGCGGACCTGTTCACCGAGAGTGAAGGTGAAGGCATGCGCCGGCATCTCGTGGTCTATCCCAAGGATTACAAGCCGACCGGCCGGGCCGCACCCAGGTCGGTTCCGTAGGGTCGCGATCTGAAAAGCCCCGGACTATAATTTCGCTGCATAGCAACCGTCAGGCTGGGATGCAGATTCTCACTCGGCCACGAGGTCTATTATGAAAAGGTTTGGACCTCAGCTTTCCTTCTCCTCCCTCGTACTCGCCGCGGCGGTCGCCCTGTCCTGCGGTTCTAGTGCGCACATTCCGCAATCGGTCGTGGTCAGCCCGGCGGCTGTGAACGCACAAGATTTTCCGAGCGGAGATGTTCAGTTCACCGCAACCGTTTACTACAACACGAAACCGTCGCCCGTGAGTCCCGCGCCAGCGAGTTGGAACGCTTGTTCTCAGGAAGGTCCGACTGACGGAGTCTCCGTCAGCAACTCGGGCGTGGCCCAATGTGCTGCCGGCGCCAGGGGCACATTTACGATTTATGCGTTCGTAGCAAATCCCGCCTTTAAGGGCGTATGCGCGAGTAGTTCTCTGCCCTGTGGGGGGACTTGTGGTGGCGTGGTGGGCATGGCGCAACTCACTTGCCCGTGAACGACACGGCTCACGCGAACACTGCATCCCCCAACGCATAACATGAACCAGCAATAGTCCGGGTCAGCCAGTTGAGCCGACCATCTGGGCCTCGGCTCCCACTCAGGATACGGAGATTCATTCAGAACCTACTCCAACTGCACGAAAAGCAGGAAAATGTTCCACCAGTAACTAACTATATTCGTCCACGCGGCTAAATTGACAAGCGCGAGCGTTTTCCACTTCTGTCTTCGCTGCGCCATGATTCGCCACTGAATTGCGGAGGAAATCCGTCGCCATCCCACCTGTTGTGATGTCTGATTCTTATCAGGCGTAGTTCTCGATTGGAGTGGACGAAGTGAGGAGTGACGGCGCGAAGCTACGCTTTTGCAAAGTTCTCTGTGAAGAAGTTAGAACTGGAACGAAAGAACCGAGAATGCCAGCCGGGTGCTTATCTACCGGCCCCTGCCGCGGCCGCGGAGGGCATCATACCGGCGATCTTCATGCTCTCGATTCGCGCCAGCACGTTCTCCATGCTCGATCCCGTATCAATACAGGCGTCCACATACGGATGCCGGCTTCCGTCGGCATGCAGTACCAACACACTGGTTTCCGGACTTGTCTTTTTCACCATGTAGGGAAGATGATGCCGATCGTTGCGGCTCATCGTCGATCCCAGCACCACCAGGTCAAATGCGCTTTTTTTCAAAGCTTCTTCGACGGCCTTGCGCCCGATGGCCTGTTGCACCGCGTGGCCCGCTTTTTCCATCGCCGCCGCTTGCTCCTTCAGAATTTCCTCTTCACCTTCACCATAAAGAACCCGAAGTTTTGCTTTCGCCATGATTCGACCCTCGATTGCCTCGTGTGTCCGGTACAGTCCTACCCGCCACTGACCTTAGCAACCGCCGAACCTCGGGAAAACGTAACCGAAGGCCCACGACGAACGACACTGTCCCCGGCGCTAAAGAGTGAGCGTCCCGCAAATCCCTTCCCCTGCAAGCCTCTCCAGCGCTACACTTCTCTCCCGGAGGTTTCGCGCCATGTCTGCCCCTACTGTGTCGAGAACCGTAGGCTTGCTGCTCTTGTTGGTTTTTCTAGCTCTGACTCCTGGGCTTGCGGCACAATCTTCGAGCGCAACGACTTCAACCGCCAGCTGCTACCTTGACGACGGCCGGCAGGTCTATCTCCGCTATGTCCCGGTAGCCACGAATAAAGAGAAGATCTCAAACGGCAAACCGATGATACCGGGCGGCGTGCCGATGACTCTTTTCACCGAAGCGCAACTATCTCTGGGCAGCTCCGTCATTCCGGTCGGCGCTTATACGGTCTATCCCATTCCCGCGCGGGATCACTGGACGCTTGCCGTCAACAAGAACGTCACGCCTGGGGCGACATACGACGAGAAGCAAGACGTGGCCCGCGCTCCCATGGAAACTGCCCAGGTTGCGCAGCCCTCTGATGCCTTGGAAATCGCATTTGCACACGTCGGCGAGCGTTGCACGCTCCGTGTCTACATCGGGAAAACTGCGTCCTTTGCCGACTTTACCGCGAAATGACGTCTTATGCATGATGCCGGGCGCGACGCGGAAGCGGTCAGCGCTCGCGCTTTGTGCGAGCACAGAAATGCACCTGAAGGGAAAGCCGAAAAACTGGAACTCCCCTGCATCAGGTAACTCATCTTTCTAAGACATCTACGGCAGCGCCAGTTATGAGGTTGGACTACGTGCTTTGAAGTGCTCGCGCTACTTGAGTTTTGGGAAGAAACTCATTCACGCAACATGGGATCGAGCGAGAACGCGGAAGCGCAGAGATCTGCAGTCTACAGACAATTCGGCAAAATTCCTTTGCACGTTCCGAGGCATGAAGTTTCTGCGCCAAGTTCTCCGCGGGAGCTGCTTTCCGAGCCAGAACGCTGCCGGGATTTCTGTTCGCCGAGTACGGTCAACGCGCGTATATTAAATGGGAGGTTATCCGCCGAAACACTTGCGGACCGCTTGTTGGCAGCATGCTTCGCGGCATCCAAAAGTCGCTCTGAAGCCAACATGCGGGCATTTTCCGAAGTGATGACATTAGAACGGATGAACCTGGACAGGCTACTGAAACAGCAGCGGAGAGGTGGCAGAGTGGCCGAATGCGGCGGTTTGCTAAACCGTTGTACGGGCTAACACCTGTACCGAGGGTTCGAATCCCTCCCTCTCCGCCAGATTGCCTGCCCGATTTTCAATGACTTGCGTCATGCTCTTGCCTTGCTGATTTTACGTCTCATCACTTGCTGTGTGCTACTGCTGCGAATTATGCAGTAGTTTATGCAGCGAAACGCTGGCGAACAATGGCACGATTCGGTCAGGCCCCAAACTGAATCGTGATCCGCACTGCATCGGGAGCGACACCAGCAGCTTTTGAAATCCGCTGACGTGCCATCTCGACTTCAGCTTTCACGCTTCCGTCGCTTGCAACCGCACCCACATTGCCCACCGCACTCACGACGCTGGCTCCGGACACTGGAACATTCACCGAGTGCGTGAATGCTTCGCCCTTCAAGCGGTATTCGGCCCACTTAGTCTCGTAATCTCCGCTTCTCGCAAACGGGGCTCTCTTGCGGAACCAGAGGCAGAACGTTTTGTTGTCGCCCTTCGTGTTCGGATTTGAATCGAGCCATGCTTGATGAGAACTGCGGGACGCTTCGACTGCGACCTTCGTCGGAATCAAATACGCCGCCACCTTCCCCGGCGTGCGTTCGACTTCGGGCATCACGACAAGCAGGAAGTCGGTACCCTCTGTGTTGAGCTTCGCATCGCTCGAAGGTTTATCAGCGACAACGATGAGAACGTGGTCATTGCAGGTTCGCACTCGCACCGTTTTGCCGTCCGCCAGCTTGTACTGCATCGACCGACCGAAGCTATCGACCTTCGTCAGCGGCTTGCCGTTGTGCTGCATCAGGGCGAGGCCAGCGGCCAGCAGATCATCATTCGGAATCCTTGGACTCTTCGTCATAAGCAACCCTTTCATCTAAATACTATGCCTATAAACCGCATAGGTCAAGTGTATAATGTAAACTTCTATGCTTATACGTGGCACGCAGGAGATAGGCTGATTCTTTAGCTGGCGCTGCCTACCCTTATACGGGCCGTGGGCTACCCCTGTGCGAACCGTTAGTCTGCGACAATCTGTAACACTCAGCGATCCCCGGAGCCATGAGGCGGTTACA
>JASHPL010000043.1 GCA_030038125.1 Candidatus Sulfotelmatobacter sp.
CGCACTTTATGCTCCGGCGGCGATCTATTCCGCGGGTTTTGCCGGTGCGCTGACGGATCAATTGAAGATTGGCGATGTGCTACGGCCGGGACGCATTGTAAATGCTGGCGATGGCAGCAGCGTGACCTTCGACGGCGGGGAAGGCGTGCTGGTAACGTTTGGAACCATCGCCAGTTCGAAGCAGAAAAAGAACCTGCGAGAAGCGTATGCGGCGCAGGCGGTGGACATGGAAGCAGCTGCAGTGGCGCGGGCGGCGGAGGCGCGAGGGGTCAAGTTCAGTGTGATCAAAGTGATTTCCGATGAATGCGATTTTGTGTTTCCCGCGATGGAACGGTTTATGGACGCGAATGGGCAATTCTCGGAGTGGGGGTTCGCACTGTTTGCTACGATGAGGCCGTGGCTGTGGCCACGAGTGCTGCAGTTGATGCGCAATAGCGGTCGGGCTTCGCGGGTTTTGTGCGAACAATTGAGCAAGATCAGTGTCGACGGAACGCGACGATGATCAGGTCTGAAGATCAGAAAGCAGGTTATCGGCTTCGCGAAAAGGCGGCCGGAAGTGCACCCACTGCATGGCTCGAAATTTCAAGTTATGAATTTTTCTCGAACCGTTTGTCTTCATTTACCCATTGAGGCGGTGAAGCGTTCATGAAACGAGCGATGGGAATCGCGCTGGCGGCGATTCTGGTGGTGTCGGGATCCAGGGCGCAGAGCACAGCGTCGACGGTATACGCGGAGAGTTTTCACAAGTACGCGACGCATGTAACCGAGGAAAGATTTGAGGTGAAGCTCAGCCCGGATAATCCGACGTATCGGGAGCGAATCAAAGATTCCGCAGGCAACGATCGCTACGAGTTGACGATTGTTCCGCAGGGGCCGGAGGGCGATAACAAGATTACATCGTGGCGGGTGGCGTTGCGGGATTTGCAGCACAGCCTGTATACCAATTTGCTGCTGACGGAGCAGCAACCTTCGTCGGATCTGAAGAACAATTTGTGGTGGCTGAATCCGAATTGGTTTGGCGGGGCTCCGATCCGCGCCCGACGGATCATGAAGGTCGACGGATTTTATGTGATGTTCCAGGTGGAGAATTTTCATTTCACGCCGCTGGACTCACCGTATCTGGATTCGATGAGCGTGAAATTTGCCTTCACGAACAGTGATCCGAGGGTGGGGAAATGACGATGATGGGACATCCGAAAGTAAAATCCCCACCCTCTTTCGCAAGGAATGCGAAAGAAAGAGTGGGGCACCCGACACAGCCGCGTTTTTTCCACATATTTGCGTTGCCGGATCAGATACGTCGGGGAAGGATTGAGGATAATTCATCTATAATCCAGACAGGCATTCTCCAAAAAAACCAATGCACCTTTTCCCCTTTCTGTTAGCTCTTATCGACAGCGAAGTTGTCGAAATGCTTTCTAACGCGGGTCCGGTGGCGAAAGTGGTGCTGCTGAGCCTGCTTGTGTTCAGCATCTTGTCATGGGCGATCATCCTGACCAAATGGAGCCTGCTGCGGCGGGCGCGGCTGCAAAGCGGACGGTTCGTGCGCGCATTCCGCAAAGCGCAGCGGCTACAGGATGTGGCAGCGGTGGCGGATCAGTTCCGTCCGAGCCCGCTGGTGGGAGTATTTGAAGGCGGATTTGAGGAATTGAAGCGGCAGGTCGGATCGTGGGGGATGCTGCGCAACCTGCCGGCAATCCAGCGTGGGATGCAGATTGGCGCCTCGGAGGAGATTACGCGGCTGGAGCGGAACATGCCGTGGCTGGCGATCACGGCGGCGGCGACTCCGTTCATTGGATTGTTCGGAACCGTGTGGGGCATCATCGATGCGTTTCAGGGATTGGGGACGGCGGGAGCGGCGACGCTGCGAGCGGTGGCTCCGGGAATTTCCGAAGCGCTGATTACGACCGCAGCCGGTTTGGCGGCGGCGATTCCAGCGGTAATTGCGTACAACCTGATCAGCGCGTCGATTCGCGAATTCGCGGCGCGGAGCGACGATTTTGCGCTGGAAGTGCTCAATCTGGTGGAACTCAGCCAGGGGCAGGGATCGGCGCAGGTTCCGGCGGAGGCGAGGCGCTAATGGCGTTCACGATGTCCAATGGGCGCACGCAGTCGGCGCTGGCGGATATCAACATCACGCCGCTGGTCGATGTGGTGCTGGTGCTGCTGATTATTTTTATGGTGACAGCGCCGGTGTTGCAGTCGGGCATCGACGTGAATGTGCCGAAAACCCGCACGGTTCGCGAGATCACGCAAGAGCGGCTGGTGATCTCGATTGACAAGAACCAGCGAGTGTTTCTGGGCAATGATCCGATCAACATCAATGAGATCGCAACCACCTTGCGGCAGAAGATTCGCGATCCGCACAACCAGTTTATTTTTGTGCGGGCGGACGAGAACGTGCCCTTCGGGGCGTTCGCGACGGTAATGGACGCGGTAAAGCAGGCGGGCATCAACAACGTGAGCATCGTGACGCAACCGCTGGAGCAACATGGCGGCAAGCGCTGAAATTTATTTTGAACATGACCGCTGGGGAAAGCCCCTGGCGTGGTCGGCGGGATTGCATGTCGGGATCACGGCGCTGATCGTGGTCTACGCGATGTTTTTCAGCGGGCCGAGGGGATCGGAGTGGGGCGGGGGCGGTGGTGGCGAGGCGATTGGCGCGACGCTGGTAACCACCGTGCCGCTGCCGTCGAATCCGGCGGCGACAAACGTGCTGGCGAATGAATCGAAGGGGCTGACACAGTCGCAACCCAAGGTCGAAGAAAAACTGGAACCGGACGCGATCGAGATTCAGGGCAAGAACGCAAAGATCAAGCCGAAGAAAAAACAGGAAACCGTCACCAAGCAAAAACCGTTGCCGCAACCGGAAGAAGAGGAGTCGAATCAGGTCGCGTTCGGCGAGGGTGGTCCGGTGAGCGGGCCTTACGGGACGTTTAGCGCGGCAGGCGCGAAGGGGGGATTTGGAATAACCGGGGCGGGTGGAGATTTTGGCTCCAAGTACGCGTGGTATGTGAAAGTGATCCAGCAAAAGGTGGCGGAGAACTGGCTGAAGTACGAGATTGATCCGCGAATCAGTGCAGCGCAGCGGGTGTATGTCACATTTGATGTGGCGCGGGACGGACATCCGACGAATGTGCGAATCGAACAATCGAGCGGCGTGCCGTCGTTGGACATTTCCGCGGTGCGGGCTTTGCAACGGATTGATACCTTCGGACCGCTGCCCTCGGACTATGCGGGGAATAAGATTTCAGTGGAGTTCTGGTTCGATTACAAACGGTGAGATTCGTCCTGGTGGAAAGTCGGGGGTTAAAGCCGCGAGGTGAAAGAGACGCTGGATGCGGCGCTAAAGCGGCGCTCTTCCAGAAGTCAAAATCGGCAGCCTGTCGCAGAAAGTGCGACAAGGGTGAGGCGCCCGATGCGGGGTGGTAATCCACGGGGAAGCAGTTGCGAGCAAACCGCGCAGGAAGTGGCGCGAAATCAGAGGTAGGGCCTTGCCGAGCAATTCATATCGTGATACGATATTGTGTTTTTCCTCAAAATTAGGGATGAACCTGGTGAAGGATCAATTCCTGCGTCTGGCAAAAGCGGCGAGGCGCGGGGCGGTCTCAAAGGTGACGCTCGCGCTGGCGACAGTTCTAGTTGTTAGCTTTCTTTCTTCGTTTGTTTCCGCACAAGATTGGGTCAAGACGGGCACGAATTTGGGTGTGGAAAAGCCTCGTCTGGCGGTCGCGGATTTCAAGCCGTCGAGCAACGATCCGCAGAATACGACGCTGCTCAAGACATTCAACGACACGCTATGGGGCGATCTGGACGTTTCGGGCATCGTCGAACTGGTGTCGAAGAGTTTCTATCCCTTGCAGCAGCCGGGACAGCCGACGGACGTCAACTTTCTTGCCTGGAATGCGCCTCCACCGAATGCCGCCATGCTGGCCTTCGGAAGCCTGGGCGTGAGTCAGGGACGGCTGACGGTGCAGGGCTGGCTGTACGACGTGAAGAATACGCAGTCGCCGCTCATTTTGGGCAAGCAGTATGCGGATGATGCTCCGAGTGAGGCTTCGGCGCGAGTTATGGCGCACAAGTTTGCCGACGAGATCATCTTCCGGCTGGGCGGGGGCATTCCGGGAATTGCGGAAAGCCTGATTTACTTTGTAAGCGATCGCGGCGGGCACAAGGAAATCTGGGGAATGGACTACGACGGTGCCAACCAGCACCAGATCACGCATCTGGGAACAATTTCTCTTTCTCCCAGAATTTCGCCGGACGGATCGCGGATTGCGTTCAGTTCGCTGACCAAGGTGGGATGGGAGATCATGATGTACTCGCTCGATCTGAGCCGGATGGTGAGTTTTCCGCGTTATGGCGGAGGAACGAACTTGTCGCCGGCATGGTCGGGTGATGGACTCAAACTGGCGTTCTCGTCCTCGCGGAGCGGAGAGCCGGAGATTTATGTGGCGGACGCATCGGGAGGGAACTCGCGGCGATTGACGGATTCGAAAGGACCGGATGTTTCCCCGGCGTGGAATCGTAAGACCAATGCGGAGATTGCGTTTGTCAGCGGGCGAACGGGGCTGCCGCAGATTTACACCATGGGGACCGATGGCACGAACCAGCAGCGGATGACCGATCAAGGGTACGCGGTCTCGCCGAACTGGTCTCCGAATGGACAATTTCTGACGTTCGCGTGGGTGCGGAAATACGGCCCGGGAGATCCGGGGGCGTCGGATATTTACCTGATGGATATCGCCAGCAAGCAATGGGTGCAACTGACGCACGACGGCGGACGGAACGATTTCCCATCCTGGTCACCGGATGGAAGGCATATCGTGTTTCAATCCAACCGCTCGGGACAGATTGAAATCTGGTCGATGCTGGCAGATGGAACCAAGGCGCAGCAGTTGACTTTCAGTGGCCGTAATACGCAGCCGAATTGGAGTTGGAAATAGTAACTAAGTAAATAACTTAATAAAGAAGCAAGTACGCTTCGTCTGACTTCAAGGCTATGCTTTGAGTTTTGAGGTCTGCAGGGAGGATCAAACGTGAAGCACAATAGCACGAAATGGTTGTTCCTGGTACTAGCATTGGGCGCGCTGCTGGCCCTTGGCGCTTGCAAAAAGAAAGCGGCTCCGCCGCCACCACCCCCACCGCCGCCGCCACCGGCACCGACGGCTTCGATTTCAGTCGATCCGAGCAGCATTCAGGCGGGACAATCGGCCTCGCTGACCTGGCAAACGACCAATGCCACGGATGTTTCGATTGATGGCATCGGCGCGGTGCAGCCGAACGGCTCGCAATCGGTTTCGCCGACTGAATCCACTACCTATCATCTGGTCGCGAAAGGCGCGGGTGGAACGCAGGAAGCTACGGCACGGCTGACGGTTACCCAAGCACCGCCGCCACCACCACCGCCACCCAGCGTTTCGGATGAGGACCTGTTCAACCAGAACATCAAGGACGTTTACTTCGATTACGACAAGTACAATGTCCGGCCGGACCAGGAATCCTCAATGCAGTCCGACGTGCAATTCCTCACGCAGCATTCCAACATCACTTTCACGATTGAGGGACACTGCGACGAGCGCGGATCGACCGAGTACAACATCGCTCTGGGCGATAAGCGCGCGACAACCGTAAAGGATGCGCTGGTAGCGGGAGGCGTCGGCGCCGACCGCATCAAGACCATCAGCTACGGCAAAGAGAAACCGTTCTGCACCGAGAGCAACGAAGCTTGCTGGCAGCAGAACCGGCGCGATCACTTCGTGTACACAAAATAACGATGGACAAGGGGACGCCTTTAGTGGCGTCCCCTGCCATTCTTTCAGGCAGAGGTTGCGGTGTGCCTGGAAGTTGGATTTTTGAGGTTGCAAAGCACCTAAGCCCGGGTTGCAGAGAAACGCAGATTCCTTGCGGTCCTTAGCGCACAATCCTACCCCAGCCAAACCAAGAACCGGGCTTGCCCGAGACGCCCGGTTGGGCGGCTGCAGACGGCTCGGAATGACAAATTAAAGGGCTTAGCGACGCCGGTCGGCAACCTTTTTCCAGGCAAATGGAGGTTGGTGGGACTGTCGGACCATTGCCAGTTGAACTTTCCGGTTCCCAGGCTTCTTTCGCTGTGAGAAGGCATGTCCTTGTGGGACAATCACAGCATCGAATCTGCGTGTCAATCTATAGGCTGGGAATGGTTTCTATGAGAACAAATCGCATCTTCGCATCGGTTGCGTTTACGTCGTTGATGGTATTGGCCACATTGCCCGCCTGGGGCGTGAGCAAGGAGATGGTGCAACTGCAGACGCAGGTGCAGCAGCTTCAGGAACAGATGACGGCCATGCAGCGCAGCTTTGACGAGCGCATGGGAGTAATGAACAACCTCGTCCAGCAGGACGCGGACGCGGTGAACAAAGCGATTGCCGCGGTCAATGCGCTGCAGACCACGCTGCAAAAACAGCAGGCGGACGCGGGCGGGAGGTCGGATCAGCTTTCCGGCCAGATCCAGGCGCTCAATGACACGATGGATGAGCTGAAAGTGCGGATTGCCCAAGTCGCCAAGCAACTGCAGGATATGCAATCGGCGCAGCAGAGCCAGGCGGCATCGCTGGCGCAACAACAACAGCAACAGCAGGCGCTGCAGAACGCACCGCCGCCCGATGTGCTTTATAACAACGGCCTGCGTGATTACAACGCGGGCAACAACGACCTGGCGACGCAGGAATTTTCCGATTACGTAAAGTTCTATCCCAATACCGATCTTGCCGGGAACGCGTATTTCTATCTGGGAGAGATCCAATTCAAGCAGGCCAATTATCAGCAGGCGGTGCAGAGCTACGATCAGGTGCTGCAGAATTTTCCCAGTGGGAATAAGGCCGCGTCGGCGCAGTTGAAGAAGGGATTCGCTCTGATCGAACTTGGAAAACAAGACGATGGGGTGAGCGAGTTACGGCACTTGATCCAGCGTTATCCGCATTCTCCGGAAGCGTTGCAGGCGCGCGATCGGCTGCGAAAGCTGGGTGTGCCGACGACCGGCGCAAGACGACAAGGGTAAGAGCTGTCAGCACCCGGCAATGAAGCAGACAGGGATTAGACGAATTCTTACGTGCGGTGACGGTGCACCTTGTGAGCGTGGTGCTTGGTCGCTTTATGAGCGTGGTGCCGCTGTGCGTGATGAGTTGCTTTTACTTGAACGATCCGCGGGGACTGCGATGTAGCCCAGGTGAATGAGATGAAGCAGAACAAGATCAAAAGCAAACGCAACAAGGCCTTCATAGATCCTCGAGGTCGAATAACGTCCCTCTGTTTATAGCTATTTCGTCGGGAAAACTCCAGTGATAAAGTTGGCGACAGGGGCGTTGCTTCCACGTCAGCGTTGCCCCTATTCCTAGCGAGGTGGAAATCATGCCGAATCTCATAGACGATCAGGACGGGCAAAAGGGCGCCAGCGAAATCGAGCACAACAAACCCGAGGGGAATGTCGGGCTGCAGAAACAGCTGGGACATCGGGATCAGGATCCGCTGCTGAAGGAGGCGGATTCGGATTTTCCCGAGCCAGGGCAGAACCCGGAGCATAGCGGGGAGGGGAGAAAGAAGAGCGCGTAGGTTTGGGCGCCGAAATTTGTTTGGCTTGTCCTGCGGATGAGCGCTGCCTCGATTTTTTATTGGGAGTGAAAGTCCCCATTCTGTCGCCAAAAACGCGAGAAGGGTGGGGCACCCGGGCACCTCCCGCGGCAACGGCGAAGGGTGGGCACCCAAGCTGTCTCCCCGCGCTCATCGGCATTTGGCGATGATCAAAGTGATGTCATCATGCTGCTCGCGCGGGCTGAAACGATGGACTTCCTCGACGATGGCGGTGATGATGGCCTCGGAGCATTTTTCGCGATTTGCGCGTAAGGCCGCGATGAGACGCTCCTCTCCGAATTCTTCGCCTGCGTCGTTGAATGCCTCGGTTACGCCGTCGGTGTAAAGTGCCAGGAGGTCTTCTGGGCGAAGCTGTTGTTCTTTTACGTCGCACTTCCATTCGCGGAACAGGCCGAGCACGGTAGCGGTGGGGTCAAATCGTTCCAGCGTGTCATCCGAGCGCAGCAGCATAGGAGAGTAGTGCCCGCAATTCACGTAGCGGATACTGCGGTTGCGATCGTCGTATTCCGCAAGAAAAAGTGTGGCATAGGCGCTTTCGGTCGTGTTTTCGTAGAAGAGTTGATTCACTGATTGCAAAAAGCGTTGCGGGTTAGCCAAAGCCACAGCACTTTGGCTGCGCACATTTGCCTGTAAGTTCGCCATCAAGAGGGCGGCGCCAATTCCTTTTCCGGATGTGTCGCCGAGGATGAGTCCGAGGCGATCTTCGCCGAGGGTCAGAAAATCATAGTAATCGCCACCGACTTCGCGGGCTTGAATGCAGAGACCGGAGTAGTCGAGGGTTTGGAACTGCGGCGCCTTCTGGGGAAAAAGCCTGGCCTGTACCTGTTTCGCGATCTCCAATTCCCGCGCGGTGCGCCGTTCGGCCTCGATCTTTTCGGCCGCGGCGCGGCGCTCAGCTTCGATCTCACGAACGAGATCATCTCTTCCGGCGAGGACGAACGAATTTCCGTCGAGATCGTCAAAGCGGGTGAAAATTCCTCCCCAGAGGGTCATCTGCGGGGGATGATGAAAGCGAACTCCGTGCTTTCGCCATTCCTCATATTTTGCGAGCACGTCTTCAGTCACGAGCACGGCGTGGCGGCAGCGGCCGATCAGCTTGTATTCCTCGGAATTGCGTTTGGGAGTGACCAGCGCAAGAACCGCGCTTCCATCCGGAGGCGCGACCGCGACCCAACGTCCGCCTGATTCGTAGTTTTCGTCGAGCACAACACCGAAGCCGAGTTGGTCCACGTAGAAGCGCAAGCTGCGATCCTGATTGCGGACGAAGATGTTCACGCAGAGCAGACGCAGGTAGGGATCGTGCCGATCGAGGCGGAGATTCGGCGAAAGTGAGGGACGAACTTCTGCCATCGCAAGATTATAAGCGCGAGGATGTAACCGATGGATGCGGACGGAAAGTCCAAACCCCACGCTGTCGCAAAAGACACCTGTCGGAAAAGACGCGACAAGGATGGGCACCCGCTCGCGAGGACAGCCGAGGGCGGCTGTCGCTACAGGTTTTCCATAAATTCGGCGAAGGCGGGCGTCTGCCGCTCCACTAGCGCAGTTCTTCCATGCAGGCGTCGAGGACTTCTTTGGGTGGGCGCGTCATCGATTCAGGCAGCGTCGCCAGTGGTTGATCGACGACGTTCAGAAGCTCGATGAAATTTGGCGCCTGCGGATTGACATAGAACACGCCGGTCAGGACTTCGCCTTTATCGTGCGCTTCGGTCAGGCGCGTGAGCGCGCGGATCTTGTCGGTGGGGTTGTAATCTTCTTCGAGCTTGCGAAGCTGGAGGCGCGAGCCGTCGTGCATGGTGACGGCGACGGTCGAGCCGGGATCGTATTGGACGTCGATATCCTCAAAAAACGGGATGAAGCTGACTTCCTGCAGGATCTCTTCGTGCTCTTTCACGTATTTGTAGGATTTGGTCGAGCCCTCGTGATCGTTGAAGGTCACGCAGGGCGAAACCACGTCGAGCATGACCGTGCCTTTGTGGGCGATGGCGGCCTTCAGCATGGCACTGAGTTGGCGCTTGTCTCCCGAGAAGGAACGGCCGACGAAGGTTGCGCCGAGCTGGATGGCGAGAGCGCAGGTGTCGATGGGCGGAAGATCGTTGGAGATGCCGGTTTTCAGCTTTGAGCCGAGATCGGCAGTGGCGGAGAACTGGCCTTTGGTGAGTCCGTAGACGCCGTTGTCTTCGATGATGTAAATGATGGGCAGATTGCGCCGCATGAGGTGAACGAACTGCCCGACGCCGATAGATGCGGTGTCGCCGTCGCCGGAGACGCCGATGCAGACCAACTTGCGGTTGGCGAGCAACGCCCCGGTGGCAACAGAAGGCATGCGTCCGTGAACGGCGTTGAAGCTGTGCGAACGGCTGAGGAAATAAGCCGGAGTTTTCGAGGAGCAGCCGATGCCGCTGGGCTTGATGACGAACTCGGGCTCGACACCCATCTCGAACATGGCTTCGATGATGCGCTCGGAGATGGCATTGTGGCCGCATCCGGCGCAGAGGGTTGTCTTGCCGCCCTTGTAGTCGATGACGGTGAGGCCGATGCGATTGGTCTTTGGTCCGGGTGCGGATGTGCCGGGTTCAACGGTCGTGGTGGACATTTCCTGTGTTTCCTCAGCGGCTAAAGCCGCGGTCAAGTTGCGTTCCTGCGGCACGAAACTCGTGCCCTTCCCAATTTATTTGCCTTCCATGCTCGTGAGTTCGTCGGTGATGGAGCGCGCGTCGAGCGGCAAACCGGTGATGTGAGCGATGGTGCGCAGGCGGCCGGTCAGCTCTGACGTGAGATCGAGTTTGAGCAGGCTGAGCATCTGGGCATCGCGATTCTGTTCGACCACATAAACACGGTCGTGCTGCTCGATGAATTCGTGCACCTCGCGGGTGAAGGGATACGCGCGCAGGCGAAGATAATCGGTCTCGATGGCGTACTCCTCGCGGAGTTGGTCACGGCTCTCGGTGATTCCCCAATGCGAAGTGCCGTAGCCGACGATGCCAATTTTTGCATTATGACCTTGTGTGAGTTCCGGCCGCGGAACAAAAGAGCGCGCGGTTTCGAATTTGCGATTGAGGCGCTCCATGTTGTTTTCAAAATCATCGGCGCGCTCGCTATACAACGCTCTCTCGTTATGGCCGCTACCGCGTGCGAAGTATCCGGCGGCGGGATGGGAGGTGCCGGGAATTGTGCGATAGCCGATACCGTCGCCGTCGATGTCTTTGTAGCGTTCGAAACTGCCCAGGCGATCGAGATCCTCTTTGGACAAAACCTTGCCGCGCTTGATTGGAGTCGTTGGATAGGCGAAGGGATCGGACATCCAGTTATTCATGCCGAGGTCGAGATCGGACATGACGAAGACGAGCGTCTGGAACTGCTCGGCGAGGTTAAATGCTTCAGTCGCCATGGTGAAGCATTCCTCGACGGAGCAAGGGATCAGCAAGATGTGCTTGGTGTCGCCGTGCGAAAGGAACGCGGTCGAAAGAATGTCGCCTTGGGAGGTGCGCGTAGGAAGGCCTGTGGAGGGGCCGACGCGCTGAATGTCCCAGACAACACCAGGAACTTCGACGTAATAGGCGAGACCGGCGAATTCCGACATGAGCGAAATGCCGGGACCAGCCGTTGCGGTCATGGAGCGCGCACCTGCCCATCCGGCCCCGATGACCATGCCGATCGCGGCCAGTTCGTCTTCGGCCTGCACGATGGCGAACGTGGCTTTGCCGTCGGGCCCGATGCGGTATTCCTTCATGTACTCGATCATGGTTTCGACGAGTGAGGAGGAAGGCGTGATCGGATACCAGGTCACGACGGTGCAACCGGCGAACATACAGCCGAGCGCGGCGGCGGAGTTGCCATCGATGATGATCTTGCCCGCGGTCTTATCCATGCGTTCGATGTAGAACGCGCCACGCTTTTCGAGATTGCTTTTGGCGTACTCGAATCCAGCCTGGGCGGCGGCGAGGTTGAGATTGGCGGCCTTTATTTTTTTTGCGAACTGCTTGCGGATCGCTTTGTCGACCTCGGCCATCTCGATGGTAAGCAGGTTGGCCACCACACCCACGTAGACCATATTCTTGACCAGTTTGCGCAGCTTGGCTTCGGGACAAACCTGCGCCACAAGCTTGTCGTAAGGGACGGAATAGAAGACAAGATCGTTGCGCAACTTATGCAATTGCAGAGGCTCATCGTAGAGGACGGAAGCTCCAGGGGCGAGGGAAAGCACGTCTTCCTGAGCCGTTTCAGGATTCATGGCGACGAGGAAATCGATTTCCTTCTTGCGGCCGATGTATCCATTTTTATTGGCGCGAATGGTGTACCAGGTGGGTAGCCCGGCGATGTTCGAGGGGAACATATTCTTGCCCGAAACCGGGACGCCCATTTGAAAGATGCTGCGAAGCAAAACCGTATTTGAACTCTGCGAACCGGAACCGTTGACCGTCGCGACCTGAATGCTCATGTCGTTGACGATGCGTTTGTGCCCCATGCTTCCGGCGGATCCGCGGGGCACGACATCGGTAGTGGCCATCCCAACACCTTCCTTCGATTAAAGGGCTGAACCCGTTGCCCGTGATGTGGATTGCGTGTGAAAAAGCATTTCAATTATACGGCGGCATCGCCCGGCTGTCGCGGCGAATCACCCGTCCATGGCGGAGAGGAACCCGAATGGAAAACCCTTGATGCGCCGTGAGTCACGATTCAGTCTTAAAGAATTGAGCGATGTTCCGAAACTTATTATATCGTGATACGACTAATTCGGAAGGAGGTATCTTTTTCAACTCGGCAAGGTGCTTCTGCAGGCTGACATCGAGCAGATTCGCGGCGGCTTCGTAATCCTTGTGAGCGCCAGCTTCGGGCTCGGGAACGATGTCGTCGATGCATCCAAGTTCTTGCAGATCGGTCGCGGTGATGCGCATAGCTTCTGCGGCCAGCTCTTTCTTGGTAGCGTCGCGCCACATGATGGCGGCACAGCCCTCGGGGGAGATCACGGAATAAATGGAGTTCTCCATCATCAGCACGCGGTCGGCGACGGCAATGGCCAAGGCGCCACCGCTTCCGCCCACGCCAATGACCGTGGCGATAATCGGCACCTGCAGCCGAGCCATCTCGCGCAGGTTGTAGGCGATGGCCTCAGCTTGTCCGCGCTCTTCGGCTTGCACTCCGGGGTAGGCGCCATCCGTATCGACGAGCGTGAAAATAGGCCGCTTGAATTTTTCCGCGATCTGCATGACGCGAATGGCCTTGCGATAGCCCTCGGGATGGGGCGTGCCAAAATTGCGAAAGACGCGTTGCTTCATGTCGCGTCCTTTTTGTGTGCCGATAACGAGGACTTCCCCGCCGTGGAAGCGAGCCATGCCGCAGACGATAGCGGAGTCGTCGCCGAAGCTGCGATCGCCATGGATTTCGCTGAAGTCGGTGAAGACGCGCTCGATGTAGTCGAGCGTTTGCGGGCGCTGGGGATGGCGCGCCAGTTCGGTCTTTTGCCAGGCCGACGGAGGTGCGTTCATATCACGCCGGAGGGTTTCCAGGCGATCTTGCAACAGTTCGATCTGGCGTCTGGTTTCGGCATTATCACCGTTTAATTTCAGGTGCGCGACCTGGCGCTCAATTTCTTCGAGTTCCTGCTGCGCTTTTTCGGAAGCAGCCATAAGATGCCAGCGCCCGAAGGCGCTCTAAGTTATTAAGGTCGAGGGCATCGATGAAGCGATGTCCTCGCAGAAATCAGAAGTGGCGGCTGAGCCGCATCTTTTCGAGGCCCTCAGGGGCTAAAAGCCCCCGTTGCTAGCGTCGCCTTGGGTGTCACAAGTAAACTCGTGCCCTTCCCGTTCTCGCCTAATCCCGCAATGAGACGGCTAAGCTTCAGCTGATAATGCGCACGCTGCCGCGTCCGCACAATTGCTCAACGCGGGCGATGAAATTGCGATCCGGAAGGACATTATATCCGTCCGCTTCCATCACGACCATGAAATCGCCCTGACGTTCGACGTCGAATAAGACCTTGGCTTCGCCTTTGCGTTCGAGGAAAAGGGTGTGCAAATCGTCGACGGTGCGCTCGGCGGAAAGTTCGAGCGGGATGCGGATGCGGATGGCACGAGGCAGGGGGACCTTGGCGTCTTCGAGGGGAATAATTTCCGCCGCGGTAATTTTGGGATTGGCACCCTCTTCGATGCGCACGCCGGCTCTGATCAGAACAGGGACTTCCAGTTTAACTTTTTCCCCGATGCGCTTGAACGCCTCGGGAAAGACGATCATGTCGACTGAGCCTGTCATGTCTTCCAGCGTGGCTTGCGCGTAGAAATCGCCGCGCTTCGATTTGAGCACCCGAACATTGCCGATCATGCCGGCGGTGTTGATGGTTTCGTCTTTGCCGGTGGAACGGTCCATGGCAGAGATTTCTTCGATGTTGAGCGCCTGAAAATCCATCAGCTTGTCCCGATATCTTTCCAGGGGGTGGCCGCTGATGAAAAAACCCAGAATTTCCTTTTCTGCAGCCAGACGAGCGTGCTCGTCCCAATCGGGAACGTTGGGAAGTTTGCCGTTGTGCTCGGCCATCTCCTCCTGCTGAAATACGCCAAACAGGCCGTGTTGGCCGAATTCAGCATCGCGCTGAGTTTTCTGCGCCTGTTCGATGGCTTTATCGAGAACGGCCATGAGTTGGACGCGGCGGCCGAAGGAATCCATAGCGCCGCCTTTGATCAAAGATTCCAGTACACGTTTGTTTAGAAGGCGCAGATCGACATGCTCGCAGAATTCGAAGATTGACTTGAAGCGGCCGAGTTTCTTGCGGGCGGCGACGATCGATTCGATCGCGTTGCCACCTACGTTCTTCACAGCGGCGAGGCCGAAGCGAATCGATTCACCGTGGGGGGTGAAATTCGCGTCGGAGACGTTGATATCCGGAGCTTCGACGGCGATGCCCATCTCACGGCATTCGTTGATGTACTTGACCACGTCGTCGGTCGAACCCGTGACCGACGTGAGCAAGGCGGCCATGAACTCGATCGGAAAATGCGTTTTCAAATAAGCCGTGTGATAAGCGAGCAAGGCGTAGGCGGCGGAGTGAGATTTGTTGAAGCCATATCCGGCGAACTGCGCCATGAGATCGAAAATCTTTTCGATCTTCTTCGGCGGATACTTTCGTTGCCCGGCACCGTCGATGAAGCGCTCGCGCTGCTGCGCCATTTCCTCCGGTTTTTTCTTGCCCATGGCGCGGCGGAGCAGATCGGCTTCCCCGAGAGAATATCCGGCAAGGCGATTGGCGATCTGCATTACCTGTTCCTGATAGACGATCACGCCGAGCGTCTCTTCGAGAATCTCTTTCAGTTCTGGCAGTTCGTATTCGATCTTTTTACGGCCGTGCTTGCGATCGATGAAGTCGTCGATCATGCCGCCCTGGATCGGACCCGGTCGGTAGAGCGCATTGAGGGCCGTCAGGTCCTCAATCGAGTTCGGCTGATACCGCCTGAGCACATCGCGCATGCCGCGCGACTCAAACTGGAAAACGCCAGAGGTTAGTCCCTTGTGGAACACCTTCTCATAGGTCTGCTGATCCTCAAGAGGGATCTGCTCGAGCGTGAGCGGCGTGCCACGAGTCTGCGCGATCAGCTTGAGGGTGTCGGTGAGAATCGTCAGGGTGGTGAGGCCGAGGAAATCCATCTTCAACAGGCCCATCTTTTCTATGGCGACCATGTCGAAGGCAGTGACGATTTCGTCGTTCTTGGTTTTGTGCAGCGGGACGAGTTCGGTTAGCGGGCGCGGCGAAATTACGACTCCGGCAGCGTGCACGCCGGAGTTGCGAACTAATCCCTCGAGCTTGCGCGCGGTATCCAGCAATTCCTGCACCTGAGAATCTTTTTCGTAGGCTTCGCGCAGCGGCGGAGATTCTTCGATGGCCTCGTCGAGGGTGATATTCAGAGTCGCCGGAACCATCTTGGCGATGCGATCGACATCGGAGTAGGGAATGTCCATGGCGCGGCCGACATCTTTGATCGCGGCCTTGGCGGCCATGGTGCCGAAGGTGATGATCTGGGCGACATTGTCGCGTCCGTATTTCTGCGTGACGTACTGAATCACTTCGCCACGGCGGTTCATGCAGAAATCGATGTCGATGTCGGGCATGGACACGCGCTCGGGATTCAGGAAGCGCTCGAAGAGCAGCTCGTGCTGCAGAGGGTCGAGATCGGTGATGCCGAGCGCATAAGAAACGAGCGATCCGGCGGCCGAACCGCGGCCGGGGCCGACGGGAATGTCGCGTTCTTTGGCGTAACGGATGAAGTCCCAGACGATGAGGAAATACCCGGAAAATTTCATCTGCTGAATGATGGCGAGTTCACGCTCCAGGCGCTGCTGGTAGTCGGCAAGAGAATGTTTCAGCTTGCTTTGATCTGCCAGCGTGCGCAGCGTTTCCAGCCGGCGCGCGAAACCTTCACGGGTGACGTGAACGAAATAGCTGTCGATGGTGTAACCGGGCGGGACATCGAATTGCGGAAATGGCGATGCGACTTTCTCCAGACGCAGGTTGCAGCGCTCGGCGATCGCGAGCGTACGCGCGACGACTTCCGGCGAGTCTTTGAACACGCGATACATCTCGTCGTGGTTCTTGACGAAGAACTGCGTGCCCTCGAACTTCATGCGCTCGGTGTCGCGGATGGATTTGCCGGTCTGAATGCAGACCATGACATCCTGCGCGTGGGCGTCGTCTTCGCAGAGGTAATGGCTGTCGTTCGTAGCAACGAGCGGCAAGCCGAGATCCTTTTCGAGCTGAAACAGGCCGGGATGGATACGGTGTTCGAGTGCGAGGCCCTGGTCTTGAATTTCAAGGAAGAAATTCTGTTCGCCGAAGATGTCGGCGAAAGTCGCAGCGGCAGTGCGGGCAGCTTCGTAATTGTTCTCGGTCAGCCGCTCCGCCACTTCGCCCTTGAGGCATCCGGAGAGGCCGATGAGGCCGCGCGCGTGCTCGGCGAGAAATCTCTTGCTGATGCGCGGCTTGTAATAGAAGCCGTGCAGCGATGCCTCGGAAGTGATCTTGATCAGGTTGCGGTAGCCTTCTTCGTTCTCCGCGAGCACGAGCAGGTGGTTGTACGTGTCACCTTCGGGTGGCGTACGTTCGATGTTGTGATCTTCTTTTTTGCAGACGTAGAGCTCGCAGCCGACGATGGGCTTCACGCCGTGCTTGTGGGCGGAGTTAACGAAGTGCACTGCGCCAAAAATATTGCCATGGTCCGTCATGGCGACGGCGGGCATGCCGAGTTGCTCGACGCGCTGGCAGAGCTTTTCCACGTCACAGGCGCCATCGAGCAGGGAATAATCGGTGTGCAGGTGCAGGTGGACAAATTGGGACATGGGCTGAGGCTAGTTTATCGCATGGGGGAATGGAGGAAGGATGTGGAGGGCTGTGCGTAATCACGTACGAATCTGGCAGACTCGTTCGGAGCAGCGGAAAACGTTTAATTTGCGCCCGCGCCTGCGGCTTGCGCTTTCGGCAGCAGCTTGCGGGTTTGGGCGATCAGTTCGGCGACTTCGAAGGGCTTGACCAGATAGGGGACGTTGTTTTCCTGCAAGAAGGTTCGGGCGTCGCTCTGCTCCATGGCATTGGAGAAGGTGAATAAGACGTGGCCGTCGATGGCCGCACAATTGGACTTAATCCAGGCGTAGGATTCGCGAGCGTTCCATTCGCCGGGCATTTTGCCGTTGAGGATGAGGGCGTCGAAGGGCTCGGAGAGCAGGCGAGTCTTAACTTCGTCGCCGGATCGGGCAGTCACGACGCTGGCGCCTGCGCCGGAAAGCACATCACGCTCAAATTCCAGCACGGCTTCTTCCTCTTCGACGAGAAGGACGCGGCCACTCACGGCGCCTTCCCGTGGGCGCGTGGGAGCTTTGAGCGATTCGGCTTGAGCAGCGGCAGCAACCGTAACCGGCAACTTGACTTCGATCACCGCACCGCCTTCGGGAGCATTGAAGGCGGTAATGTCGCCGCCGTGCTCTTTGACAATTCCGTAGCAGATACTCAAACCGAGACCGGTGCCTTTGCCCACGCTCTTGGTGGTATAGAAGGGGTCGAAAATGCGCTTGGGATCTTTGAGACCCGGACCGTCGTCGGCGAATTGAGTGGAGATGTGGCCATTTTCCGAATAAACGCGAATCCTGAGTTTGCCGGTGCGTCCAGTTTCGAGAATGGCATCGACTGCATTGTTGATGATATTCAGAAAAACCTGCTCGATCTGGTGCGGGTCGGCGACGACCATCACGGGCTCCGAGGGGGCGTCGCGCTGGACCGCGATATTGTTGCTCTTGAGATCGTAGTCGCGCAGGGCAAGGGTTTCGTCAAGTACCTTGCGAATGTCGACCTCTTCGCGTTGGGGCTTGCGCTGGCGCGCGAAGGAAAGAAGGTTCTGTACCACGCGATGGGTACGCTGCGCCTGCTTGAACAGCTTGCCGACGTAATCTTTGGCGCGCTCGTTCAAGCCTTCGGTTTCGAGCAGTTCGGCGTAGCCGAGGATGGCGGTCAGGGGATTGTTGAGTTCGTGGGCAACGCCGGCAATTAATTGGCCGACAGCGGACATCTTCTCGCTTTGCAGGAGTTGTTCCTGGGTCTTGCGCAGATCTTCATAGGCGCGGCAGGTTTCTTCGTAGAGCCGGACCTTTTCAATGGTCGTAGCCAGCTGTCGGCTGATGGCAACCAGAAGGTTCTCGTCGTTACTGGAATATTCGTATGCGATTTGGCTGCACAAGCCCATGATGCCGACGGGCGCGTCTTTTCCCCAGAAAAGGACCCAGATCCAGGAGCGATCGGCCTCAGAACGAAGAAACTCGGCGACTTTGGGGGGCAGGTGCGGGAGATATTCGGCGGTGACGACCTCCGCGCGCGAACGCACGATCAGGTCGCCGAAACCTTCGTCGAAGGTGATCTCGGCGGCACGAGTTTTATCGCGGCGCGGGCCCCAGGCGGCGCGGCGGCGATAGGTCGGAGAATCCGTATCGGAGAGGTAAACCGATCCGCTCTCTGCGCCGAAGAGAGTGACGACCTGGCGCAGGGTGAGGTTCAGAATCTCGTCAAGATCGAAGGACTGCGCCGCGACGACGGCCATCGCGTTCAGCGCGTTCAGTTCGCGATTGCGGCGCCGCATTTCGTCCTCGGCGCGTCGCTTCTCGGTCACGTCAAGAACGAAGCTCTGAAAGCGTTCGATATTTCCGGTCGCGTCGCGGCTGGCGAAACTGCTCTCGGCAGCGAGGAGCAGGGAACCGTCTTTCCGGCGCATGGTGATTTCGAAATTGCGCACGTAGTTGTGGTCCTCGACCTCGCGGCGGAAGGCCTGGCGCTGGCGCGAGTCGACACAGATTTCCGAGTCGAGGTTCAGCACCATCAATTCGTCTCGATTGCTATAACCGAGCATGTGCACGAGCGCGTCGTTACAGTCGATGAGGCGGCCATCGGGCGTGGCGACATATACGCCCTCCTGGACCTGCTCGAACAACAAACGGTATTTCTCCTCGGCGGAACGCCGCTCGGTCACATCGCGCACGACGTGGATGATGCCTTTTTGCGGGCTGCCTTGCTCAGAGTACGAGGAAGTGGAAACCACGGAGAAACCACCGAAGCAGGGATCCGCCCCTTCGACGAATTCCTCGTCCGCGCCCATGGCGCAGTAAGGACAGCCGGACCACTCGCCGTACGCGTGGGGCAGAGCCGCCTCGCAGCTGCTTCCGAGAACATCGGCAGCAGCTTTGCCGAGGTGTTCGAGCAGGACCTGATTGGCCTTGAAGATGCGATAGTCGGCGTCGTGCGCGAGGATGATGTCGTGAATGGAATCGAATGTATTCATCCACTGACGCTGCGAGCGCAAGACTTGTTCGAGCAGGCGGAAGTTTTCCACCGCGATGGCTAACTGCTTCGCGTAAGCCTGGAGGAAAGACAATTCCTCTTCGGTCCACTCGCGGTTGGCGGAATTCCCCAGCAGAAGAAGTCCGATCGGAGATTTGTTGCCGGCCACTGGCAGGGTCACGACCTGAGAAATCTTCTCTGCCGCGAGAAGGTCCGGGATTTCAGGGCTTGCACTATCGCGCCGGGTGACCCGCGCGTCGGTTTGTTCCAGGAGCTTCGATAAATCGTCAGTAATTTCAGCCATGCCTGCATCACGCAGAAAATCACCAGACAGGCCAACGGCATGGGTGGCTACCAGACGTTGGGCTTCGAGCAGGCGGAACCAGACAGAGCGCACACGGGTCAAACTCCGCAATTGATCGATGGCCTGCTGCACGACATTTCCGTACTGCTGAGCCGCGGCTGTACTGGTGCTCAACGCCTGCATAGCAAGCAGCCGTTGAGTTCGCCTGCGCGATTCGGAGAAAACGATCAGCAACATACCGATGCCAAGGGCAATTTCGGCGCTGAGGAATGCAGCGCCAGGAACGCGATCGGTGAACGGAGACCAGGAAAGATGAAGCAAGGGCAGACACAGGGCGACAATCCAGACCGCCGGTTCGAAGCGGCCGCGGCGCGCCCGCAATAGCGCGATGGAGGCAGTCAGGAGAAGAATGCGATAGCTGACTTCCTCGCCTACGCGTATTGGCAGCGAATCGAGAACTAACAGGACGCGAGCGCCGGTGAGACCAACCAGGATTGGCGTAATGACTGCCAGAGGAACAATCAGGTTACGGCTGCGGGAGTAAAGCAATACAGCTCCGGCGAGCAATCCCACCGCCAGCACGAAACTCGCCTGTACCGCAACCAAACCAAATGGAGCAGGAAACCGGGTGAAAAAGGAATGTTCCATCACCCGCGAGGCGACGAATACCGACCACCCGACGATCCATAGCTTGAGGTAGCGGTCGCGAAAAGCGAGCAGCACCAGCAACGAGGCGCCCAGCAGGAGGATCAGGGCCAAATCCGCTGCTGAGGGCCTGACGAGGCCAAGCTCCCCGGCCATGCCCCAGATTGAACTGACGGAAACGTTCATCGAAGTTCGGACGTACGGATTCCTGATTCCTGAATATCATGGGTGGGGTTTTTCTCGATGAGGATTCCGGACCTGGTTGATTACTTTCGGAATCTCGTGGGTTCGTTACAATCGCCGATAGACTTTCGTGTATTCGCATGCCCGACCGCATCCTGGTTGTTGACGACGAAGAAGCTATTCGTGAAATCGTAGCTTCTATGCTAACGAGCGCGGGATATGTCTGCACCCAGGCAGCTTCAGGCATGGAGGCGCTGGCCCTGCTGACTTCCGGAAATGAATACGAGTTAATGCTTTCTGATCTGATGATGGCCGATTTGGACGGCATTGGGTTGCTCGAGCGCACGAAAGAGAAATATCCCGACATGCCGGTTGTGATGGTTACGGCAGTGCATGACATTTCTGTGGCGCTGCAGGCGATCCGCAATGGAGCCTACGACTATCTGCTCAAGCCATTTGAGCGGGAACAGCTCTTGAACGCGGTAAGCCGGGCTTTGGAAAACCGGCGGTTGAAAATCGAGAATCGCACCTATCAGATGAATCTGGAATCGTTGGTTGCGGCCAGGACCGATCAGCTACAGGAAGCCTTGGCGGACCTGGAGCGGTCGTACGATATTACGCTGGAAGCGCTGGGAGATGCGCTCGATCTAAAGGATGCTGAGACATTCGGGCATACCAGACGGGTTACTGCTTTTACCATTGCAATTGCCAAGGCGATGGGCCTGCCGCGGGAACAGATCGCGGTGATCGCGCGTGGTGCGTTCCTGCACGACATCGGAAAAATCAAAATACCAGATGCGATCCTGCACAAGCCGGACAAACTCAATGCTCGTGAGATCGAGATTATGCAGGAGCACGCATATCTGGGCTATCAAATCCTCAAGAAGATCCCGTTCCTTACTGAGGCTTCGGAGATCGTGTACTCTCACCAGGAGCATTTCGATGGTTCCGGCTATCCGCGCGGGCTCAAGGGCGAGCAGATTCCGCTCGGAGCCAGGATCTTTACGGTCGCGGACACGCTGGATGCCATCACATCGGATCGTCCGTACCGCAAGGCTGGATCTCTTGCCGACGCGCGCAAGGAGATACAGGTGTGGTCCGGCCGGCAGTTTGATCCTGAAGTGGTAACTATCTTTCAGCAGATGCCGAATGAAGTTTTTGAGGAACTACGGCGCGCTGTCGGCTCGAAGGATCCTCTTGCGTATTCGGCCGGATCCAAAGCATGATTGTGGCCGTGAACTGAGCAGGCAGCACTTTTCGCCGTTCCTCCCATCCAATTGCCTAACAATTCAGTTCCCAGGAGACTCTTATGTCCGCTTCTACGCGTCCCATTCTTCGCTTCGTCGACTGCTATGTATTAACCGCGATAGTAGCGTGTATTCCTTGCGCAATGTTCGGACAAGATACGTCTACAGCCCCGGCCAATGCCGTCCCGCAAGGAACGACTTGTCTCATCCAACTCGCCACGACGCTCGATACTCACACAGCGAAAGCTGGAGACCGGTTTGAGGCGCGGCTGGCAGAAACGATTGCAGCGGGCAACGGGCAGACCCTCGATGCGGGAAGCAGGATTCGAGGACATATCAGCGCAGTCGAGCCAGGATTCCGTCGTCGTTTACTTCTCAGCTTCGATGAGATTCAAACTTCGCGCGGATGGGTGCCGCTGATCGCCACGGTGACAGGTGTCCCGGGCGAGCATGGTCTGAGTCGCATCGGAGATGAAGGCGAGATTGGGCGCAAGGGAGTAACGAAAGAACAGATTGCGGAAGCCGTCGTTGTCGGGGCGGGTGAAGGAGCGGCCGAAGGAGAAAAAAACGGCGGTAAACGGGCAGCCGCGACCGGTGCGGGACAGGGCGCCGCCGATGGAGCGATGTCGGCGTTCGAATCGGGGCACGATCTCGTCCTGGAAAAAGGGACGGCACTGGAAATCAGATTGGATCGAAATCTGAGCATTCCTTCGCGCTGAAGCAACCCTTCAACGGAGAGTTCACAGAGGAAGCAGAGAAAGACAAAACTTCCTTTTCCTGCGGCGATTTGCAATTTGGGTAATGACGGGCGTTCCCTGGAAGATGAATAATTGAGCAAGAAATTATTCCTGGGAGGCCTGTCATGAAGTCGAGCATGGTTGTGGCCTTTATTTTTTTCGTGGCACTTGCAGTTTTCGCGCAAGATCATCCCACGGTGGCCGCGCAAACGAACACGATCTACGTCGGAGCGGATGGCAAGTTTGAAGCTCCGCCCGATACAGCGCGCCTTCAATTCAACGTTTCCGTCCAGGAGAACACGGCGCAAGCCGCGTTCGAGCGTGCGTCCAAAGAAGTAGAAGACGTGCGCGAGGTGTTGCGGGTGAACGGAATTGCGCCCAAGCAGGCCACGATCGGGTTCATGTCGGTACAGCCGATGTACGACTGGAAAAATCCCACGCAAAAAATCGTCGGTTATCGCGTCACAACCGATGTGACACTGGACCTGAAGGATTTCTCCAAAATTGCGCCCGTGACCCAGCAACTCGCGAATGCGAACGTGAGCGAGAACCAAACGCTGAGCTACATCCTCCAGAATACGGACGACGCCAAGGATAAGGCCGTGGAAGACGCCTACCGGCGGGCCCATGATTCCGCCGGAGCGTTGGCGCGTGCGAGCGGACGTGTGCTCGGTGATCTTTCCTACGCTTCGATCGACGTTTATGAAGCCCCGCGCCCGATTATGCCGCGGGCAATGCACGCCATGACGGCGATGGGGAATGCAGCGACTCCAGCACCGACGGAGGAGTTCACTCCGCAAAACGTGACGGTCACGGCGCATGTGAACGCGCTATTCAATTTGAAATGATAAGAGACGATCGGACATCCCCCGCTTCCTCTGTGAGGGCCGCACTACAGCGTAAAGTCGAGTGCGGATGGGGCGCCCGGTGCTACATCGGAGGCGGGGTGGCTTCGAGCGGAACGACTTCCAAAATTAATCCCTCGACTTTATCCACCCGAACCAGTTCGCCGATGGGAAGCGGCGTGGAAGCGACCGCGTCCCAGAGTTCGCCGTGCACGAAGACCTTGCCTTGCGGCGAGAGCGCGGTCTGCGCTACTCCGGTTTGACCAACGAGTCCCTGCGCTCCGGTGACAACCTTATTGCGCCTGGCCTTCACCGCAATGGTCATGAGAAACGCGGTAATCAACCCGAAAGGGACGCTCACGGCGACGGCGGTAATCAGATGTACGCGCATCTGCGGGATGGGAGCGTCCACTAACAGCAGGCCACCCAGGGTCAAAAGAATGATTCCGCCAATCGTCAAAATCCCATGCGTGACAAATTTGGCCTCAGCCGCGAAAAGGGCGAAGGCTCCCAGGATGAGTCCGACGGCGGCGAACCGCGTAGGCAAAAGATTCAGAGCGAATATCGCGAGAATGATGAAGACGATGCCCACGGTTCCTGGAATCACGGTGCCGGGATGGTTGAACTCGACATAGAGAGCGAGCGCACCAATCACGAGCAGCAAAAAGGCGATATTGGGATCCATCAGCACGTCGAGAACATGCTGGCGGACGGTCATGTTGAAGGGAACGATCGCCTGGCCGACAAGATTGAGCGTATCCGACTGGCCGTCGAACCGCTTGAAGGGCCTGCCCTGCATCTGCCGGAAGAGATCTTCGGGACTGGAAGCGACGTAGTCGATGAGGTGCACAGAGAGCGCTTCCTGATCAGTGAAAGACTTTGAGGTACGGACGGCGCTCTCGGCGGCTTCAATGTTGCGTCCGCGCTTAGAAGTGACGGAGCGCATCAGGGCGGCGGCATCGTTCTCAATTTTCTGTTTCATTTCGTCGTCGGTCTTGACCTGCATCGGGCCGATCAGGGAGACAGGATGTGCCGCGCCGGCGGCAGTTCCCGGAGCCATGGCGGCGATGTCGGCAGACTCGAGAATGAAAATTCCCGCGGAACCGGCGTGGCCTCCAGTGGGCGTGACGTAAACGATCACCGGAACGGACGAGGACGTGATCTGTTGGATAATCTCGCGAGTCGAGCTGACCAGACCTCCGGGCGTGTTGAGTTCGATCAACACAGCCCGGTCGTTGCTCTTGCGGGCCTGTTCGATGGCGCGAGAAATATATTCAGCGCTGATGGGCTGGATTGTGTCATCCAGGACGATTTGGAGCACCTGCGCCGAGGCTGATGTCGCGGAAAGAGAAATCGCAAAGAGAGTGACGAGAAATATGCAGAAGGAAATCGTCAGTATTGTTAAGCGCCGGGAACGCATAGATCTTTCGCTTCGCTCGGGATGAGAATGCAGCGGTGACGGCGAGATGTCCCACATCTCAGTACTATTTTCGCTCTAATCGGCCGCGTGAGAACGGTTTTCTTGCGGCACCGGCGTTGAAGGCGCTGAGTTCGGCAGACCGGTCCATCCCGGCAGGGAATTGCTGCCAGTGATCAATCGCGCCCCGCGCTCGTAGTTGAAATACGACCATGCCCACTGAATCATGACCAGCAGCCGGTTGCGGAACCCGATGAGGAACAAAATATGCACGAAAAGCCAAGTCAGCCAGGCCGGGTAGCCGGACATATGTAGTTTGCCGATCTCCGCCACAGCAGCGGCGCGGCCGATGGTAGCGAGACTGCCTTTATCGTGGTAGTGGAATGCGGGGCGGCTCAAGTTCCCACCCTCCGGCTCAGAATGCGGGAAGCGTGGGGCACCCTGTAGGATTTCCTTTCGAATCAGGTTGGCGACGAAGCGGCCCTCCTGCATCGCGACCTGCGCGACGCCCGGAAGCAGTTTGCCGCGCTCATCCTTGAGCGACGCCATATCGCCGATCACGAAGACTTCGGGGTGGTCCGGAATGCTGAGATCGGAGTGCACGATGACGCGGCCTTCGCGATCCAACGGAACGCCGATTTTTCTTCCCAAGGGCGAAGCGGCAACTCCCGCGGCCCAGAGCACCACGGCCGCTTCGAGTCGCGTGTTGCCGAAACGGACTGCGCCAGGCTCAATCTGATCCACCATCGTCGAAGTGCGAACGTCAACGCCCAGGTGCTTCAACTGTCGTTCGGCACTGCGCGAGAGATCTTCTGGATAAGCTGCCAGTACCCGGGGCCCTCCCTCGATCAACAGAATGTGGGCGCGTGCGGGATCGATGTTGCGGAACTCGTGGGTGAGCGCATGATGGCAGATTTCCGCGAGAGTGCCAGCCAGTTCCACTCCGGTGGGTCCAGCGCCGACAATCACAAAATTGAGAGGAAGAGCTGGCTGTCGAGCGACGGCGCGCCGTTCAGCCAATTCAAAAGCCAGCAGGACGCGGCGGCGAATTTCGAGTGCATCCTCAATGCCTTTGAGACTGGGCGCGATCGCTTCCCAGTCGTTGTGTCCGAAGTAGGTGTGGCCGGCGCCGGCAGCGACGATCAGGTAATCGTAGGGCACTTCGCAATCGGCAAGGTTGACCGTACGCCGATCGAGATCGAAGCCGATGACTTCGCCTAACAGAACTTCTACGTTCTGATGACGGCGAAGGATCGAGCGAAGTGGAGCAGCGATCTCGCCGGGCGACAGTCCGGCAGTCGCGACCTGATACAAGAGCGGCTGAAACGTGTAGTAATTCTTGCGATCGATCAGGGTAAGGTGGAGCGGAGCTTTCGCCAGAGTGCTGGCGGCGCTCAATCCGCCAAAACCGCCGCCGACGATCACAACCTGAACTGGACTATCCTCCGTCACCTTGCTGTTCGTCGCCTCGCTCTATAAGATTCAGCGCGATGGAGAAGGGTTCGGAAAGATCGGTGATACTACCTGGTTGGCTGGGTGTGGCCGCGCCTTCTGTTGCGGATTTAATGTTTGTCGCGTTGCTCTGCACATTGGTGTTCAGCCCACTTTCGGTGCGGCTGCTGGGCGACGCAGGAATCGGCTGGCACATCCGAACCGGGCAGATCATTCTGGCCACGCACCGGGTCCCGCGCGTGGACCCCTTCTCTTCCACAATGGGAGGCAAACCGTGGTTTGCCTGGGAGTGGCTCTATGACCTGATTGTGGGTCAATTGGATTCCACCATCGGACTGAATGGGGTGGTATGGCTGAATGCGGTGGTGATCGCAGCAGTTTTTGCCTGGAGCCTGCAGTGGCTGATCCGGCGCGGGGTGAATGTGCTTCTCGCGGTGTTGCTGGCTCTGCTGGCAATTTCCGCTTCGATGATTCATTTTCTGGCGCGGCCACACGTGATGAGCTGGCTCTTCACGCTGGCATGGTTTGTGATCTTGGAACGCTCGGAGCGGGATGGTCTTGATGGTCGAAGCGATGGCCGATGGTTGTGGGCGCTGCCCGCGTTGATGTTGCTCTGGGTCAATCTTCATGGCGGCTTTGTCGTGGGGTTTATCTTGCTGGTTTTGTTCTGGCTCGCGGCACTGTGGGAATGGTATCGGAACAAGAGCGGACGGATTGAGGAGACGCTTCAAGAAATCACGGCAGGCAAGCGCGTCAGAAATCTGATTGTGGTGGGAGTGATTTGTGCAGCGGCGAGCCTGATAAATCCCTATGGATGGAGGCTGCACCAGCACGTTTATTCGTATCTTTCCGATCGATTCCTCATGAGTCACATTCAGGAATTTCAATCGCCTGATTTTCATGGCGTGGCGCAACGGTGCTTCCTGTTTCTGCTGCTCCTCACGGT
>JASHPL010000044.1 GCA_030038125.1 Candidatus Sulfotelmatobacter sp.
GCCCGGTACCTATGGCCTGACTGTGGAAAAGCCCGGCTTTAGGAGATACGAGCAGAGGAATCTCCAACTTCTCGTCAACGTGCCGACTAGCTTGAATGTTCAGCTTCAGGTCGGTGGGATCACCACTGAGATCGAGGTTTCCGGGGAAGCACCAGTAATCAACACCGAAGACGCCAGCATGGGAATAGCGTTCGGAGAGAATCAGGTAAAGGAACTCCCTCTGGAAGGGCGTAACGTACCCGATCTTCTTACACTGCAACCTGGAGTTGCGTACACAGGCAATCGAAGTGATACGAACGTTGATGATACGCGCAGCGGGGCAGTGAACGGCGCGCGCAGCGACCAAGGCAATATCAGCCTCGATGGTATTCGAGTAAATGATGAAGGGGGTCAAGCTTTTACTTCCGTTTTGCCTGTGACGCTCGATTCCGTACAAGAGTTTCGCGTCACCACATCGAATGCCAACGCCGACGAAGGAGGGACCAGCGGGGCCCAGGTGGCCCTCGTAACCAAAAGTGGCACTAACAGCTTCCATGGTTCGGTGTACGAGTACATCCGCAACACTTATACCAGCGCGAACGATTACATCAACAAACTGACAGAGCTACAAAATTGCACTCTACCCAATCCGAATGACTGCAACACTCCTCCCAAATTGATCCGCAATATTTTCGGCGCTTCCGTCGGAGGTCCCATAAAAAAAGATCGCCTGTTTTTTTTCGTGAATTACGAGGGCACCCGACGCGCGGAGCAAGCCGTCAGTACTGGAGAAGAAGTTCCGAGTTTGGCGATGCGCGATGGTGTCCTTCAGTATCTATGCTCCAACGCGTCTCAGTGCCCAGGCGGCTCCAAGTTCGAAGTGAAGGGCCAGAGCGGCAAGACTTACGCTCCCGCGCCGGGATACTTCGCCCTTGGTGTTCAGCAATTGCAGCAGATGGATCCAGCACACGCCGGCCCTGATGCGGCCGCCATGGCGTACTTCCAGACCTTGCCTTTGCCGAATAGCAACGTGACCGGCGATGGCTACAATTATCAGGGATTCGTTTTCGCCGCGCCGACCCATCAGACGCAGAACGTTTACATCGCCCACACCGACTACAACATCACCCAGGACGGCAAGCAGCGACTTTCCGTGATGGGAGCCATGTCTGATGACTCTGATGATACATGTGGGGGATGCCAGCCCTATTACCCCGGCCAGCCTCCACAAGCACAAACTGTCTACCACAATAAAGGGCTCATCGCAGGTTACTCAGCAGTCATCCATCCTAACCTGATGAGCAATTTTCACTATGGATTGGTTCGAGAGAGTTACGGAAGTATTGGAAACTCCTATCAGCCATGGATTATTTTCAATTTCACCCAGAGCATTACGCGAACTCAAAATTACCAGCGCCCCACGCATAATTTTGCGGAGGATTTGTCCTGGATTCACGGAAAGCACACGCTACAGTTCGGCGGATATATTTTGTTCATGCGCGAGCCGCGGCTCAACTACACTTCTTCGTTTGACAGCGGAAACACGAACTCGTCTTTTACCACCACCTCGGGCTTTGCCGACAAAAACACTCCTCTGTCTCCGACGTATGGCTGCACCAATCCCGGGTTTCCCTGCTATCCCTCCGTAGCCTCGAGTTTCGCCGTAAGTTACGACTATCCGATCACAGATCTCTTGGGAATCGTTACTAACGCGACGACAGTCTTTAATTACAATCGGCAACTCCAATTGCTTGCGCCCAATTCCGCGATATCCCGTCGATTTGCGCAGAACAGCTACGAGCCATACGTGCAAGATATTTGGAAAGTCAAACCGAACCTCACCTTGACTTTTGGTCTCCGCTATTCGTTATTCTCACCCATTTGGGAGACAAACGGTCTGCAGGTTTGCCCCAGTCCATCCTTGGGAAGTTGGTTTAACGACCGGGCAAAGGCTGGCGCGAACGGTATCCCGTCCAATCAAGATACTCCTATACAAGTCGACTGGTGCGGTCCTGCCAACGGAAAGAAAGGGTATTGGAACTGGGATTTCGGCAATCTTGGTCCTCATGTCGCCTTTGCTTGGGCGCCCAATAAAACCGAAGGCTTCCTGAGCAAGCTTCTGGGCAACGGTAATAGGTCGTCCATCCGAGGTGGCTTCGGGATTGTCTATGACCGTTTCGGTCAGGGCATCGTGGACGAGTTCAGCGGAAATTCCTTCGGTCTGACGACGGCTCTCACCAACGCTCCGCTGCCGCTCAACCAGTTGCCTCGATTGACGAACGTCAACACGATCCCGCAAAGCCTTCTCCAGCCGACTCCACCTGCTCCAAGCTTCCCGGAGACGATACCGACCATGGCCTCCCTCGGTGCCGCCGACTTCGGCAACGGCATAGGCAGTTTGGACACTTCGCTGAAGACCCCCTATTCGTACACTATGGATTTCTCCGTGGAGCGCGACCTTGGACGAGGATTCTCGCTGGATCTTGCGTACGTCGGCAGACTCTCGCACCGCCTCCTGAGTTCCCAAGATGTAGCTCAACCGCTCGATCTTAGAGATAAAAAATCCGGGCTGGATTACTTCTCCGCTATACAGCCTCTTGCAAAGCTATACGAACTTCAGGGTGTAACCGACGCCACTTTCAACGATTCCATGGTAAGTCCGGCAGTACGTCAGTATTGGACCAATATGCTTCAGGCGCCCGTTAGTGGAGGTTCCTACGCGCTCGGCATACAGAATGCCGGTTGCAGTCCGACTACTCCCTCGACGACCGATCCCGTGCTGGCTATCTTCGACCTTTTTTGCGGAAATGCCGGTGTCGAAACCACTGCGCTTACCGCTCTTGATTTACCCACTTCAGTTTCCGGGTTTCCCTACACTGGAATACCGGACGCAACGAACAATGCAAACTGTGGCACGACTGGATTTCCGCCTTGCCGCCAATATGGCGTGGTGGGCGGGCCGAACGCCTTCTACAACCCGCAGTATGTGTCTCTGTTCGCCTTGCGTTCCATCGGATTTTCCAATTACAACGCGCTGCAAGCCACTCTCAGACACCAAATGAGCCATGGCGTTCAGTTTGACTTCAATTACACATATTCAAAGTCGATCGACTTATGCTCTGACGCCGAACGCCTGGGAAATACCGGTGCTCTCAACTTCAACGGCGGCTGTCAAATGTTCAACGCCTGGGAGCCTTATCTTTTCCGTGCCGTTTCTGACTTTGATACAACTCATCAACTGAATTCGAACTGGATCGTCGACTTGCCCTTCGGCCGCGGCCGCCCCATCGCCGCCCTCGTCAATCGGGCCGTCGATGCTGTTATCGGAGGCTGGCAGCTTTCGGGCCTGTTCCGTTGGACGAGCGGTTTTCCCTATACCATCTACAACAATCCCGCAGACTACCCAACTGATTGGTATTGGGAGGGTGCCGCAATGCCGACCGTGTCGCACTTGAAAAGCGGCGCTTACCACTTGGCGGACGGCAACGTGAACCTCTTTTCCAACCCAGCTGCGGCTGAGAGTTCGTTCAATCCGGCCCTGCCCGGCCAGGTTGGCGTGCGTAATTTCGTACGGGGCGATGGCTTCTTCGGGATTGACCTCGGCCTTTCGAAGCGCTGGAAGATGCCTTGGAATGAAAAGCATAATGTGGCATTGCGCTGGGAAGTGTTCAACGTGACCAACTCGACCCGCTTTGACTTCAATGATCTGAATTCCGCCAGCGCGAGCGAAAGCAACAACTCCATCGCGGTTCCGAACTTCGGCAACTACACGCACCTGATGACCAATCCGCGGGTGATGCAGTTCGCATTGCGATACGAATTTTAGATTTCAAATTCTTTGCAGTGGCGGCAGGCTCTCGTCGGGCGAACTGAAGCCATTGCTTCGTGGCCGCTGTCGACCCGATCAGACGGGATACAATAATCCGTTCGACGGCAGCGAGCGTCGTCCCATGCGCCGATGCACGATGCTGGAATGCCGGGTGGATTTGTCTAAAAATCCTGAGTGTTTCGCCGCAACCATGACTGAGAGAGGTCGTGACCGCCAATTAGGCATGAATCGCCGCATCACGCGGCGTGACTTTCTCAATGGTGCTGCTGTAAGTATTGGGGCGTTAGGCTGTGCGCAGCTATCTGACCTGGCTTTTTCCCTTCAAGGGACATCCCGAACGGCCCTTGATTCAGCCCAATCCTATCCGCCTGCCCTGACTGGCATGAGAGGACTTGCGCCCGGTTCCTACGATGTTGCGCATGCTCTGCGTGACGGAGTTTTCTGGGAGACTGCCGGTAGTCCGCTCGACACGCACGAGACATATGACTTGGTGGTCGTCGGTGGGGGCATCAGCGGACTGGCCGCGGCGTACTTCTACCGCAAGTATTCCGGGCCGCATTCGCGCATTCTGATCCTTGAAAACAACGATGATTTTGGCGGGCACGCCCGGCGCAACGAATTCCGCGTAGGAGGGCGGCTGTTGCTGAGTAATGGTGGAACCCAGTCGATTGAGAGTCCGTCGGAATACAGTGAAGTCGCAAAAGGCGTGCTCGAGGATTTGGGCGTGCAAACCAAGGTTTTCTACAAGGCCTATGATCAGCAACTGTATTCGCATCTCGGGACTGCTTGTTTCTTCGACAAGGAAACATTCGGCACGGACAGCTTAGTAACGGGAATGGGCTCGACGCCGTGGCCTGAGTTTCTCAGGAAAAGCCCGTTACCTGAAAAAGTCCAACAAGAGATCGCCCGTCTATACGACGAGAAGAAGGACTATCTTGCCAGCCTTTCACAACAGGAGAAGCATGCCCGCCTGGCGAAAATCAGCTATGCGGGATTCTTAACTGAAATTTGCAACGCCGATCCGGCAGTTTTGCCTTTTTTCCAAAGCTACACCAACGACTTGTTTGCGGTAGGCATTGATGCAGTATCCGCTCTTGCCTGTTATCGAAATCCAGATGACTATGGCGCCTATCGGTACGCGGGTTTTGAGGGTATGAATTTAGGCGGAGACCAGGAAACGGAAGAACCCTACATTTTTCACTTTCCCGATGGGAATGCTTCGATCGCGCGCTTGCTGGTGCGGAGTCTGATTCCGGAAGTCATGCCAGGACACACTATGGAAGATGTGGTTTCTGCCCGCGCAGACTACAGCAAACTTGATCAGGCTTCCTCGCCAATCCGAATCCGTCTGAACTCAACCGCGGTGCGAGCTCAGCATTCGGCAGAGCCAAAATCGGCGAAGCAGGTGGAAGTCTCGTATGTGCAGGACGGAAAACTCAAAAAGGTAACGGGAAAGAGTTGTATTCTGGCCTGTTACAACGGCATGATTCCCTATCTCTGTCCTGAGTTACCCGAGAAACAAAAGGAAGCTCTCCACTACGGCGTGAAGGAGCCATTCATTTATACGCATGTGGCCATCCGCAATTGGACTGCATTTCACAAACTAGGGATACGGCAAATCATGTCGCCTGGAAGTTATCACACCTTCACCATGCTCGATTTTCCCGTCAGCCTGGGCGCGTATCAGTTTCCCAGCAAACCTGAGGAACCGATGGTGCTTTTCATGCTGCGCACTCCGTGCAAACCGGGACTGCCGCGTCGCGATCAGTACCGGATGGGTCGGTACGAACTGATTGGCACTCCATTTTCTGAATTTGAACGGAATATCCGCGAACAATTGAATCGCATGCTCGCGCCAGCCAGATTCGATTCCGCCCGCGACATTGCAGCGATCTCGGTGAATCGTTGGGCGCATGGCTACGCTTACGAGTACGATTCCTTGTTTGATCCACATTGGGCACCGGAGGAGCGCCCCTGCGTTATCGGGCGAAAGCAGTTTGGACAGATTTCGATTGCCAATTCCGATGCCGGCGCCAGCGCGTACACGAATGTGGCCATTGATCAGGCCTATCGAGCAGTGCAGGAACAAGTGAAAACTGGGTAGATACTCCTGACTTCGCAGATCCGAAGTGCTACCAATCGGCTCAGACGTGTAGAGTCGGAGCAGAAGAATGACGACTAACAAACGAATGATAAAGCTGATGTGTCGCGGCACCAATTTCTGGCCGAGCACAGCGTGCGCGGTGACAATCTAAGAATGGTCAACCAGAAACTACGTAATTTAGGTACCTGAACGTTGGAATTGGAGAAAAAAACCTGTTATTCAATCTTTGGCCCGCTTGACACAGTGTGGCTGGCCGACTCCTGCGGTGCAAGACGCATGAGATGTGCGACCGCGAGGTCCCAATCCCGCGGCTTAATTGAGCGATTCTGCTTTCGCGCCTTTTCCGCACAAGCCCGGACAAACTCCGGTTCTTCCCACGGAACGTCGTGATAGGCGGATCGGAGGAATGGGCTGGCTGGGTCTCTCGTCCACTCCTGTGGGAATAGAGCGATGGTATTGTTCTCTCTCATTTGTGATTCAGCGCGAACAGCGCTTCTCGTCAGGGCGGCCACCAGCGCAGCAGCAAGATCGCGTCCCGGCCCCAGCGTCAAATGACTGACTTGGGTGCTTCGAGGATTGACCTCGATGAGGTAAGCGTGTCGGGTATTCTCTTCCAGAATGAAATCGAAGCCGTGTAGTCCCGACAACTTCAAGCGCGCCACCATGGTTTCAACCGCGCCAGTCATCTCGGGATGATCGATTATCTTGATCACGGTTGCATGTCCGGTGGAGTGCATCTTGTTCACGACTTCGAAATGTAGCCCGGCGAGGACTATTCCATTCCAACAGGCAACAGTGCTGTTCGCTTCTCGCCCTTCGACGAAAGTTTGAGTGCTTACCGCCGGTCGGCGGCGCAGTAAAGAAGGAAGAAGCAGGGTCGCATCGCCATCGAAAAGCGTTCGCTTGGCCGCCCTGGCAAGAAGTGGCGGTGCATGCAGTTTGCGGAAGGCTTTTTTTGCTTCTTCGATGGTACGCACTACTCTGACACCTTCGCCGCCGGAGCTCCCATCGGCTTTGAGCACAAAAGGAAATTTGAATTGCACTGCCCATTGCCGAAGTTCATTGAAGTCCGCAAGCGCCGCCGTTGTCGGAACCCGCACCCCTGCCTCTTCTGCAAGCCGCATAAAACTTGTTCTCTCGTAAACGATCGGGAAACTTTCTGGTGAGCCCAGTGAGCGCTCAATCAAAGCGCAAAGTGTCGACTGCCTTCCATTGTGTTGCTCGTCTTGCCAATAGAGTTCATGGAGACGGTGCGTGGCCAGGTCATCGCCGGGAACGATCAGGTCCGGACGCGCAGAGACAACCGCGTGTTGGAGCGAGGATAGAGGTGAAAAGTAGCTGTACTTGTGCATCTGCCGAAGAGCGTGTGTTTTCCTCAGGGGGTGTCGCGAAGGGCAAACAGCATCCACCGTGCATCCGGCGTTCGCCAGAGCCATTCCTAGACGAGCAGTTGGAAACCAGCGAGTCGTTGCGAAGACCAATATGGTCGGTTTCACTTGGGTCGAAATTCCTCTTAAAAAGGGGGGGGATGCTTGGATTATATCGTGAGCAAGATTCAAGCATTGCGTTGCCGGTGAGAAGGGGTCTGAAACCGGGGAACTCATATTGAATTAGCGGGAGCGGCACATTATGTGGACACAAACTTCACAAGACTTGTTCTCATGGGCGCTTAGTAGCTGGGAAGGTAACGCAAGTTGCATCTTTTTACGGAAGTGTTCTTCCTGCTTTAGTGCGTAGTGCGAGAAACTGCAATACGAGCTTGTTCTCCACGTCAGCAAGCTGCTCGACCGATTGGCCGTTGGCTTCCTTCAAAACGCCATCGATAATTCGCTGCAGCAGTGCCGGAGTGACATCGGGCGTTTCGAGTTTCCTCATGAGGCCCACGAAACCATCCATGAAATGCTCGACAAAGTGTTGGATTCCACCTGCCCCGCCGCCAAGATGCCACTGTAGGCTAGGGCCCATCACACCCCACCGAAGGCCCGGCCCGTAGCACACCGCGATGTCTGCGTCCTCCACACTGAGGACATCTTGCTGGATCAAATAGAGGACCTCTCGGTAAAGCGCCGCCTGAAGCCGGTTTCCAACATGACCCGGTAGAACCTTGCGCAACCGGATCGGCTTCTTACCAATAGACGCGTAGAAAGTCATGGCTCGTTCGATCACCGCCTCAGACGTTTTCGTCCCGCCTACTACCTCAACCAGAGGAATGACATGTGGGGGATTAAAGGGATGCCCTATCACGCAACGCTCAGAATGCCGCTTACAGCCCGACTGAATGGCATCCATCGTGATGCCGGAAGCACTCGAGGCCAAGATCGTTTCCGCAGGAGCGACTTCATCCATCTGGGCGAACACCTTGGCTTTCAAGATGAGTCGTTCCGGGACGCTCTCCTGGACAAAGTCGGCCTTCGAGACCGCCTCTCTCAAATCAGCAGTGAATGTCAGTCGCTCCCTGCTCGCACCCGAAGCAAGTCCAATACCTGTGAGTAATTCCCATGCTTCGTCCACGGACCGGCGTAAGTTGGCCTCCGCGTTTTGCGCGGGATCCGTTGCAATAACGTCAAGGCCACTTGCCAGGTACTGCGCCGCCCAGCCCGCGCCGATCAATCCGGTCCCGACGATCGCTACCTTCCGAATCTGCGTAGCTACCACATCATTCATGACTTTTCTCCCTGCACCTGACTGCCGAAAAGACTGGACTAGCCAGCATCCTTCCTTTTCGTCGTTCTCTGCGTTGCACAGCTAAGAGGCACTGCACCTTGCGAAGGCATCAAAGCTACATGAGTTGGGCACAAGCATACAACGGATCATACTGAAGAAGGATTGCTTTCGTCCGGGATAGCTACCGCTTCGACACAAATGAAGGTTCTGTTGCGTCGGCTGGACCGCTCTCGGGAAAAATGTCGCCTCCGTGAACAACACCACCCTTTCTTTTCGATTCGATAAGAGGGAACCTGTTCCGGCAAGAAGAGTACTTCGGGGATGGAACCAGAAAGCACTCCGCTGAAGATTAATCCAAGTTTTCTTTCTTCTGGCATTGATGAGTAGCTCGGGGCAAAGGAAGTACCAGCAACTCGAGCTCATATATGTACCAGATACAAACTCATCAACTTATTTGGTTTTGCGTATCAGGGTCGAACTTCGGAGAATATGACAGAATTTGCAACTTGCCGTAAGTAAAGGACGAGGTTTAGGTTATTTACTGTTTTCAGCAAAAATAGATGCTAGGAGAAGAGCAAGGACTGTAGCAAAGTGCCCGGCGTTGTTATGCACAAAAAGTTCGCAGCTTCTTTTAGCAGCGTGATTGCTGCGAACCAAGTTGACAATATGATTCCAGTTATCCTTCGATTCATCGCTGTGATGAAGTCGAAGATCCACTCAAAGCATCGATTAGGTTCTGGCCATTCGGACTTCCCCATCCAGTGACCAGGTCATAGCCAACAACGGCATTGAACGACTGCCCCTGACCATTGTTGTTATTGCCACTGGTGATGTCATGAAAAACATCGTTGTAGCTGGAGCTTTGACCGATCGAATAAATGGCAGGGTTCACGAACCCCAGGCTTGAGCCGCCGCCAGACGCTACCTGCTGGTTGATCAACGCCAGAAATCCTGCCCAACGCGGCGCAGCAAAGCTCGTCCCACCGTAGTCTCCCGAACACGAACCCTGGTCACAGGTATAGTTGTCGGTATTCGCCTCCGCTGCCACATCCGGCACGTTGCGCACAGTCGGCGAGGCCTGGTTGGCCGAATTCGCCACTCCGGCCTGCCAGCTGGGAATCGCGAAACCGTCGTCGGCCGGGCCGCCACTGCTATCGGCCCAAGCTGTTTCTGACTGCCAGGGTCCGCCCGCTCCATTCGTAATCAAGTCGGTTCCACCCACAGCCACCACGTATACCGATTCGGCTGGATAGCTGTTGTCGGTTGAGTTCGTTCCCGTATACGCTCCGGCGTCACCCGAAGCCACGAAAAGATTCTGACCCTGCGCCGCGAATTCCTGGAGGATTGGATCCAGTTGTGTGGTATCGTCCGGGTTCCACCCCCACGAGCAACTGAGCTGCTTCGCGATATCTTCCGTCGCCATCTGGTTGAAAATGTCCACGTCCCCAACCCCAATTTGTGAATTGCCCGGAGCGATGTAGACGCGAACCTGGCTCAGACCGGGAGCCATCGACGCCGCCTGCACGATGTCCAGAACCTGCTCGCCGTCATCCCCGTCCGAACCGGCAGTCGCGCCGTCGAGGAGAACATTGTGAATGGGAACGGTGTTGGACTGGCCGGCAAAGCTCGCGGTGACATCGCTCATGTTGTAACCATCGAACTCCAGGAGCCCAACTGCCTGTCCGCTGCCCGTGAGGGTAGTGCCACCGTAATACGCAGCACGCATGTCGCTCCCAAGGTACGCGCCACTTGGCCCCGACCCGATACTATTCCGGCGAAAATTCGGTGGCGCTCTCTTAAATTTCGGCTTTGGTAGGGAAAAGTTGTTCATTCCCGCGATGTGCGCCACGGTCACGCTCAGATCAAGCGACGGCTCACGATCCGGTGAGTAAAAAATCCGATTCTCGGTCGGATGCCGGTAGTTTGTCATCGTTACGTGGAAGGCTTTGTTGACCTGTGACACAGTTCCCTCAAGATGCACGAGCATTCGGTTCGTCGGCGCACTCGTCACCGTAAAACCTTTGGATCGGGCAAACTTCACCACCGACTGGTAATCGCTCTTGCTGGGACCGAATCGCTGCGTGAACTGGGCGACGGTTAGAAAATGCCGATAGTCCGGACTGGATCGGTCATACAGCCGTTTCAACAAACTTGTCAGCTCAGTTTGATTGCGCAGAGGAAGTATGATCGCCAGCCTCAGGCGCTGGTTCTTGGACATGGGTCCCACCCGCGCGGCCCGGCCGTTTGAGACCGCTGGGCGTACGTGATTATGCAAGACCTGAGCCTCTTTCTTGGCTCGCGCTGGGACTGAAAGCAAACACAATGCCGCCAAACAAACGAGGGCAGAGGCCTCCGCCCGAGGACGTCTACTCGCTCTCATGTTCTTGTGATCCTCTCAATCGTGCAAAGTCGACGAGTGGGCACACGCAACACATCGGGGCTGGGCTAAAGGTGACGGTATCTTAGCTCACCGCTGCCGGGTTTCCAACTTGTCCTGACGCTTTCAGGTTTGCATGTGAAGATGAAGAGCCGACGAACGACGCCGATCCCCACATACCTATCCTGGAGCAAGGCAAAGCCGAGTACGCTCGAAACCGTCGTCGCTGATGTTGACGCAGCGGCAATCTGCCGGTGCCCAGCTTCAAATCGGCACAGGATGCCTATCTCCTGCTATCATTGGCATGGCCCACTTCGTTTTGCAGTCTCTTCTCTGGCATTCTGGATTTTCAAGCGAATAGAACGAGGTAGACCATGCCGCGTAATGCCGCCTTCCGTTATCTCTTCGCTATTATTGCGACCGCGGCATTCCTCTGCGCCTGCCGGGCCCTAAGTCCTTTTATCGGCGGCAATGTGGCGTATGTCATTCTCTTGCCCGTGGTTACATTTGTCTCCTGGTATTACGGCGTTGGACCGTCTATTCTGACGATTATTCTTGGCTTGATTGGAGCAGTCTATGGGTTAGCCCCAGCGCATTCTGCCCATGTTTCCAACCCCGCCCGATGGGGTGGCGCGCTGGCATTTCTTCTGGCTTCCATCGTAATCGTCGCTCTCGGAGAGGCACGTCGCCGCGATAATGAGACACTGAGAAATGCGCAGGGAGAACTCGAAACTCGGGTCCAGGAGCGCACGGCTGAACTCGATGCTGCCAACCGTAACCTGCAAGCACTTTCGGCGCGCTTGTTGCATCTGCAGGACGAGGAAAGGCGACGGATCGCGCGTGGACTCCATGACAGCATAGGTCAGATGCTGGCGGCGCTTTCCATGAACCTTTCGGGTGTGAGGGATGATCTCGACCGTTTGACGAGAACCACTGCTGCTGTCATTGATAGCGAAAATCTGATTCAAGAAGTGAGCAAGGAAGTTCGTACCATCTCTCATTTGCTTCACCCGCCTTCGCTCGATGAAGCCGGACTTCCTTCTGCAATTCACTGGTACGTCGATGGCTTTTCACAACGCAGCAAGATAAGCGTGCATCTCGACTGCCCGACCGATTTCGGCCGGCTATCCCGTGATGTGGAAACCGCTTTTTTTAGGTTGGTACAGGAATGTCTTACAAATATCCATCGGCATTCTGGAAGTTCCACAGCACGAATCCGCCTTCTGCATAATTCCAAGGAAGTTGCCGTGAGCGTTGAAGATGATGGCAAAGGCATTCCGCTGGAGAAGTTGGACGCAATGACGTTGCCTGGCACTGCTGGAATCGGAATCACTGGAATGAGAGAAAGAGTTCGGCAATTGGGCGGAACATTGGCCATCGATTCCAACAATAAAGGCACGAAAATCACGGCTCGTATACCAGTTGCAGATATGGATGCAGCCGAGGTCCCGATACCTGAAACCTCAACATCTTCTGCCGCATAACAAAAGAACACGCCGAAAAATCTCGGATCGATCGTTATCTCTCCAGAAGTGGACTATCTGCTTCCCTCCCGCGAACGATGTAGCAATTTTGCGCCAGTGGTAAACGGGTTCAGTGGAAATTTCTGAGGTCGCCTACAGTGTTTCGGGTACGCCCAATCGCTGGACGGCACATATTGGCGCTTTACGGCATTGAACTGTAGTGAATTGCATTCCCTTGCAATCCGGCTAGCTCCTTATTTAATTCATCTTTCGAACCCTGTCCTTCTCGGGTATGTAACCTATCGAATTCACAGGATCGATGTTGCAATATGGACCTCAATGGCGTCGCCTCGTCAGGGGATTCGTTATGAAATCGGTACTGATCGTGGACGACAACATGTTTATTCGTCAGGCGCTCCGAGAACTCTTCGAACGCGAGACTGATTTCCAGGTGTGCGGAGAAGCGGAGAACGGACGTGAGGCGATTGAGCAAGCCGAAAAATGGCATCCCGATCTCGTCGTGCTGGATCTCTCGATGCCGGTTATGAACGGCTTGGATGCTGCCCGCATCCTGAAGCGCCTCATGCCCACCGTTCCACTTATCCTTTACAGCGCGTTTGCGGACAGAACGTCGGAGCTGCAGGCAAAATTGATAGGAATTTCAGACCTGGTGTCAAAGTCCGAGAGTGTCTCGGTCCTGATCGGCAAAGCACGTGGATTGCTGCATCCGAGAGCGGCTTGATGCCGGGCGTGCGTCGCAGAAAAGGAATCCTGTGCTTGCCCGCTGTTTGTGTGCACATGACAAAGCGGAACAATCCCGAGCACAGCGACAAAATTGCACGCCCGAACGCCTAGCGGATTGGGCCGCTCACTGTGACAGACTCGCACCAGGCGCCGTCCAATCTTCGGGGCCAAAAACAAACGCCCCAGGACTCGATTTGAGTCGTGGGACGTCTGTTGATCAGCCCTCCCCCAAGTGCTGCTCAATTACGAGACTACATCCGTTCGGGATTCGAGTGAATGGCTACTACGGGCTAAGGTCTGGCACAAATGGGGGAGGCGTGGCATTCGCAGGAGTAGTCACGCACTGCACCTTGCCTCGTAAGTTTGCACAAGACTCAGAATCATATTAGTGACGCACTCATCACCGATTGCCGTGTTCAGCAGCGCGTGATAAATCGGCCGATCCGGCCATTCAACGTTGAAATACTTTTGAATAAAATCGGCGCGTTCACGATCGACGCTGTCCACAAGCTCTTGGGCCTCTTTTTCACTCTTGCCGCGACGCAGAAGTCGACGGACTTTATCTTCTCGTGGAGCAAAGAGGAAGATGCGCAAGGTGTCCGGCCGAGTCCTGAGAAACTGTTGTGAACCTCGGCCCACAATCACACACTTCCCCTTCTCGGCAGCGTGTTCAACGACGCGCCTGGCGATCTTGAGAATGGTTTCACTATCGACGAGGTTGAGTTTGGGCGCATTGAGGCTGCCCTCATAGCTGCCACGCATGAAGGACTTGAAAAGCCGATAGTAAAGCGGATCACGTCGTTCTTCGCGGGCTTCGACTACCGCCTTGGGACAATTCGCCAGCCGTGCAATCTCCTCGGTCAACTGCTGGTCCCATAATTTCCAGCCGAGGCGTTTTGCGACCGCCTCAGCGATTTCGCCGCCCCCGCATCCGTATTCGCGTTCGATGGTGATGATGTTGATCATAAAACCCAGCTTCCGTGTGCCTGTCTATGACGGGTGGATCGCCAATACCGGGCACGGCCCTAGTTGGACGACCCGATACGTGGTCGAACCGAAGACCGCGCGGTCTAAAGCGTCGCCGCCGCGCGCGGTCATAACGATGAGGCTGGCCTGGGCCTCCCGCGCGTGGCGAACAATCTCCTCGTACGGTTTTCCGAATCTCACCACCTTCCGCAGGTTGAGATTCTTCCGTTGGTTCTCTGAAATCAGTTTGTCGAGCTCTTGTATGCACTCGGCGATCATCGCTTCCGCTCTTGCCAGGTCCGGTGCACCCCCAGTCACGTGCAACATGGTTAGCTCTGCACCATACTCCGCCGCCACCGAAATCGCATATTGCAGAGCCCGTTCGGAATTGGCGGAAAAGTCGGTACAGTAAACAATTCTACTCAACCGATGCTTCCCGTCTGGCCCGGTTGTCATGACATTGTGCTCTGGATTGGATACTACCAGCACCGGGGAACATGCCTTGCGCATAACGCGATCGGTGGTCGAGCCGAGCACCAGACGGTCAAATCCGCGCCGGCCGTGTGTTCCCATGATAATCAGGTCCACGTTATGCGTTTGCGCAAACGATAAAATCAGATCAGACGCGTTTCCCTGATCCACCACGATCTGCGGCCCAACTCCCTGCCTTGAATGTTGCTTGACAAACTCCCGCAGTTTTACTTTGCCGCCTTCGCAAAGCGCTCTCGATAAGTCCGCGAAATTACCGCTCGCCCCGGCGTAATCAGCATATGGATATTTCGACAACTCAACCACATGCAGGGCCACCAAATCAACTTTGTAGTAGTCGGCCAGAGTGAGCGCATACTCATACGCGCTCACAGAGAAATCTGAAAAGTCAACCGGACAAAGAAAAAGTTTGAACTGCATGACTTCAGTTCCGTTACATGGTGTTATTCCAACATTCTCATCCCAC
>JASHPL010000045.1 GCA_030038125.1 Candidatus Sulfotelmatobacter sp.
AATGCATCATCAAAGAAAAGCTCGTAAAAATCTCCCAAACGAAAGAACAGCAGTGCATTGGGATGCTCTTTTTTCACCGCGGCGTATTGCCGCATGAGCGGAGTGGACGGCTCGGTCATCGGGTGGGACTTCGGCGGATTATAGCAAACAGCATCGCGCTTCCTCTGTGTTTCCCCGCATCGTGCGTTCCGCTGGGCGGTGGGACAGTTCGTTGCTCTTGAGTTCCAGATTCTGCTCCGAGGCCGCGAATTTCATTTCCAAGATGACCGGGTGGTATTCTGACCCGTTGCCTGGTTATGCTGCAGAAACGCATCGACGATCAGCCCACCATTTCCCGCGAGATGGTGCGTGAGGCGCAGGAAATCCTCCATCGACATCTGAAGAGCGTCGGCCTGAAGCAGACTGCCCAGCGCGACAGAATTTTACGCACTTTTCTGGAAACCCGGGACCATCTTTCCACCGACGAATTGCACCGGCTCGTGCAAAAAAAGGATGCAGGCATCGGCTACACCACTGTTTATCGCACGCTCAAGCTGCTGGCGGAATGCGGCCTGGCCAGCGAAGTAGAGTTTCACGACGGAGTTTCCCGCTACGAGCACCAGTACAATCGGCGCAGCCACCATCATATGGTTTGCACCGAGTGTGGCAGTTCAGTTGAGTTTTTCTCCCAGGAAGTTGGGCAGTTGGAGCAGGAAATTGGCCGGAAGTATCACTATCTCACCACCAGGCATACCTTCCTGATTTATGGAATTTGCGAGGAGTGCCACTCAAAACAGGAAGTGAGCCGCAGTTAAATGTCGCTGGCACCCAGCATGGACGAATCCACCGCAAGTCTGCTGTTGTGCCCTGAATGCGGGACGCAAATGCCGTCCACCGCCGCATTCTGCCCGGGCTGTGGATGCCCCATACCGACCGCGCCCAAAGCGCAAGGGAAAATTGGAGTTCTGCCTAGACGAGTGGCCGGAGCACTTGCATATGTGACCTTCATTCCCCCGATCGTGTTCCTGCTGACCCGTCCTTATCGTCACGATCGTTTCGTGCGCTTCCACTCCGTTCAATGTCTTCTGCTGTGCGGAGCAGGCCTGCTCGTCGGCGTCGTCGTCCGGCTGTTGGCAGTCGTTCTGCTGTTGATTCCAATGCTTGGAATCCTGCTCGTCGGCTTGCTCTCTACGCTTGTGGGGCTTGCCGCGTGCTTCGTCTGGCTCATTCTCGTCATCAAGGCGCTACAGGGTGAATCATTCCAGGTTCCGGTGCTGGGCGCTTTCGCCGAGCATTACTCTGTTCCGGTCTAACCTTTAGTGGGTGATTGCTTTTGTGGGTCCGTTTTGATACCTTGCCCCGGACGCCGCCGGGCAGAGGTAGTAGCCCTTTTCCTTTCCTTCGGCCCTCTGTGTCACACCTTGGCGGCCGATGAGGACACTCCCATGGCATTCTGCAGCTCTTGCGGGGCACAGATTCCCGACGGTTCCACGCTTTGCGCAGTATGCGCCGCTCGTACCGCGTCGGCTGGGCCGACGGCGGTCGCGGCTGCGACACCGACAGCCGGAGGAATGACCGACAATGTGGCCGGCATGCTGGCCTACGTCACGATTATTCCGGCCATCATTTTCCTCGTGTTGGCGCCATATAACCGGAACCGTTTTGTCCGTTTCCACTCGTGGCAGAACATTTTCTTTCATGTGGCGTGGATTGTTCTCTGGATCGCGCTCAGCATCTTCGCCCATATTCCCGTGTTGGGCTGGCTGAGCATCCTGATCTGGCCGTTGATCGGCCTTGCCGGTCTCATCATCTGGATCATCCTGCTGCTCAAGGCGAATCAGGGCCAGATGTTCAAATTGCCTGTCATTGGAGAGATGGCTGAGAAGCAGGCAAACGCGATGTAGCTGAGCAGCCTTGGAGCGAAGAGAGACCAGTCAAAGAAATCTCTCTCGCGATTGTCACCCTGGCCTCATTTCGCTTTTCACCACAGCGTCGAGGCGGTAAATACCGCCCGAATTTCCTGCCTTGACTTTCTCCCCGCAAGCTGGCAATCCTATTAGCTTTTACTCTGCAGGCCTCGGGTGGGTGGCGAGTTTGGCCAGCACATCCGGATGATAGGGGAACCGATTGCGCGTTCGCGTTTTCTTTCACGACAAATGTTTCGATGGCGCCTCATCGGCGGCGGTGTTTTCACGGTTCTATCGCGAACGCATTCGCAACGACGTCGAGTTTGTGTTCACTGGCCTCGTGCACCGTGCCGGAGCCCTGTTCGACGAGAATCAGTTTGACGGCGACGAGAACGCGATCGTCGATTTCAAATATTCCAGCTCCCCGCAGATCACCTGGTGGTTCGATCATCATGAAAGCGCCTTTCTGACGCCCGCGGATGCCGAGCACTTTGAACGAGACCAGAGCAACCGAAAGTTTTACGATCCGGATTTCAAGTCGTGCACGAGCTTCATTGCTTTCATTGGCAAGGAGCGATTCGGTTTTGATCCCACGCCCTTAGGCGATCTGGTTCATTGGACCGATGTGATCGATGGAGCCCTCTATCCCGATGCCAGGACCGCCGTCGAAATGGAAGCTCCGGCGATGAAGCTGACGATGGTGATCGAATCCGCCCCGGACCATGAATTTGTGCCGAATCTGATTCCCCTGCTGGCCAGGAAGACGTTGGCCGAAATCCTCGAAGAACCATTTGTTGCGCCACTGCTGCCGCCCTTGTTGAAGCGTCACGAGCTTTCGATCGGAATTCTGAAGGAGCGCACCGAATGCAAGGACGGCACGATCTTCTTCGACGTCACCGATCACGATTTGGAAGGCTACAACAAGTTCATCCCTTACTACCTGCATCCGGAATCGGTGTATAGCGTGGGCTTAAGCAAGAGCAGCTTTCGGGTAAAAGTTTCCGTGGGATCCAACCCTTGGGCTACTCAGGCACCTGAGGTGAATCTGGCAAAAATCTGCGAGCGTTATGGTGGAGGCGGCCACGCACGTGTGGGAGCGATTTCCTTCAACGTGAATCAACACGCCACCGCGATCCGCGCCGCGCAGGAGATCGTCGCAGAGTTGCGCGCTGCGATTCGCGCGAAGAGCGGCTGAGCGCGACCGTTAAGGGCTGCATCTTCGGTTGTATCCGAATGCTAAAATTACAGAGGTGACGAGTTTCAGGCCTTCCATCCGGCTGCTGGCGACCGATATCGACGGCACGCTGCTCAACCCACAATTTCAGATTTCCGAAGGCGATCTGGCGGCGCTGCGCCGCGCGCATGCGGCGGGAATCGAAATTGTGCTGGTGACCGGACGGCGGCACACGTTTGCGTTGCCCATCGCGCAGCAACTCGGGTTTGACTTGTGGCTGATCAGTTCCAATGGCGCAGTCACTCGCTCGCTTTCCGGCGAGACCTTCCATCGCGATCTGATGCCTCGCGAAACATGCCGTCGTCTGTGCGAGGTGATGCAAGAATTCCGTGGCAATACCGTTCTTACTTTCGATAAGGAAACCAAAGGCGCCATCGTGCTGGAAAGGATGGATGAGCTTGGCGTCAGCATCCGGCGCTGGCTGGAAAAGAACATCGAATACATCGAGTTTGTCGTGCCGATTGAAAAGGCGCTGGTGACCGATCCTGTACAGGCAATGTTTTGCGGAACCATGGCGCGGATGCGCGATGCCCTGGAAGTCCTTGGGGCATCCGGGATAAACGGGATGGTCACGGTGTTGCGGACGGAGTATCCGCCGCGCGACCTGTCTATGATCGACGTGCTGAATGCTGGTTGTTCCAAGGGGCACGCGCTGGAACGCTGGGCTACCTACCGCGGCTTTGGGCGCGAGCAGGTCATGGCCGTCGGTGACAATCACAATGACGTGGAGATGCTTGAGTTTGCCGGTCATCCGGTTATCATGGGGAATGCCTGCGAGGAGCTGCGCGGGCGCGGTTGGACGGTAACTGGCGGCAACGATGCCTGTGGCCTGGCGGCGGCTGTTGATCTCGTTCTGGGGGAACCGCTGGTTTCCGAACGATAGTCCACGGCCCTTTAGCTCTGGTACAGGTTGCTTGCCGCTCGTTGCGAATTAAAGATGCGATTTCTGAATACATGCCGGATTTTCAGCGTCATCGCCCTGGTTGCCGGCGCGACGCTTCCATCCCTGGCGGCTCAAATGGCGGTACTGAAGAATGGGTTCGCCATCCAGCATGAACGGCGTGAAGTCATCGGCAGCGTGACGCGCTTGTATATAAGCGCAGATGGATCCAGCTACGTCGACGTGCCCACGGGAAATATCGATCACTATGAAGCCGCGCCCGATCCGGCGCCGTTCGCACGAAATGTCAAAACTCCGGGCAGTTATTCGGGATTTCCCGGTCGGCCGCAACCTGATTTGACCGAAGTGGTCAATGAGGCCAGCGGACGCTATCGGCTCGATCCGGACCTGGTAAACAGCGTTATCAAGGCCGAGAGCGGATTTAATGCGCGCGCGGTTTCCCCGAAAGGTGCCCAGGGTCTGATGCAGTTGATGCCGGGAACGGCGTCCCAACTGGGGGTATCGAACGTGTTCGACCCGCAGGCAAACGTAGAAGGCGGAGCGAGGTATCTGCGCGAACTATTGGAACGCTACAACTTCGATCTGCGGAAGGCATTGGCCGCCTACAACGCCGGACCGCAACGGGTAGAGCAATTTGGGGGTATTCCTCCGTATTACGAGACCCGAGCTTATGTGGCAAAGGTGGTCAAGGATTTCAATAAGAAGAAGATCGCGCAGCAGAAAGCGGCCTTAACCTCGCAAAGAGATTCGGCCCCTCAGCGTGATGCCAGAAAATCCAGTTCGGCGGCCGCGAGCAAGGCTCACAATTCCAAATCCGTGACTCAGGCCAAAGCGGAACCGAGCGAATAACCTCCGAATGAATGCTTTTCCACTAAACTAGGAGTGAAGCCGTTAGACCTCGGGGCGGGAATTCTGTGTCCAATCGATGTTTGACCCGTCAATCTCGGTCATTTACCTTGGAATTGCCGTTTCCCGCTTCGCGATGAGGGTCGCGGCGCGGAGCTTTCCCTGTTCATGAATCGAAAGCGCATTTTGGCCAGTGTGTTCGTATTTCTCCTGCTGGCTGTTCTCTTTTACATCCAGTACCGCGAGTGGCACAGCTTCGATTGGGCGACATTCTGGAGCCAGACCTACCGCATTAACAAGTTGCGCGTGCTCTATGCCATCGGTTTGATCTATGTGGGCTACTGGGTACGGGCCGTGCGCTGGAAGGTTTTCCTTCAGCCCGCAAAACCGAAGACGAGAGTAAGCCAGTTGGTTTCGCCGACCGTGATCGGTTTTACCGGACTGGCGTTGCTCGGGCGCGCAGGAGAGTTTATTCGTCCTTATCTGATTGCCCGGCGCACTGACCTCTCGTTCTCTTCGCAGCTAGCGGTTTGGGCGGTCGAGCGCATCTTTGACTTCGGCGCGTTTGCTCTGCTCTTGGCAATCGCTGTGTTCCGCGAAGGAGGAATGCTCTCGATTCCAGATCCAGGAGCGTTCTATCGTGCATTGCGATTGTTCGTGCTTTTCCTGAATCTAATGGTTGCGGTAGTCGCGATCGTCGCCATTGCGATCAATCGCTGGGGTGAAAAAATCGCCGAATGGACGGAGCACACCTTCGCGCATCTGCCGCGAAATCTAGGACAGAAAGCCGCAGGGGAAGTGCGAAAGTTTGGCCAGGGTCTGCGCACCATACACGGGATGACTGGGCTTTTGCTGGCGGCCGGTACTTCAATCGGAATGTGGTACTTGATCGCGCTGGCTTATAAGGCGGTCACGCACTCCTATAACGCTGCTGCCCTGGATATTCCTTTGCTGCAGGTTTTGATTCTCATGGGAGCCAGCATGGCGGGCTCGGTCCTGCAGTTGCCCGGAGTCGGCGGAGGTTCGCAACTGGCCGTCATCGCCATGCTTTCCGGGCCGTTCGCCGCACCTACAGAGCTGGCCGCGAGTTGCGGAATTCTATTGTGGCTGGTCACGTTCGCCGCCGTCGTGCCGCTTGGTCTGATTCTTGCGCATCACGAGAGGCTGTCGTTCCGCAAGTTGTCGCGCGAGAGCCATCAGGCGGAAGCAGCAGCCATAAATGCCCCGACCCTGTGAACCAGCACACCCTCTGTGCAGGTGGGAGTTTACTACTCCGTCACCACCGCTTTTACCAGATTCCGTGGGTGGTCGACGTCGTATCCTTTGTGGACTGCAATGTGATACGCGAATAGCTGCAACGGAATCACCTCGATAATCGGCAAGAGCAGTTCCGGAGCAGGCGGCACGAAGAAGACGTGATCAGCGATGCTTTCCACTTCCGCGTTACCTTCCGTAGCAACGGCGACAAGGCGTCCCCGGCGCGATTTTACTTCCTTCATGACATCCACTGTGCGGCGATAGCGCAGCACGGAATCCGGGTCGGCATGGTCGCTAGTGGCGATCACCACGACTGGAAGTTTTTCATCGACCAGTGCATTTGGCCCGTGCTTGAGTTCGCCTGCGGGATAGCCTTCTGCATGAGCATAGGAAATTTCCTTAAGTTTGAGAGCCCCCTCACGGGCAATCGCGTAATGCACCCCGCGTCCTAAATACAAGAACTTCTCCGCGCTCGATTGCGCCGCTCCGAACCTGTCGGCCGAATCGTCCCAGGTGCGAAGATTGTTTTCGATTGCATCCGGCAAGCGCAAAAGCCGCTGCAAGTGGGTGCGAGTCACTTCCGATGTCATTCGTCCGTGCTTGCGTGCCAGGAAAAGCGCCATCAAATAAAGAATGGCGAGTTGCGTGGTAAAGCTTTTGGTCGCGGGAATCGCGAGTTCGGGGCCGGCGCCTGTAATCAGCGCAGCTCCGGCTTCCCGGGTGATCGTTGCCGGCGACACGTTCGAAATCGCGATGGTCTTCAAGCCGCGGGTCAGTGCTTCGCGTTGTGCGGCGATGGTATCCGCGGTTTCTCCCGATTGCGTAATGACCATCACGATCGGATCGACAGCGGCATGCGTCGAGCGGTAACAATATTCGCTGGCATATTCAACATCTACGGCGACGCCAGAGAGATCTTCGATCATGATTTCGCCCGCCAGACCGGCGTGCCGGCTGGATCCGCTGGCGGCGATGATCAGCTTCTCGAAGTTCAGCATTGCGCTTTCGATGGCGTCGAGTTCGCCGGGGAAAATCGTATCGTCTTTCAAATGCTTCGCGACTGTCCTGGCGATGGCCTCGGGCTGCTCATAGATCTCCCGGCGCATGTGAGAATGCTGATCGGTTTGATTCGTGGTGATCATTACGCCTTCGCTCCTTCAAAAATGGCTTCGATCTCTTCGAGCGTTTTGCCTTTCGTCTCCGGCAAGAACCATGTCGCAGTCACGAAATAGATTACGGTGCCGGCGGCAAATCCGAAAAACATCGTGGAATAGCCGTATTTGCCGACCGTGGGCAAGAAAATCGCCGCAATCGTGGTCGAGACGGCCTGATTCAAGACCAGCGCAATGCTCATTCCGTTCGAGCGGATGCGCGTGGGCATTAACTCCGAGAGGGCCAGCCATACACACACCCCGGGACCGACAGCATAAAACGCCATGAAGACAAACAGCATAATCGCGACCAGCCAGCCGTTGCTGCGGCTGGGTACCGGGGTGATGAGAGCATTTTCAATTCGCAGCGGCGCGGCGCGGGCGGCATCCAGATTGCCGAGCGGATTGGAAAAGAACGCCACGATTTTGTTATCTGGGACGCAGCTGGCACGGTCAATTTCGATTGGCTTGGCAGCGGGATCATCGGAACGCACGGCCTGGCTCGCGGCGCGAAAGTCTCCGTAAGAATAGATGACGACCAGCGATGTGGGGCGGGAAGAAGCGCTGGAATCCAGCATCGCCGCCATCTGCTGGTCGTAGCGCAAAGCCAGGGTTTGCTCCCTCGTCACCATCGATTGCACCGAGCTTTTCGCATCTACACGAAGCCGCTCTGTACGCAGGAACAGCGCTCCCGTGGCGATCATCGAGACGATAATTCCGGCCGTGCCCAATGCCAGAAGAAATTTTCTGCCTTTGCGGTCCACAAGAACCACCGCACCGATAGTCACAAAAAAGTTCACGAAGGTAAATAAGACGTAGCCCACGTGGGCAGCCAGGTCGGAGAGCCCGCTCTGCAAGAGAATGTTGGTGTTGTAGGCAATGATGGAATTGATACCGGTCGCTTGATTTACCGCCAGGATGATGCAGGCGAGCACAAATGGAATGACATATTTGCGCCGGAGCAGCGATTCTTTGGCTTTCGCACCTAGGCTAGCTTTAGCTTTTTCTCCGGCTAAGATTTCCTGCATCTCGCGCAATTCGAGGTCTGCCTGCTCGATGGTTCGCGAACGCAAAAGAGCTGCATAGGCCGCATCATTTCGACCGCGGCGCAGTAGCCAGCGAGGCGACTCCCCCAGCGCGAAGCTGCCGATCACGAACAGAATTCCGGGTGGCAGCGAGACCCAGAAAATCCCGCGCCACGCCGAGTCTTTGAACGCGAAAACAGCTGCCAGATTGCCCGCTTGCGCAATGTGATTGAGACGAAAGCTGAACAGAAGTCCGATCAACGCCGCAGTTGCGATCCCTGCCGTGAGCAGCCATTGAAAGATCCCCGTACCTTGCCCCCGCTTCGAAGCTGTAAGACACTCCGCCAAATAAAGGGGAACCACAACCCCGATCAGCCCTGCGCTCACGCCTTGCAGCAAGCGGCCGAACACGAGTGGACCATATCCGTGCGAGAGCGCAATCATTGGAATGCTGATAACGAACATGATCCCGCTGATCACCATCAGCCATTTCCGTCCCATCCAATCCGCGAGCAGACCGGCAAAGAGCGTCGAGAGAACGCTGCCGAGCAGGACGGCCGCAACCACGGTTGACAGTTCCTGGGCTGTGAAGTGCGACGTGTCCTGCAGATATGGCAACGCCCCGGCGATGATCCCGACATCGACGCCGTAGAGCAGGCCTCCCAAGCCCGCAACCACCAGCAGAAATCGGTTGTAAAACGCTCTTTTGCGATCGAGTGTCGAAAACGTTTTGCTTGCAACCTCAGCAGTCATGAATTTTTGCCCGAATCGATATGCATGGAAAAAGGCAGCGAGCTTTGTGAGCCAATGATTGTAGCGTAGCCGGTAGCTAGCGTTGAGAAGGCACTTGCTCCGGTGCCTCATTTCGGTTCACGGTTTCAGCAGCCTGCGAACTCTTATCAATTGGCAAGCTGAACGAAAACACTGATCCGCTGCCTAACTGACTGATTACGCTGATGGTACCTCCATGCGCTTCAACAATGACTTTCGCGATCGCCAGCCCCATACCAGTTCCGGGAGCTGTGTAACGCTGGTGCTGACCGCGATAGAATTTTTCGAAGATGAGCGACTGCTCGAAGGAATCGATTCCCGGGCCGTGATCCGCGACGCTGGTCACAATCCAGTTGCCCTGGACTTCACTCGATACTTTGATCGGGGTTCCGGGATCGGAGTATTTACCGGCGTTTTCCAGCAGGTGCATGAGCACTTCGCGAATACGCGCCGCATCCATGCGAACCTTGGGCAACGTGTCGTAATTGGTGGCAATCTCGACCCCATGCTTTTCCAGGGAAGACCTGGCATCTTCGAGTGCGGGTTCCAGCGCGTCCGAGATGGAATGCGGTTCGAGATCGAGCTTGAACATGCCGGCATCAAGTTGCGCCATCTCCGAAGCTTCGCCCACCAGGCGATTGAGCCGATCGGTTTCTTCCTCGATGACGGTCAGTAAGTCTTTTCTCCCGCCATCGTCGAGGACGGCGGCCGAAAGCAGGGTGGTCACGCTGGCTTTGATGGAGGTCAACGGAGTGCGAAATTCGTGGGTGACGGAATCCAGCAAGGCGGAGCGCAAACGTTCGTGCTCCTGCTCGGCACGATGCTTGCTCAAAGCTTCGAGTGCCCGAGCGCGCTCGACGGCCAGCCCGGCCAGACTTCCCAGGGCATCGAGTGTTTCGCGGGAAAGGTCAGAACCCGAGACCGACAGGGCTCCCACCGTGCGCATTCCCAGTCGCAAAGGAACGTATGAAATGCCCGCCTGGGTCACAGGTTCTCCGCGCAACAGGGTCGATCGCAGCACAGTCTCATCGAATTCGGCGTCAGGCGACGAACGATAAATGGAAGTGTGATCGGAGGCGATTGCTGCAACGCTGCGAACCGAGAACGTTTCCTGCACATACCGAGGCAGGGAATTGAGGAGCTCGGGAACGTTCTCCGATGCCAGCAACCGCTGGCTCAGGGCGTAAAGCCGCTCCACGTCACGACGCCGCATCTGGGCGCGTTCCGCCTCGCGACGCGAGCGGTCGCCCAGATGGATGCCCACAATTGCAGTGACCAGAAACGCGAATAATGCGATCCAGTTTTGCGGATCACTGATGGCAAAAGTTCCAACCGGCGGGAGGAAAAAGAAATCGAACACAACTGCGCCTAGCACCGCAAGCGTTAACGCGTAACGCCGACCCCAGTAGGCAGAGGCCAATAGAACTGCCGCCAGGAACATCAGGGCAACGGTCGTGGGGTTCACATGCGCTCGGAAGTCAACCGCGGTAATCAGCGCGGTCACGCCGACTACGATCGCGTAGCGCTCTGCTTGTTTCCGAGCATCGGCTTTCACTCCCGCATTGTACGATGGAGATGACAATTTCGAGGCTGGCGAATGACAATAGCTCCCATGACGAAGACGCCCGACCAGTGGTTGAGCGAAGTTTCCACAGAAAAGGCGCGGGGCATCTTCAAGCTCTTCCTGGGCTACGCTCCGGGGGTAGGCAAGACTTACAACATGCTGAGCGAGGCTCTCCGCCGTGCCAGTCGCGGAGAGGACGTCGTGGTAGGTGTGGTCGAGACGCACGGCCGCAAAGTTACTGCAGAACTGGCTGCCAAACTCGAACGTGTCCCTCCGCGCAAGCTCGAATATAAGGGAACAATCTTCGACGAGATGGATGTGGACGCGATTCTGGCGCGGAAGCCTTCCGTCGCTCTGGTGGATGAACTGGCGCACACCAATATCGAGGGCAGCAAGCACCGCAAACGCTATCAGGACGTGATGGAATTGCTCGATGTCAGAATCGATGTGCTCTCAACCATGAATGTGCAGCACGTCGAGAGCCTCGGCCCGACGGTGCAACAGATCACTGGCGTGCAGGTTCGTGAGACGGTGCCCGATTGGGTGATGCAGCGCGTCGATGAGATCGTCCTCGCGGACGCAACGCCGCAGGCGCTGAAAAAGCGCATGGAACGCGGCGATATTTATCCGGTCGATCGCGCACAGCGTGCGCTGGCGCACTTCTTTCGTCCCGGGAACCTGATTGCGCTGCGGGAATTGGCGCTGCGACAGGTTACGCGCGTGGTCGATCGCAGCCTCGACGCCTATCTCGATACCGACGCCCAGCAACAGGCTCACACCGTTCGCGAACGCATTGCCGTCTGCATCAGCTCGAACCCCGGGGCGCAGTATTTGATCGCCCGCGGGTCGCGCATGGCGCAGGCCATGGGTGGCGAATTCTATGTCTTCTACGTCGATGTCGGTCGTGACACTCGTCCCGAGGATCAGAAGAGTCTCGCCGAAAATATTCGCTTCGCTGACAATCTGGGCGCCAAGGTGGTGCGTACCACCGGACACAGCGTCGCGGATGCCGTCGCTCAATTCGTGCGCGAGCACCACATCACGCAGGTGATTTTCGGCCGTTCCGCGCGCACCGGCTGGCAGCGCTATCTCTATCTGTCGGCGATTCAGCGGTTCTTGCGCGACTCGCCGGCCGTGGATGTTCATATTGTGACCCAGGAGGCACCCTGATGCCGGATCCGCCACACATTCTGGTGGTCGATGACGAACCGCAGATTACGCGCGTCTTGCGCACCAGTCTCTCCGCCCAGGGATACGACATTCGTGTGGCGAATACCGGCGAAATGGCTTTGGAAATCATGAAAGACTGGACTCCTAACCTGATCATCACAGATCTCTCCATGCCCGCGATTGATGGCGTGCAACTGTGCCGGCGGGTGCGGGCGGTTTCGCAGATTCCAATTGTGGTTTTGTCGGTGCGCGACAAGGAGCAGCAAAAAGTGGAGGCGCTCGACGCCGGGGCCGACGACTATGTCACCAAACCATTCGGCATGAATGAATTGCTCGCGCGGGTGCGGGCGAATCTGCGACGGGTGCCAACCGAAAGCGAAGCCGATGCCGTGATCGACATTGGCGATTTTCATATCGACACCGCAGCCCATAAAATGATGGTGCGGCAGCGCGAAGTCAGGCTGACTCCGAAGGAGTTTGATCTACTAGTTTACCTGGCGCGGAGACCGGGAAAAGTCGTGAATCATCGAACCCTGCTGGCCGCGATCTGGGGCGGGCAGAGCACGGAGCAGGTGGAGTATCTGCGAGTTTTCGTCGGTCAATTGCGAAAGAAGCTCGAGCCCGAAGCCTCCTCGCCACGATACATCGTGACCGAGCCGTGGGTCGGATATCGCTTCGAGCCCGGTGATTGATTCCATGTTCGCCGGGTTGCTCGGCCCAGCATCCATTCCTATTTTTCCGGAATGTAACTCAGGTCAGGATGGAACTGGACGATTTCGCTGTAGGAGCTTTCGATTGAGCCATTGAGTCGTTCAATGACCGACATGGTTTCCTGCTCGCCGAAAGTTTCGCGCAGCATGTCGCGCAGCGGCCTCACGCTGGGATCGTCATCAAACGAAGCCCAGTTGGCGTGATCGACGAGCAGAACATAGGTTCCACCCTGACCTCCATTGGCGAGCCTCTGCCACGAATAATGAACCGGCCACTTGGTTTGTTGACCGGCGTCATAGATGCACCTTCGGCATCGTCTCGTAATAAGAGGCGGTGCGCTTTTCCACGTACGGGGCGACCACTTTGTTGCAGTCTTCCTCATCCGCGGCATCAGAAACTGCGGGTTTGTCGAAATCAGCCCAGTGCTGCGCGCTGCGTCCCACGATGTATGAACCTGTATTTTCGCCGGTCAATACCTGCAGTACCCATAATGCGTTGGTGTCTTTCTGTTGTTTATGCCAGGCAACTTTGGCCTTGCGCCCGGTTTCGTACTGCTGCGTCATGCCATTTTTTGGCGTTTGGAATTCGAGCGCTTTCACACTGGTTGCATTGTCTTGCGCGGCGACCGAAATTGCTGCCAGAGGCACAGCAGAGCACGCCCACAGAGCTCTTGTGGTTCTCATCTCTCGTTCCTCCAAGTTTTCTATTTGAAAAGCAAGATTCGGGGGAAGTCCGGATGTAACTTCAACCGGGAAAGCATCGTCATTCTGCACAGATTTCGCTAATGGGCAATTGCACCGTCATGTGGAGAGCGAGGACAAAAAGATGAGGGGCCGAGCTACGTATTGCTATGCGCAACTCGGGCTACTTCGATCGGATCAGGCCGACAGCTCGCAGTCATGCAGTTTCGTTCGACTTGGACGAGAGGCAACGGGCGTTACTTCTGGATTCATCACTCGGCTTCGGCTTACGAACATTCTACGAAGTCTTTACTGAATCTTTACGGCGTCCATCATCCAATGAAGGTGTACGAGGGGGTAGCGCCTCAGGAGGGGTGAGCGAATATGTGGTCGATTCAGGATGTTTCGGCGGAAGAACTGGCCAAGCTTTTTCATCACTATCAGGGAGCGTTGGCGCACGACTTTGATTGCCAGCGCGATGGAGAAGCGGGATCTTCGTGGGACTGCACGCCGCCGAGCGAGCGCAAGTTGATGGTAGCGGCAGCGCGGCTGACACTGCTGGAACTGGCCGCCACGGCGGCGCAAGGGCAGGCAAGCCGTCCGTATTTTGCCAAGCCCGGCGAAGCCGACTGGGGTTGCTGAAGTTTGCTTGCATGGGCCGAGAACCGCGATTGCCGCTCGGCAATCGCGCGCTAGGCGGCGGTCGAGAACCTTTACGAAATTTTTATGAACTCTTGATTCCGCTCTTACGGGTGGCGTTGTTCAATCAATCTGTTTCCTTCTACATCGGTGAGTGAGTGTGTCGGATGGCATGAAAGTTGCACTGATAGTGTTGTGCGCGGCGGCGGTCGTTTTTCTGCTGCCAGTAGTGAGTGCATTTGTCAGAGGAATGGGGCTTGGGAAAACCAGGACCCTCCATCGCAGGCAATCATTCGTTGATGCTGAGCCCACCGCGGCGACCTTAGCAACATTGTGCGAGATGCGGAGTAGCTTATCCGCAGTTTTGGGCAATCAAGCGGCTAGAGGAACACTGCGGCGGGGCAGATTGGGCCTACCCAAGGATCAGGCGAGAGCCTGCGGCTTGTTCATGGTAGTCTCTGCTGCTGAATTCATTGTTGGAGATTAGATATGCAAGACCTCCTTTGGGTCGGGGTGACCATCGCATTCTTCGCGCTCTCGATCGCTTATGTGCACTTCTGCGATCGCGTGAAGTAGGAAGACAGGCGAGATATGGATATTCAATCTTTGATCATGCTGATCATCAGCGCGCTGACAACGGTGTATCTGTTTTACGCTTTGCTGCGACCGGAGAAATTCTGAAATGACGATCAATGGCTGGCTGCAGATCTTCGTCTTTCTCGCGCTGATCCTTGCCGTCACGAAACCGCTGGGAATTTTCATGGCGCGGGTGTTCGAGGGAGAGCGAACATTTCTCGATCCATTGCTAAGGCCGGTGGAGCGCTTCATCTATCGCATTACGGGCGTGGACGACAAGCACGAAATGCGCTGGACCGAGTATGCGATCGCGATGCTGTTGTTCAGCGCGGTCTCGATGCTGGTGCTGTATCTGATAGAGCGGGTGCAGTATTGGCTGCCGTTCAACCCGCAACACTTCGCCGGCGTGACCCCGGAGCACTTGGCTTTCAATACGGCGGCTTCATTTACCACGAACACCAACTGGCAAGCATATTCGGGCGAGACGACCATGAGCTATTTCACGCAAATGGCGGGGCTCGCTTTTCACAACTTCACCTCGGCGGCCACCGGCATTGTGCTGGCCATTGCGTTCATCCGCGGCATTGCGCGGCGGCAGATGCAGACGCTGGGAAACTTTTGGGTCGACTTTACCCGCTGCTGCCTGTGGGTACTGCTGCCGTTCTGCGTAGTTGGAGCGCTCTTCCTGGTTTCGCAGGGCGTGGTGCAGAACCTCAAGCCCTATGACACCGTGAAGCTGGTTGAACCGCAGCAAGTACAGCGGGTCGGCGCCGATGGTAAACCGGTTGTAGACGCCAACGGCAAACCGGTGATGGATACGGTTACAACGCAGACGATTGCGCAGGGGCCGGTAGCCTCGCAGGAAGTCATCAAGGAATTCGGAACAAACGGCGGCGGTTTCTTCAACGCCAACAGCGCGCATCCGTTTGAGAATCCTTCTCCGCTGACGAACTTGTTTGAGCTGTTCTGTATTTTTGCGATCGGAGCGGGACTGACGTATACGCTGGGCCGCATGACCGGTTCAATCGCCCACGGTTGGGCGGTGTGGTCGGCGATGGCTATCTTGTTTTTATGTGGAGTCACGGTCGCGTACTGGGCGGAAGCTCGAGGCAATCCGCTTTATCCCTCCGGCGTCGAGCAGCAACATGTGATGCACGCGCAGCCAGGCGGAAACATGGAAGGCAAGGAGGTTCGCTTTGGCATCGCCAATTCCGCGTTGTTCGCCACCGTCACTACCGACGCGAGTTGCGGTGCGATTAACGGCTGGCATGATTCGTTCACTCCGCTGGGGGGAATGGTGCCAATGGTCAACATCATGCTGAGCGAGGTGATCTTTGGCGGAGTGGGTTCGGGAATGTACGGCATCCTCGTCTACATCGTGCTGGCGGTGTTCATCGCTGGACTGATGGTGGGCCGGACACCGGAGTATCTCGGCAAGAAGATCGAAGCCTACGACGTGAAGATGGCAATGCTGGTCTCGCTGGTCTTTCCACTCATTATCCTGACACTGACCGGGATTTCAAGCGTGAAGGGTTTTGGAACATCGGGCATCACTAATCCCGGACCGCACGGACTGAGCCAGATTCTCTATGCTTTTGTTTCATCCGCGGGAAATAACGGCTCGGCCTTCGGCGGCCTCACTATCAATACGCTTTGGTATGACGCTGCTACGGCGTTCACTATGCTGTTGGGCCGATTCTTCATGATCATTCCCATGCTCGGTATTGCCGGGAGTCTGGCACAAAAGAAATATGTGCCGCCGTCATTGGGGACGTTTCCGGTCACGACTCCGCTATTCACGTTTTTGCTGATCAGCGTGATTCTGATCCTGGGCGCACTGACGTTTTTTCCGGCCTTGAGTTTAGGACCGATTCTGGAACATTTGCTGTTGTACGCAGGAAAGACTTTCTGAGGAAATCATGGCGAGTCATCGCAAGTCGATCTGGGATGTAAAACTGGTTCGTAGCGCGACCTGGAGTTCGCTGCTGAAGCTCGATCCACGGCACATGATGGGCAATCCTGTCATGTTTGTGGTCGAGATCGGCAGTGTGATCACAACGATCCTCCTGATTCTGCATCCCCACGCGGCGTTCAGCTTCAATCTTCAGATCACCCTGTGGTTGTGGTTCACGGTGCTGTTCGCCAACTTTGCCGAAGCCATGGCGGAAGGCCGCGGCAAGGCTCAGGCCGACACTTTACGGCGGGCGCGTTCGGAAACCATGGCCAATCGCATTCAATCAAGCGGAGAGATCGAGCAGGTAACAAGCGCGAAGCTGCGCGCAGGCGATCTGGTGCGGGTTTCTGCTGGAGAACTCATCCCCGGCGACGGCGAAATAATCGAAGGAGTCGCGTCGGTCGACGAATCGGCGATTACCGGCGAGTCTGCCCCGGTGATCCGGGAAGCGGGCGGAGATCGATCGGCTGTCACCGGCGGTACGCGCGTGCTGAGCGATCAGATCAAGGTGAAAATCACCTCCAATCCCGGTGAGACATTTCTGGATCGCATGATCGCGCTGGTCGAAGGAGCATCGCGGCAGAAGACGCCC
>JASHPL010000046.1 GCA_030038125.1 Candidatus Sulfotelmatobacter sp.
CGCATAGCTAATCGCGAGAGTGCCATGAGCGAACTGCCAGAAAAGCTGAATCACCGCCTGATCACGATCAGTCTGTTTGCTCTCGGCTTCGCTGGCTTTGAGTGTTATAAGGGCGGCGGCCTGGTCTGGCATTTTATCTTTGGGCTCTTTGGCTACTTGCTTCTGGCTGGCATCTGGCAGGCATGGGTCCAGAGGAAGAAGTAGACAGTGGTGGAAGGGTGGAAGTCTCGCGGGGGTCCAGCGCTAGCGGATCGCAAGTTTAGGGAGCGTTCGATCACCGTGGAACAAACTGGTTTATGCGAAGCCTTCGAGAGCCATAGCTAGCCGTGGAAGCGTTTCGCAATCTGATCCGACTGTCGCCTTGTAGCCCATATCTGTTTCCGAGCGATCAGAACCCGAGCGGGCATCTAAGGACTCTGAAGACCACATGGGAAGCCACATTGCGGCGCGCCAAGGTAGCGTATTTTCGCATTTACGATCTGCGCTCGACCTACGCCACGCGGCTCAGCGCCGGAGGCGTAGCCGACGAGTGGGTCACACAAATGCTTCGCCAGGGAGACGCGCAAGTCTTCAAGAAATACTCGCAGATGAAGTTGCAGATGAAGCGCGAGGCTCTGGAGAAACTCAACCGGCACGCGAACGAAATGCCTGCCGAAAAAGCGGGCGAGCTAGCAAAAGCAGGTGCGCATACTGCCACGGTGGCCGTGCAATGAGCACGGTTTTGACACGGTTTTGCCACGGTCGAGGCCAAAAATCAGGGTTCGGAGGTAGCAAGAAAGTTAGGAAGTACTTTAGAATCAATTCTGCTGATCATGTCGGGGCGTAGCGCAGCCTGGTAGCGCACCTGCCTTGGGCGCAGGGGGTCGTTGGTTCAAATCCAATCGCCCCGACCATTTATAAATCCAATAAAATCGTTGCCTTCCTAAAGCGCCGTTGGCTTTTGTGCTAATTTGAGGTAAATGGATGAAGAAAAGGATAGCTTGCCTTTCGCCCATCATCGATCTGGATACTCAATCGTGCTGCAAGAGCAGGTTGTGCGATGAAGAATATCTTCCATCGAAACGAACGAATGACTGCTTGAGAAGAGAGCTTTACTTCCCCTTCGCGCTGGTGGTTGCGCGCGCCTTCGCAACGATCGCATCGAAACGTGGATCATCGCGTAGCGATTTCAACTCCACGTCTTCAGAAATCTCGCCCGGCGAAATCAGTCCGTCTTTGATCGCAAGCTCAAGATAGGCGAACGCTTCGTCCTTACGACCTCGAAACGCCTCGGCGCAGGCAAAGTTGTACCAGGTTTCGGCAACCATCCCCGCCTGGTTCGTTTTCTCCTCAGTGTCGATGACTTCGTGAAACATTTTTTCCGACTCGGCGTAGCGGCCCTCGTGGCTCAAGCCCAGGGCCTTGAGCTCCATGCTCTGCAGTGTGGACATATGCGTGGGACCGAGCACGCGTGTCTTGGTCTCGATCACTTGATCCTGCAGTTTGTCGGCCTCGGCAAAACGTCCTTCTTTCATCATCGTATAAGCGAGCATGGTCATGGCCCGCAGCCTTTGCGGGTGCTCCGGCCCAAGCACCCGCACTTGCGCCTCGATCACATCGTTATAGATCTTTTCAGCTTCGGGATAACGTCCTTCTTCTTCCAGATTCTCGGCCGCGTGCGACATGGAAAGCAGCGTAGCCGGGTGGTCTGCTCCCAGCGTCCGCCGCTGCGCTGCGATCAGCTCGGAATACATCTTGTCGGCCTCCGCATAGCGGCCCTGCGGCGTTAGAACCTCGGCCAGTTCGGTGAGCGTGCCCAGGGTTTGTGGATCGTCGGGGCCGAGCACGCGGCGCTCCGCATCCAGCGTCTGACGAAGCAGGCTCTCGGCTTCGCGGTGACGGCCTTCGTTCGTGTAAAGATAAGCGAGGCGGTCCATGGAAGCTAAAGTGTCTGGATCATTCGCCCCGAGAACCTGTCGCTGCGTAACGATCGTACTTTGCAACAACTTTTCTGCTTCAGGAAAATGGCCTTGCGCCCGGTAAAGCTGCGCCAGATAACTCTGCGTGGCGAGGGCCTGCCGGCTTCGTTCACCGGATAAAGAGCGCTCGGTCGAAAGCGCGCTCTCCGTCAGTTCTTGTGCGCGGCTATACAAACCCAGGCCGGAATAGGTTTGCGCCATGGTCTCAGTCAATTGGGATTGCAACTCGGGATCCTGTCCTAAATTCGACCCGATCTGTTGCGATGCCCGGTCAAGAATTTCTCGAGCCGTAACGGTGTTGCCTCGTGCCTCGCTCGGATTGGGCACCTTGAAGATGCCGGCCATAAATCGCGAGATGCGATCCGCGCGGTCCCGCTGCTGGCGGATTTTTCTGAGTTCGATCGACTGTGCCACAGCAAAGCCAATCAGCAGCACTAATCCCGCAGCCCCTGCGGACACGCCGACCCGATGCCGGCGGATATACTTCTGCGCGCGATACGCAAAACTTGCCGGATGCGCCAAGACCGGCGCGTTCCGCAGATAGCGATCGACGTCGGCAGCCAGTTCGAGCGGCGTCGGATAGCGCCGGTTGCGGTCTTTTTCCAGGGCCTTCAGAACGATACAGTCGAGATCGCCTCTTACCTGATGCACCAGCATCTGTGGCTGGTTCTGGCGCTTCTCCGCAACTTCAGCCTGCGTGGTCGCATTCTGCTTCCGAATCTTTGTGCTCGGCTTCACCGGATCGACTTCCCGCAGCTGCCTTATCACTTCGTGCAACGATTCTTTCTCCCACCCTGTCACATCGAGAGGCTGGTCACCAGTGAGCAAAACATAGAGAACCACGCCCAATGAATAAACGTCGGTGCGAGTATCGATATCGGCCGAGGAATCCGCCTGCTCGGGACTCATGTATCCCGGCGTCCCGACCCAGTGCCCCACGCGCGTCATGGTTTCTTCGGAAATCTGCGCACCCACCGCCTTGGCCAGCCCGAAGTCGATGATGTGGGGCAGCGGCTTGCCATCGATCTGCGTGACCAGAATGTTCGGTGGCTTCAAATCGCGATGAATGATCGCCTTCTGGTGCGCGTGCTGCACCCCTTCGCAAACTTTAATGAACAACTCCAGCCGCTGTCTCACCGTCAGTCGGTTGTCGTCGCAATACTTCGTGATCGGTACACCGGGCACGTACTCCATCACGAAATACGGCTGTCCGTCGGGAGAAGCGCCAGCGTCGAAGACCTTGGCGATCGTCGGATGGTCCATGATGGCAAGCGATTGCCGCTCCGAAAGGAAGCGCTGAAAGCGCACCTCGTCATAGAACCCGACCCGAATCAGCTTGATCGCAACTTCCCGCCGTACCGGCGCGGTTTGCTCCGCCAGCCACACTTGTCCCATGCCGCCTTCACCGAGGCGGCGCAGGAGTTTATACGGCCCAATGATTCTTGGAACGACCACGCCCAGGTTTCCGGCCGGCGCCGAGTCGCTGCTGACCGTCGGGTCAAGATCTGGCCGTGAACCGGAACCGCTCGAAATTGCGGCCGTGGCAACTTCCGGATGGCCTCGTTCAGCACCGCTGGAGTCTTGGCTCATGCTCGTTTCGGAGTGAATTGCGAAAGCGCAGTGTAGCACGCAGGGTTGCCCGGCCCTCCGCAAGTGTACGACCTTACGCCGCCGAAGAGCTCAGCGACCGCTGGTCCGGTCGGCACTATCGACCTTCCGGCTACTCGATGGGAATCTCAATGAAGAACGTCGTCCCCACTCCAGTCTGAGTTTCGAACGAGAGTTTCCCGGCATGCTTCTTGACGATAATTGCATAAGCGATCGACAGACCTTGCCCGGTTCCTTTGCCAATCTCTTTCGTGGTAAAAAATGGGTCAAAGATCTTGCTGCGGATGCCTTCGGGAATACCTGTGCCAGTATCCGCTATCGAAATCTCTACAAACTTGTCGTGTCTCCTCGTGCGGACCTCAATTCGTCCCTTGACCTCACTTTTGACTTTGTCCTTGATCGCATGGGCGGCGTTGACTAAGAGATTCAAAATCACTTGGTTCATATCGCCTGGATAACAGACCACTAGCGGCAGCGTGTCATCCAGTTCCGTAACAACGTCGGCCACATATTTCCACTCATTTCGCGCGACGGTAATCGTCGACTGAATGGCGTTGTTCAGATCGGTCGCAGTCTTGTCGACAGAATCAGGATGGGAGAAGGTCTTCATGGCTCGTACGATTTCAGCCACGCGACGAGTCCCATCAAGAGACTGGTCAATGGCACGCGTCACTTCAGCCATGATGAAGTCAACATCACAACTGCGCTCGGCTTGGTGGATTGTGTTTACGAGGCCCTGTGATAGCGCTCCGGAATTGTCTCGAATGGCACGGCGGTAAAGCTCCACTAATTCTTTTACAGACTTGCATGAATCCCCGAGAAATGTCAGGTTGTCGCTAACGAACTGCGTAGGCGTGTTAATTTCGTGAGCAATACCGGCGGCGAGCTGACCGATGCTCTCCATCTTCTGGACTTGTTGCAACTGCGCCTGCATCCTGCGGCGCTCGCTAATATCGCGAGTAAAGGCAAAGCTGTACACCTCACCATCGAAGTAAAGATAGTTCGCCGTTACCTCCACCGGGAAGATTCGTCCGTCCTTGTCTTTGTGCTGGCTTTCAAGGGTAATCGAACCCCGCGCCTTTAGGTTCTCCCAGAGTGCCGCCCACGCATGCGGCGACACGAGTGGATCAATGTCTGGAATTGACAAAGAAACGAGTTCGTCGCGCGATCGTTTCAAAGAGCGGCAGGCCGCCTCGTTGGCGTACACGATGCGCCCATGCTTGTCGATCCAAAGTACTGCGTCCGAGGCATTCTCCAGAGAGAACTTCGTCAGGAGAAGTTCCTTTTCGGCCCGCCTGCGCTCGGTGATGTCTTCCTTGATGGCCAGGAAGTGAGAGATTCTGGAGTTGTCATCACGAATGGAGCAGATGACCGCATGCTCCCAGTACAGGTCGCCGTTCTTCTTACGGTTGCAAAATTCTCCTCTCCATTCCTTGCCCGCGGTGATCGTCTGCCAGAGTTGCTCGTATTCTTCCGGCTTGGTGCGGCCGGATTTTAAAATGCGCGGGTTCTGGCCCATAGCTTCATCGAGGCTATATCCGGTACATTCCAGAAACTTGCGATTCACATAAACAATGCGGCCGGACAGATCCGTGATTACAACAGACGCTGGAGACTGCTCCACCGCCGTCGAAAGCCGATGCACTTGGGCTTCTTTTCGTTTGCGTTCCTCGATCTCCAGGGTGAGATTTCGTTTGGATTCCACGAGGCTCTCAGTTCGCTTCAGGACCTTGATCTCTAGTTCAGCATTGAGCTGACGCAGGCCGTTTTCTGCTTCCTCTCTGTGCCTCATTTCCAGCATGATTCTACGAATGACAAAGGCGGCGATACTGAGGGCCACGACCACAGACAAAATCATCAAAGCGATCACTTCTTTGTGAACAATTCGATAGCGCGAAGTAGTGGTTTCCAGCTGTTCGTTCATTTCTCGCGTTTGAAAATTGGCGTAATCGCGCAAAGCCGAACGATAGATCTGCAGATGCGGCATGGTGTCTTGAATCATAAACCGCCGCGCTTCTGCCTTCTTTCCCATCAGCAGGAGTTTTGTTGCGTATTGGTAACTTGCCGTATAAGGCTTACGAGAGGCGAGAACTGCATCGAAACAACCCTGTTCTTCCGTAGAGTCGATCCGGGTGCTGAGCGTTCCCAACAAAGCCGTGACCCTCGCCACGTTTTCTGTACGTTCCGCAATCAGACTGTCTAACTCCGAGGAATCGTCGCTTACGAAGAGCAGCATGTTGATCTGGTTGTTCCGGTTTAAATACTCCAACACCTCGCTGGCCAGTTGCACGTCCTTCCATTGCTGGGCACGGATATTTCTGGCTTCGAAGTTCTGCTCGTTCATGGCGTGCAGGCCCAGTTCACCTACGCCGACGATAAGAGAGGCGAGAAACAAAAACACCATCACTAGGCCGAAAGTAATGAATCGATTGCTCATTCGGTCTCCGCCCGTGAACAGAGGTATCCTAAAGAAGTCATCGGTCTGTACAGATGAGTCCTTTAGCCAGCTTTTTGCGAAACCCTCGCGCTGGCATCGGGAAACGGTTAGATAGGCCTTCGATCAGAAGAAAAGACGCGAACGCAAAGCTCATGAAGATCAAGCACTATATTGAATCTTTTTGCGGCCTGTACAGCCGGATTGCATGACAGCTCGGATTGATCGGACATATGTCAGCCGAGTCGCGATGGGAGAGCGGCGCTCACTCGAAATCGCGGCGCTTCCGGTGGAGGAGTTTGAGAAGAAAATTGCGAAGCAAAGTCGCGACTAAAAAGACAGCGCCTCCGTGCGGGATAGGTAGCTGTTCAAAACAGGCGATCGCACACTCTGAGCCGCAAAGTGGATTTGCGGGCGTAATTTCGATGTTACGTCAATTGACGTAGCATTGCGCGCTCGTACTACCAATTCGCCGCGTAGACGAAGTCGGCGGCCGGACGGCGCAGCGCCTGAGTGATCCGCATGGCTAGCGCCATGCTGGTGGCGAATTTCGCGGTGCGCAGACCGGTAAGTTGTCTCGAAGTACAATGCAGGTGTTCGGCTGCCTGCTGCCACGTAGCGCCTCGTGAGGTACGCGCATGATTGAGACTGGCGTACAGATTGCGCAAATTCCATCGCAGGCGCTGGCTGTCGTCCACCAAAGGGAGTGCGATTCCAGCAGTGCCCGGCTTTGGTTCAGCAATGAACGCTTCCGGCGGAACCCCCAGCCAACGCAACAGGATTAGAGCGTGCTGGCAACTCATGCCACCACGCTCGCCCATCTTTCGGATCGTCGCAGGACTAATGGGATGGTCGTTGCGCCGCTCGTTGAGCGCATGCGACTGCTCCCAGATCACGCTTGCCAGTGCGGGCCAACTCAGTCGCTGCTCGCACCGCCGCGTGTCCACCGCGTGGAAGAATGCCTGATTATCAAAGCCGTGAGCCGAAGGCCACATGATTCCCACTGTGCCGGTGCTATTAGCGGCTGAAAAGATCACATGCTCGCGCCGAATTTTGGAACTTTAAGTGTAATCGGGATCTAACGTCAACTCGCCGACCCTACCGTCCTGAGTTACTCCGACACGGAAAGTTTTTTCACGGCATCAGAGTATTTTGCAACGGCTTTACACCTTCCAGACAAGTGCTGAGTCATCTGCCGGTATACCTCTCGTGGTGGCGCCCTAACTCACATTTCCTTTACGAGGAGAGACAACCAAAATGATCAGAAAGATTCTTGCATTTACGACGACAGCTTTGCCCCTTCTGGCCTTCGCGCTGACGCCCAGCTCCGCCAGCGCGCAGAGCTCCGGCAACTATCCGGTGTCCGTGACCGAGACGCTGTGTGGTATCGCTGGCAACATCAAATGCGGCAACCAAAGTTACTGCTTGGAGCTGACCGACGATGGCAGCTTCGGTCGGCCGCACAGCGGCCCGGCCAAGCTGGAGAGCTTCGATAGTAGCCCGCTTTCCGGGGGGACGTTCCAGGTCATCGGCAAGACAATCGTAGTGAGCTTCGGAGTAGGCTCGGATACGGGTGAGGACGACACCGTGGTTCTCGTTGCTCCCGCCAACGCCAGCACCGGGACAATCGGTGTCGGAATCTACGACCTGGCCGCCGGTGGAAGTGAGGCCTCCGGTTTGGCGACGTTCGGCGTGAAAAACAGCTGCTCAAATTGACAATAAGAGAGGGCAGCTTCGGGCCGCCCTTTTCGCGCAATAATTTGTGACCAAAGCTATCTGTCGCTTAACAAGCGCTAGAGCTCAAAGTTCGACTTCTTTCGATTCAGTCCACATTTGGAGCGTTTGAAACGGATCGGAGGTTTGAGTGCAATCAGGATTTTTCGTCAATTACCCTTGTGCGGCAGTTCTCGTTGCCAATTCTCCAGCCGCTTCTTCGCGTATCCAAGCTATCGTCGGATTGTTATAGCTCCCAACCCCCGTGTCTGGCGTCACATTCTGAAGTGATATATCTCACTGCGTTGTTTCCCCACTCAGTTCAATCTCTAAACGCAACTCCAGGTTCCGCACGGTCGGGTCTGAGGGCCCACCCTCCGCGCAGCGTTCTGTTCGGACCCCGGCTCGCCACGGGCGAGCCACTTCTCTCTTCCAAAATCAATTCGTCGGAGGATTGGCATGCTCCATCTCGACACCGGCAATACCGGTTTCATGATCTTATGCACCAGCCTGGTCATGTTAATGACGCCCGGCCTCGCGTTCTTCTACGGCGGCCTGGTCGGACGTAAGAACGTGCTTGCCATCATGATTCAGAGCTTCGTCTCTATGGGCTGGACTACCGTTATCTGGTACCTCTACGGCTACTCGCTCTGCTTCAGCGGAGATTGGCATGGAGTGATCGGCAACCTGCATCAGGCGTTCTTGCACGGAGTGGATCTCACCACACCGGCCGGACCCAATGACACCATTCCCGCATTCGTTTTCATTGCCTATCAAATGATGTTCGCCATTATCACTCCGGCGCTGATTTCCGGAGCCTTCACCAACCGCGTCACGTTCAAGGCTTACATGCTGTTCCTGACGGCCTGGTTGACCTTGGTCTACTTCCCCTTTGTGCACATGGTATGGGGCGGAGGATTTCTCCAGCAGTGGGGCGTGAAAGATTTCGCCGGCGGCATTGTCGTGCATAACATCGCCGGCCTCGCCGCTCTGGCGTCCGTAGTCTACGTCGGCAAGCGCCGCGTCGCCGACCGCGGCCCGCACAGCATTCCTCTGGTTGCACTGGGCAC
>JASHPL010000047.1 GCA_030038125.1 Candidatus Sulfotelmatobacter sp.
ACAAAAACCAGCCCTGGCCGGATCGGATCATGAACAGCCACGCATCAGGCAAGAGCAGGCATTTTCTGCTGCTCAAAACCCCAATAACGGCTCCGTTGCACGGATAAGATGCTGACTGTCTGGCTGCACATACCAAGCAGGGGGGCTAAGCGGAGGGAAAATTGGCAGAAGTGCGATTCTCACAAGGTACTCGACGATGGCCGCGGCATCCGGTCGATCTGCCGGTTCGCATCGTCGCACTAAACGGGATTCTAACAACCCCGGTTTTTGCTCGTGGTAGCGAGATAAGCAGGGCGGGAATGGCTTTGCGTACTGCCATTGCTCTGAAGGCCGGTGACTTGATGCAGCTTCAATTTCCAACCTCCAAACCCTCTCGGGTTACAGCCGTAGTGCGTAACCGCAGTGGCGATTGTTTGGGGTTGGAGTTCCTCAGCCAACTTCCGCCGGACGATCGAGTGCTGGATCGATCGGCGTTCCAGCCTGGCTCGGTGTTCGGAGGCCTAACGGAACAGCTGGAATCTGTCCACGAATCATGCAATCCACAGACGCTCTACGCCGGGCTGCATCGAAAGCAGGAAGAGATGAGAAAGGTACAAGCGGAAATCGAAGCCCTCAAACTGGCAATTCAGCTCCTGGCTGATGATGAGAAGGAACTCTCGAAGCCGCCCGTGTCATATCATCGCGTTAGAAATTCAAGCCCTATACCCTCAGCGCGCACATGACCCATCTTCAGTTGCACGCGAATTATCGCAGCCCGCGGGTACAGCTTACAGATACCACCCCAGCCGTGCTTCGAATGCCAGACGGACGCCGCTCCCGTGGCAAATTGGAAATCATTTCACTCACGGGTGGCTTGCTTAGCCTGTCTACCATGCTCGATCGAGGCTCTCGCGTTAAATTGATGTTCCTGACTCAGACCGGATCTGTATTGGGTCTAGCAGAAATGTTGAGTCCCATCTCGCCGACCAGACAACCGTTCCGGTTCGTCGCGATCGAGGAAGGGGATCAGCGCAGGCTGCGAGCAACCGTTCGGTCGTCCGGCGATCAGTCTCCTGATCCGAACCCTGGTTTCAACCCTGCCGAGCAAGCGTGGATCGAAAAATACAGGGCAACAATAATGCAGCAGAATGCTCCGCAGCTTGGAGTTTTCCGGGTTGCCCTTGGGGCTTTCACTCTGTTGACACTTTGTTTAGGCACTATCTACTTAGTTCACGTTCATGTGCTCAAGTGATGACCTTTCTGATCAGGAGCTGCAATCGGCTATTTCACACAGCCGCCCCTGTAGGCGCAGTCTTCATCTTCTATGAAGATGCTGTATTTTCCCTGGTTTCCTGAAGTGCCGTACATAAAAGGAAACGAAATCGGGGTTGAGCCATTATCGGCATACATGGTGAGGACGTAAGTCGAGGATGAAGTCAATCCCGGATAGAATTGCGTCCCGGCGCCGTCGTACGCGTAACTATCATTAAAGAACTCAAAAATGTAGTTGCCGAGCGCATTCAAACAGTCAGTGCCACATCCTGGTCGCTCGACGATATACTCCGCACTGGCTCCTACAAGTCCTGGCCCGCTCTTGTAAGTTAGTCCGAAGGTGCCAGACCACTGTTGGGTTAGATCTTCGACGAACACGTGCTGCTCTGCGGTTCCTGCAACGCCGTAACTAATCGCGAGAAAGTCGTCGCCAGGGTTGACGGGGCAAGCCTTGCCTGAGCACAGAACCGTCAGTATGGGGTAACTGGGCCACCATTCAACCCATCCGTAGGTTTCGACGGATCCTTTACATCCGCCGCCGTCCCAATAGGAGGCTGTGCCGCCTTGTACTAAGGAGTCGTAGCTGTAGAACCCACCAATGCCATTCCAGGTCACTTCAAACCATGGGCCCTCGGAGCACGGAACGTTGCCAAATGGGTGATTCGGAACTGGAGTGTTCCAGAACGATACGACTTTGGTAAAGGAGGAGCTAGTGCTCCACCTCGTGAGATTGTTCGTGTTCGCTATTCCACTCCAGTTGGAAGATTTTGCCGATGTTGTGCCATCGACGTTCGCCGACGGGGTCCCGATCAAAGTCGCATTCGTGCTGGAATACGGCCGCGCTTGGACATCAGCCGCGTGTGTCTTCAGCGCGAGCATGGCACGTTCCCAAAGAGCATAGCCGTTCGCATCTGTCGCCTGATCTGGCCGATCTGGCAAGCCGTAGGTCAATAGTTGGGTGTTGCTGGCGGTGAAGGGATTGAAGCCTCTCGGAGCAGCCGGAAAAGCATAGACTCCTTCAACGCTCGTAGCTATTTTGGGTGCAGCTGTGAGAATGGCATTAGCGTCCACCCGTTGTGCTACGGCGAGGGTCGTTGAGCTCAATATCGCTAGGGTGATTATCAAAGATTCTATTGCGTGTTTCGTCATTGGTTCTCTCCTTCCCTGTGTGAAATGTGGATCGGGTTGACGTTGGGTGAACTAACGACACGAATAAACATGAGATACCCGCCCGTACGCTAACGGCTAAAAGGCCCATCAACGGTGGCTGGTTGTCGATGGGCCTTTCTCATCGAATGTAGGCAGAGGGTGAACGAAAGCATTCCCCCCCGGATTTTTGCTTCTGGAAGGCCGTCGTTCGGCGGGGATCATAGGCTCGAATCTCGCCTGCGGTCAACAATTCTTATGGACTAACCCGGTATGCGGCGCCCCGCTTGATACAGGTTCGCGAATCTCCTACCGATTGGGTAAAGAACGCGTGTTGGTGTACATGATTTCTTTTTCTTAAACTTGACGATCTTAGACTTGATATACGGCGATGTTCGCCCAGCCGACTTCATCTGCTCGTTCCAACGACCTTCGACTGGGTTCCGGACAAGCAAGGTACAAGTCAACATCTAAGCGATTGATATGTGGGGACGAAGAAGGAAGCGATTAGCTTGCGGGATTTCTAGCTCGTTAAGTTGAAATCAGGCCGTTTTAGGTTGGCGGTGATGTTGAGTGCTGTCCAACTACTCCACCTCGAAGCTCAGGTACATGAATCCACCATCGCGTTCGATCTGCAACGCGACTGGCGCGCCAATCTTCAAGTCGTGCGCCATCGAACGCAATTGATCCACAGAATCCAGCGGCGTCCCGTTCATGGCGTGGATGATGTCTCCCGCCTGCAGCCCCGTATCCGGTAAGATCAGGTCTGCCGCCCGTCCCACCACAATCACGCCAGAGGAAACCCGCAACGAACTCAGTTGCTGGCGAAGGTCATCCGTCAGATCAATCGCGAGCACGCCGAATCTGGGAACCAAGCTGTTTTCGGGATTGATGTTGTCGATGATCTGATCCATGGCGTCGCGATGTTCAATCGCCGGAATGTACAGTGTCTTCCGCTCATCGCCGCGCAGAATTTCGAGCTTTACGGGTTTGTCGAGCCGATGCAGATACAGCGCGGCCTGCAACGAGGGTAACGTTTCAATGCGGCGATCGTCGGCCTGGAGAATGATGTCCTGAATCTTGAGCCCCGCCGCTTCCGCTGGGCCGCCCGGAGTTACATCCACCACGATCACGCCCCAACGTCGGGGTAGATGCAGTGCCTCGGCGAGGGTTGGAGTAATTTCCTGCGAGGCCGCGCCAATCTCCACGCGATGCACGTGACCGTGGCTTCGCAGACTGTGATAAACGAAATCCACGACGCGGGCAGGAATCGCGAATCCCAAGCCTTCGCTGCCTCCACCCTGCGAAAGAATGAAGGTGTTGATGCCCAGGACCGTGCCGTCCATATCGACGAGCGGACCGCCGCTATTGCCGGGATTGATGGGGGCGTCAGTCTGAATATAGGTCAAAGCCTTGCTCGGATCGGCTTGCCTCGCGACCGCACTCACTACACCCATGGTTAGCGAATTCTGCAGACCCTCGGGACTGCCGATCGCAAACACAAGCTGTCCTACGTGCGGTCGGTCCGTGTTAAGAGCGAGGGTTGGCAGACCCGTCTCATCGATTTTGAGCAGGGCCAGGTCGGTTTCCTTGTGCTGGCCCAGCAGCTTGGCGTCGAGTATCCGGCGTTTGCCGATCGGAACTTGTACACCCGAATCGGCCATCGGCAGCGGCAAAGCAACTTGGATTCTCTGCGCGCCTTCCACCACGTGCGCGTTCGTCATGATGTATCCATCGGGGTCGACAACCACTCCCGACCCGACCGCATGTTGCCGAACAATCAGGGCAGTCTGCGAACGGTCTTCCTCCCGCGCCGGCCCATAGCCCGTGACCAAAACCTGCACCACCGCCGGAGAGACTTTCAGGGCAAGGCGTTCCAGTTCAAAATTCAACTGTACCAATACACTTGTAGCATTGCCCGCAGTCGCAGCCAGTGCCTGCTGCTGCGGGCTCGACTGCGATCGCGGCGCGCTTTCGGACTGCGTGGTGTGCCCGTTCTGGCCGGATTGGGCCTGCCCCGAGGCAGCAAAAAGCAGTCCCAAACACAAAAAAAGCGAAGGAAAGATCGCTGGTCGGCTGAGGAAGGGTGGAATTCGCATTGGAAAGTACCGTGCCTGTAGGGTCTATACCAACCCTACCACGGAATCTGGCTTCGCGTTCGTGGCTACCCGGACGTCCCCAAGTCGCCTTCCGCTTATCCGGAGTGAGCAATCAACAATTAACTCACGGTTGACCTGGACGAATTCATTCTTTGGCCACAACACCGGCGAGACGTGCGCGCTGCATTTCAAATACTCCTGCGTTGGGGGGGCCGGATGAACGAGTACGAACAAATCCGAAAGCGAAGACTCAACCTATTGAGGATCGCCGAAGCAATCCGAAGCTACCCAGACTATGAAGTACCTCGGATTGATCTTGGTCGGGATTTTACCGGTTCAAAACTCGTATCTCAGCGCAAATTGCATGATGCGCGGGTTATTTAGCAGCGCCTCATAGTTGCCAAAAGTCCCGGGAGCTGCGGTTAGGCCGAGGGTCTGTTCGAGCAACGCCGATTGCACGTCGAACACCGGGGTGTTCGTCACGTTGAATACTTCCCAACGAAACTGCAGGCTTTCTCTCTCATCCCAAGGCATGTGCCAGCGCTTTGCCAAACCCGAGATCGATGCCGAAATAGCCCTCTCCGCGGACTTCATTGCGCTCGCCGGATTCACCTGCCCAGGCAGGTGCAAAGGAACTGATGACCGCCGGCCCGTTCTTGAAAATGTTGGGAACGCCATCGATGTAGTACTTTCCCGATTTCACGGGCGCAATCTCGTCGGCATTGCCTTCCATTTCAAAGTTGGTCGGAAAGTTGGTCACGCCATTGTCTACCGTCACCGGGAAACCGCTGGTCCAGCGGAAGATGCCGGAAATCTGCCATCCGCCGATCGCCGGATCTAATCCACGGCTGTCATGGCCAGCCAGCATTTTGCCGCGACCGAAGGGAAGCTGGTAAATCCAGTTGGAATTGAGCTGGTGGGTCAGATCGAACGATGCCGGCCCGTAGCACTGCTGTCGAGGCCAGGGTTCATCGCATTTTCGGCTTGCGATTGCTCGGGCTGACTACAACTCCGCCTGCGAACCGTTGACTAGCTTCATACGAGACGGCTTCGGAACGAAATGGCGGTAGTACAAAGTTAGCATTGCTTCTGTTGCCCTCGAGACAAGGATCAGCACACCCCTCGACCCCGGCCTCCGCGATGTTCATCGCCATGAAACTCCCTAATGGAATTGCTTTGAGGTGCCGATGAAAGATCAAGGCGCCTTGTTCGCGAGCCGGGCAGGGGCGTGGGGCAAGAAGATGCCTCGTCCTGCGGTTGGAGAGTCGCATTGCGGAAAAAAAACAAGCAGGAATCGAAAGATGGCGATGCACGGTGGCTTTCTGTCTTGACGGAAGAGCAGAAGCATGTACGCCTGGGACGAGACTGCAGCTACAAGAAGGAGCTGCGTCGATTGCAGGTCGAGCTGGTCAAGCTCCAGGAGTGGGTGCGACAGAAGGGGTTGCGAGTGGTGGTCCTGTTTGAAGGTCGTGATGCGGCGGGTAAAGGCGGCGCCATCAAGAGAATTACAGAAAGTCTCAACCCACGAATCTGCCGGGTAGTCGCGCTCGGTGTGCCGACGGAAAGGGAAAAGACACAGTGGTATTTCCAACGCTACGTGGCTCACCTTCCTGCCCAAGGAGAAATGGTGTTGTTTGATCGAAGCTGGTACAACCGGGCCGGTGTTGAACACGTAATGAATTTCTGCAGCGAACCCGAATACGTCGAGTTCCTGCACAGCTGCCCGGAGTTCGAGCGGTTGCTGGTTCGGTCCGGCATTATCCTGGTGAAGTACTGGTTCTCGGTCAGCGACGAAGAGCAGGAACGCCGCTTTCAGCAACGTATGCACGATGTAACGAAACGCTGGAAGCTGAGCCCAATGGACCTTGAGTCGCGGCGCCGGTGGGTGGAGTTTTCGCGCGCCAAAGACGAGATGTTCGCTTACACGGATATCAAGCAGGCTCCCTGGTACGTTGTCAACGCAGAACGAAAGAAACAAGCCCGCCTGAACGTAATCCGACACCTGTTGAGTCTCATCCCTTATGAGGACCTTACTCCCAAACCTCTGAAGCTTCCGCCGGTGGAGAAGACGAAGTACATCCGACCGCCCATGCAGGATCAGACACTTATTCCGGAGGTGTACTGCTGAGTCGGTCTTTTACGCGCGGTCGAAGAAGCTCATGCCTATCGATCTATTTCGCTTGTTTCCGGCCGATGGAACGAAGATTCTGCTCGTACTGTTTCTTTCCTTCCTAATTGGACTTGAAAGAGAGGGCAAGATCAATCCCGAGCGCTATGCGTTCGGAGGGGTTCGGACATTCCCTCTGATTGGCCTGATCGGTTATGTGATGGCACTCCTGTCTGGAACCCAGCTTATGCCCGTGGCATTGGGTTTCGCCGTAGTAGGAGCGTTGTTAGTGGTTTCCTATACTCATAAGCTCTCCACAGAGAATGGTTCCGGCGTCACCACCGAAGTCTCCGCGCTAGGGACTTACTTGCTGGGAGCGCTCGTTTATCACGATCAACTATGGATCGCCACCACGATCACCGTGATCAGCATGTTCCTGTTGGTCCTCAAGACAACTCTGGAAGGTTTGACCCAACATGTCCCGCCAGATGAGATTTTCACTTTCACCAAGTTTCTGCTGTTGACGGCAGTTATTCTCCCCGTGCTTCCACATGCGGGGTTTACGCAATTCCAAATCAATCCATTCAAAACGTGGTTGGTCGTGGTTGCAGTAAGCAGTGTCTCCTACGCTAGTTATCTGCTGCTGAAGGTGACGCGTGGAAGAAACGGCGTACTGCTATCCGCGTTACTGGGCGGTGCATATTCTTCGACGGTAACGACCATTACTCTCGCTCGTCGATCGGCGTCCGAACACCAGCCACATCTATTTTCTGGAGGAACACTTATTGCCTCCGGGATGATGTACCTAAGGCTGACCCTGTTGGTGGCATTATTCAACCGTGCGCTCCTCCGGGCTCTGGGGATTCCCTTTATTGTTCTGGCCGCCTCGGCAGCCCTTACTGGATGGTTATGGTCACGGGTTCCGGATTCAGCTGATCACAAGAGCGATAAGAGAATCGAACCTAGAAATCCGCTTGAGCTGCGGGCAGCGCTGCTGTTCGCCGTTCTTTTCGTAACCATGGTGGTAGTCACACACCTGGCGGTGGTTTACTTGGGGCATAAAGGTGTATACGCTCTGGGTGGGATCATGGGACTTGCCGACGTCGATCCCTTCATCCTGGGCATTGCTCAGTCGGCTGGACGTGATGTTCCTGTGGCTATAGGGGCATCTGGAATCGTTATAGCTGGGGCGAGTAATAACATAGCCAAGGGATTCTATGCGTATGGCTTCTCTAATCGAAAAACTGGTGTGCACAGTCTTGCACTGCTCTTGAGCCTCGCTCTTGCTGGACTGACACCATTGATGTACCTGTTACGATAATTAGTTTGGCGCGGCAAAGATTTTGCCAGGTCTCTTGATTCCCGGCTCGCTCGATTCCAGCAGCACTTCCGTTCCCCTGTTTGGTCCGCCATCTGCCAGTCATTTCAAACTGGCATTCAAATTTCGGATCAGTACTCTCAGAAGCAACTCTGTATCTGCGGAATTCATCTTGATAGCGAGTCTTTTCTAACTTGGTAGAATGCGGTTCGGACCCCCCGGTCTCGGGCATAGAACGAAAGGCGCCGTCTTTTATGCTTAGCCTCTGAAACGATGGTTATACAAACTGAGCCGATCGTATGGCCGGGAAAACCCTATCCACTCGGTGCTACGTGGGATGGCGAAGGTGTCAACTTCGCACTTTTTTCCGAACACGCTGAGGCTGTCGAACTGTGCCTGTTCGATCAGGCTGGCCGGCGGGAGCTCCAGCGCGTGCGCATTAAAGAGCAGACCGATCAAGTTTGGCATTGCTACCTACCCGAGGCGCGACCCGGCCTCATCTATGGCTATCGCGTTTACGGACCATACGATCCCAATAAGGGGCACCGTTTCAATCCGAACAAGCTTTTGCTCGATCCCTATGCGAAACAGATCGTCGGCGAGCTAAAGTGGAGCGACTCCCATTTTGGCTACCGGGTCGGAAGCAAGAACGCCGATCTCTCCATGGATCGTCGTGACAGTGCTGCCGGAATGCTCAAAACGATGGTCATTGATTCCGCTTTCACCTGGGGAGCCGATCGCCAGCCGCGCACTCCGTGGCACCGAAGCGTCATCTACGAGATGCACGTTCGGGGATTCACCATCCAGCATCCCAAAGTGCCCGCCCACCTCCGCGGCACCTACGCCGCTCTAGGCACGGCGCCTGTTATCGATTACCTGCTCGGACTCGGTATCACGGCTGTCGAGCTTATGCCCGTGCATTACTTTGTTGACGACCGCCAACTGGTAGAGCGGGGACTCCGCAATTATTGGGGATATAACTCCATCGGTTTTTTCGCTCCCATGTCCCGCTATCTGTCGAGCGGCTCTGTCAATGAAGTCAAAACCATGGTGAAAACCATGCACTCGGCTGGAATCGAAGTAATTCTTGATGTTGTGTACAACCACACCGCCGAAGGGAATCAGATGGGGCCTACGTTGTCATTCCGCGGCATCGACAATTCCGTTTACTACCGCACTCTGCACGACGATCCGCGTTATTACATGGATTACACAGGTACGGGCAACACATTGAACATGCGCCACCCCCGCGTGCTGCAACTCATCATGGACAGCCTGCGGTACTGGGTGCTTGATATGCATGTCGATGGCTTTCGCTTCGATCTTGCGGCCACGCTCGCCCGCGAATTGCACGAAGTGGACCGTCTGGGTGCGTTTCTTGACATCATTCATCAGGATCCTGTGTTGTCTCAGGTCAAATTGATAGCCGAGCCATGGGACCTCGGCGAAGGCGGATATCAAGTGGGGAAATTTCCTGTCGGCTGGGCGGAGTGGAACGATCGCTATCGCGACGCTGTGCGCTCCTATTGGAAGGGCGACGGGGGCCAGATCGGCGAACTCGCCTACCGCATCACGGGCTCCAGCGATCTCTACGCCCGTAGTGGACGGCGCCCTTACGCCAGCGTCAACTTCGTGACGGCGCACGACGGATTTACGCTGCAGGATCTGGTCAGCTACAACTCCAAACACAATGAAGCCAATGGAGAAGACAACCGTGACGGCACCGACAATAATCGTAGCTGGAACTGCGGCGTCGAAGGTCCAAGCGAAGATCCGGAAACCAATGCTCTTCGCGCCAGGCAGAAGCGTAACTTTCTCGCGACTCTCTTCTTGTCACAGGGAGTACCGATGCTCCTTCATGGTGACGGCTTCGGCCGCACGCAGCAGGGGAACAACAATGCCTACTGTCAGGACAACGAAATCAGCTGGGTGAACTGGGATCTATTCGATAAGGAAAAGGAACTATTCGCGTTCCTGCGGCGAGTGACGGCGCTCCGCCGGGACCACCCGGTCTTCCGTCGTCGCAACTTTTTCCTGGGGCGAGCCATCAAGGGTGCGGGCGTGAAAGACATTCTCTGGCTCCGCCCTGATGGTCGCGAGATGACCGACGAAGAGTGGAACCAGCAGAGCGCTCGCACTCTCGGTGTTTTTCTTTCCGGGTCCGCGGTCGATGAAATTGACGAACGCGGTCAGCCCATTACCGACGAGAATTTCGTTCTCTTGCTCAACGCTGACCACGAAGAGGTCTCCTTCACCCTACCCTCACTCGCATCCGGGATGACGTGGATTACTCTCATCGACACCTTTCAAGACTGCTCCCGCAGTGCGGGAACCAGGTACGATGCAATGAGCACGTACCCGCTGCAGCCTCGATCTCTCGCGCTTCTGGTCGAACGACAGCGTGATCAGGTACGGCAGAATCGCCGCGGTCCATCGTAAGCTCTCATGCCTTTGGAGCCGCAGTCTTCTCTGACGAGAGCTGCAGTCCGGCGTTTGGTTGCGAGTGCAGTTGATCCGTGACGACTAGCCAGTGAGAAAGAAGCTTGTTTACGCGAGGCGTGACCTTCCTATCCTTCAAAGCTACCGCACCGCCGGAAACTGGACGATGTATTTTCGATAGATCTCGTTGTAACGTGAGCTCCGCTTGCTGGGCCTGAGAACTATCGGTTTCATCTCCTTGAAGAACTCTTCATCGTTGATTATTCCGCTGATAAGCGCAGTACCGACAGCCGATGGAGAACTAAGTGCGAAGGTTCGCACAGGCCGACCGTTTATATCTGCGAGCAACT
>JASHPL010000048.1 GCA_030038125.1 Candidatus Sulfotelmatobacter sp.
GGGGATGAGGTCTGGAGCAGGGGACGGCGTTTGAAGGTGTTACGAAACCAGCGAAAAATCGTGGCAGGACAAGCAAAGTTTTTTCTTTGTGGGGTGCGGTCTCGAGCGATGCACAGCTCAGGCGGCGAGAGCATTTCGGAGTTGATTGCCACCTAGTACGTTCAACATCCTTTTCAGGTTATAAACCAGCGCCGCCAAGCTGATCTCCGTCTGGGCTCCGGCGAGACCACGCAACAAAAAGCGTGGGTGTCCGAAGATACGGTACTTGATGGCCGCGAACGGATGTTCCACGGTTGATCCTCGCAAACGCATCACTTCCGCAGTAGTCCGCTGTTGCATCCGCTGAAGGGCATCCTCATACAAGTTCCGAGAAACATAGCGCCGTGGGCCTAGGGTGCAACGGGCTTTGAGTGGGCACGAGCCACAGACTTTTCGTCGGGGCGTATACGTGACGGAGCGATCCTTTTTAGAAAACTGCTTGCGCCAAAGCGTCTTGCCTGCTGGGCAGCGGAAGGTGTCGCTCTTCTCGTCATAGACGAACTCAGTGCGGTCGAATAGTTTGCCACCCCCGTGATTGTTGACCGTGCGCTTGGGTGGTACGTAGGGGACGATACCCTGGGCCTCGCAAGTTTTCCGATTGCTCACCGTTGGAGTAGCCGCCATCCGCGATTACGTTCAGAGAAGTTGGTGAACCGACCGCTTGCTTTGCTGCTTCCGCCATGGGCAAGAGCATGCGTTGATCGTTCGCATTGGTGGTGACCTTGTGGGCCACGATTAGTGCGTTTTCAGTATCGACAGCGGTTTGCACGTTGTAGCCAGGCGTGAGTTGCCGTCCAATCTTCGTAAAACCCGCTTCTGGCTCCGGGTCGCTCTTCAGTCTTTTCAGAGCCTCGGCCACTGCACTCCTGTCGATCTCCACTTCATTCTGTTGGTCGGCTCGCTCCAACTGATCCAGGTAACGCTTCAGCGCTTCGCGCTCGCGAACCCGATTCACACTACTCACCGACTGGAACTTCGAACCATCAATCGCAACCCACTCGCCACGTACTAAGCCCATGGAATGCGCGAAACGCACCAGCTCTGCGCCAGCTTCGGTCACCGCCTCGCGATGCATCCGCCGGAATTCAGCGATCGACTTGTAGTCGGGAACCAGTCGGCCTAGCAGCCACATCAGTTCCACATTGCGTTGGCACTCGGTTTCCAAGCGGCGCGAGGATCGAATCTGCCACAGATATCCGTACAGATACAGTTTCAGCAGATCGCGCGGATCGTAACCAGGTCGTCCGGTCTCAGCCGGTTCGGAGCGAACGAAACCCAGCTTCGCCATGTCCAGCCGGCCCACAAACGCCTCGATCACATGGCAGACATGATCTTGTGCGATCAGTTCATCCAATGTCGTAGGAAACAAAGTGTGCTGACTGCGGTGTTCGCCTTCGATGTAGGCCATGAAGCGCCGACCTCGCTGGCCGCCATCTTCGCATCCCTGGTATCGATTTCCCAGTGGGTTTCGTAACACCTTCCGCTTGAGTCCCCTGCTCCAGCATCCCTGTAGAAGGATGCGCCAAGGCAGCAACGAAAGAGATCGTCGCTCCCTTCGAATCTGCCGCTCCACTTTGGTACAGCGCTTGTCGCTCAAACTCCTCCGGGGAGCGATAGCCGAGTGCTGGAGCCGTTGTTGGTTGTAATACTGCTCGATGAAGATTTCGATGTTTGCTCGTAAGTGCTCGAGATTTTTGTACCAGTTCGTGCGAATCTCTTCGCGCTTCAGCGTTTTGATGAAGCTCTCGCAACTGGCATTGTCGTAGGGGTTCGCCGGCCGACTCATGCTGGGAATCATCCGGTGTCGGTCGAGGATGGCCACATATTCTCCCGAGGCGTACTGTACTCCGCGATCCGAATGATGAATCAGGCCGGCGGGGGCTGCCGTTTTGCGATGGCCTGTTCCAGGGCCGCTATCGCCAGCCGGTTCGTGAGCGTCCGCTCCAATGCCCAGCCAACGACCTTGCGAGAAAAGCTATCCAGGACCAACGCCAAGTACACAAACTCGCCGGGCAGTCGAATGTAAGTGATATCAGCCAACCACAACTGATCGATCCCCGTTAGTTTCATACGACGCGCCAGGTTCAGATAGACCTCCAGTTCGTGATTGGCATTCGGTGGTGACAACGAACTGCCGAGGTTGCACCGCCAGCAGGTTGTCTTCGCGCATGATTCGCACCACGCGCTTATGATTCGCCAGCATTCCTCTCCGTCGCAGCTCGGCAGAAACCCGCCGATACCCGTAGCGGCGTCGATGTTCCAACACGATTTGTTGAATCGCCGAGCGCAATTCCATGTCTTCTTCAACCGGAGTTTTCTCCTGCAGGTAACGGTAGTATCCGGCCCGGCTGACCTGCGCCAACTGACACATACGCTCGATACCCAGGTTGCCTTGCAGCGGCATCACTTCTTGGACTTCGTCGTAGATACCGTTTCGCCAGAGCTTTCGTTCCGCTGGCAGTTCGGCGGATCTTGATAATTGTACCCTGTTTGGGGTATAATTACCTCATGGAAACGATGGAATTCACCCCGGCACAAGCATCCGCCGTTGCGAATTTGCCGCTTCGCACAGTTCATAAGCTTATCGAGAGGCGCCTCATTCGGCCTCGATTGCGCCGCACGGGGCGTTCCCTCCAAAGAATGCTCACCCGAGAGCAATTGCTATATTTGCGTCTCGAGGCCAAGGGGGTGCGGCTCTTGCCGATGGCCACACGCCGCGCCATTGCGAAAAAGATTGAGAAATCGCCCGAGATCGATGTCGTTTGCCTTACAGAAGGATCAGTGCTCGTAGTCCAAGTAAAGTCCGCACGGCAGGAACTCGATCAGGACCTAGAGAGGCTCCAACGTGCACAGGAGATGATTGTTTCCGATCCTGACATTATGCGCGGGTCGCCCGTCTACCGAGGGACGAGAATTCCGGTCCAGTTGGTCGCGGACATGTTGAACCAGGGGGCAACTCCAGAAGAAATTGTGGAAGGTTACCCATCTCTCGACAAAGAGAAGGTCGCAATCGCCCCGTTCTACGTTCAGGCATTCCCTCGCCGCGGTCGCCCTGTGACCAAACCCTGGGCTAAAACAAAGCCTATTCGGACAACCCGTCATCGCCGTTCACTTGCCGGGTGACAATGAAATTCTTGATCGATGAATGTCTGCACACATCCCTGGTGCAAGTGGCGCACGCCGCAGGTTACGCCGCCGATCATGTCAACTTCCTAGGCCTTGGAGGTCTGAAAGACTGGCAGCTGTTGCCAGTGATCCGCGAGAGGGATTTTACGTTCGTAACCAACAACGGTCCTGATTTTTTGGCGCTCCTAGACAAGGAGCCATTGCACCCAGGCATCATCATTATCGTTCCCAATGTCACGCCCGTTCTTCAGCGAGAGCTCTTCCAGGCCGCCCTCGACCACATCGGGGCACGGGATTTGACCAATACTGTGATTGAGGTCAAATACGTAGGAGACCGGATCGCATGTTCCGAGTACGCCCTTCCAGAATCAACGGAATGAGGGGCATCATTTCCTCTTTCGCTAGCGAAAAGAGACACATCGTTCGCACACTGTCAGAACCGCCCGGCATTGATTTACAGGCCCCCTTATATATGAGAGTCGTCTGATGGAATGTCAGCCCTGATCTGGGGCCGAGCGGTGGATATTCGAGATCTACGGAATGCGGAACACCATGCGTGGTTTTCCAGGCACGTCTTCCCAGATCTCTTCAATTGCTGAGAGGTGTGCGGTCTTTGTCGCGATCTGAAGTTTGGCAGGTAGCACGCTATCAAAGACGCTCCTGATCGACTCGAGTAGCTTTGGGAAAGGAACACTCTTGACTCCACTGCCCATCAACTGAACGGCGGATGAACGAAGCGCGGCGCTCGGGAGTTCGATGTTTTCCTCGCGACTGGCTCCGCCAACCTGCACGAAGCGGACAGGCGTTGCGTCTTCCACCGCCTTCGCAATAGCAACGATGATGGTCTTTGCACTCTCACCCCACAGATAATCAATCACTACGTCGATACCCTGAGTGAACTCCGCAATGAGCCCTTGCTCAAAATGCTTCGCCCCAAACGGATCGGAGGGACCAAACGTGAATGGGATCATGACGTCTCCTCCCAGAGACGACAGTTCTTTGAGTTCGCGTTCATTGCGGCCTGTGGCGATAACCTTGCTTGCACCGAGATGTTTTGCAAGTTGAACTGCGAGCCTGCCCGCGGTCCCGCTTGCTCCATTGACGAGGACCGTTTCCCCGGTCTTGAGGTGGGCACGCTCTACCATAGCGGCCCAAGCGGACATGCCAGGGTTGGCGATAGCGGCCGCAGTAATATCATCGAGGCCGTCCGGAACGGCAACGCACTGCTTAGAACGAACGATAGTCCTTTCGGCGAGCGCTCCGTATGGGGCCTCCGGCAGGACGAAGTAAACGCGCCGCCCATCCGCAGTGTGCCCGACACCGTCGGCACCTGCCACAGATGGAAACGTGCCGCTGGAACTGTAATGGGAGCCCGAGGATCGGGATTTGCTGAACTGACTAAGCCCCGAAGCGCTGACGGTGATGAGTTCCTGTCCTTCGCCAGCGACGGGTTCGTTGAAGTCTCCATATACGGGCGACTTGCCGGCTGCCTGGATGATTGCTGCTTTCATGTCATTTATCCTTTGTGTTCGGCCGGGAATGCGAGCCCGGTGCGTCTATGAGGGGTCGAAATCAGTTCCAGAGGCATCAATAGGATGTATAGGTTCGCCTGCGAATGCCGTTACAGGTTGCTTCCCGATTGAGGCGATATAACCGTCAGGACGGATGAGGATTCGTGTTCCCTCTCGCATCACGAACTCCGTGGCGTGGGTGCCTCGCATCTGTTCGAAAAGCCTGGTGCCGTCAGCGAGTCTTACATCCGGCATCCGGTCTCCGGGGTGCAGCCCTCCAAGAGGCTTACCCGAGGACAAGGCACTCGTGCGGTAATGGAGCCTGAGCTGATTTGTTGTCTCTCCGCGCTTGAGCGAGCGTGTGCGGTAGATCTGCTTGCTCAGCCCCAGTACCGCAGCCGCAACGGGGAGGCGCTCAGCCTCGTAGGTGTCAAGCAGTGACTCAGGACCGCCGCGCAGAACGTGCGCAAGCTTCCACCCCAGGTTGTAAGCGTCCTGAACTCCGGTGTTCAATCCTTGACCGCCAGTAGGCGGGTGTAAATGCGCTGCATCACCTGCAAGGAAGACGCGGTCCAGCCGCAAGCGATCGACCATACGGACCGCAGGCCGGTACATCGAACTCCACGCGATCCGCGAGACATGGCATCCCGCGACTCTTTGGATTGCCGACTCAATGCCTTCTACGGGCTCTCTGGGCGACATCATTTGAAAAAGCGAAGGGTGGTCAGGGTCGGGCAGCGGACAAAGGCCGATGGAACCTCCTTTTGCGAAGGGCCAGACATGCCAATCTGTGTGGTCCAGTTCGTCAACGTTGACATCGGCGACGAATGCAGTCTCCCTTTTGAGGGTCTCTCCGTGCAGGCCCAATCCCAGCGCCTTCCTGACCGCGCTGTGACCGCCGTCGCAGCCAATCAGATATTCCGCTGTCACCAACTCCCCGGTGGAGAGACGGACCTGTACTCCGCGCATTCTCTGCGACACCCCCTCGAATGCCGTGCCAAACTCAACCTGACCACCTAGCTGTGCCAGGCGCTCACGCAGGATCTCCTCGGTGCGATATTGCGGAACCAACCAGAGATTCGGATGAGGAACGCGCTCCGTCGCTTGGTTGCGTCCGCCTAATGGTCCAAGCCGCAGCGAAAACGGGCCTGGGTGCAGGCAGACTCTCGGATAGGGCATGCCAGCTTTGAGGATCGCTCTGATGATTCCGAGATCTTCGAACACTTCCAGCGTGCGCGGTTGAATTCCTTTTCCTCGCGAGCCGCGGGAGGGTTCTTCAGCCGCGTCAATCAGACGAAAAGCGATGGAACGCCGCGCCAGTTCGATCCCCAGCGTCAATCCAGTCGGTCCAGCGCCAACAACAATTACCTGAGTGTCGTACATTGTACGAACAGGCTAATGGTACAGTGTACGAATGTCAAGAGTCCCACAACTGAGCCGTGAAGAGATCGCCGTCACCGCCCTCGCAATTGCCGATGCTGAAGGGTTCGCTTCGGTTTCGATGCGGCGGATCGCCCAGGAAATGGGCGTTGGTACGATGAGCCTCTACTATTACGTTAAGACCAAGGCCGACCTGATTGCCGCAATGGACGATGCACTCATGGGTGAGGTGCTGGTGCCTTCGCTGCCCGCGAACTGGCGCGAAGCACTGACGGTGATCGCGACTCGGACACGTGACGTCTTCTTGCGGCACCCCTGGGCGCTCTCCTCCATGTTGTCAGCTCCCCCGGGCGTCAACGCGATGCGCCACATGGAACAGTGCTTGCAGGCGCTTGCCGGGACAAGCATGACCACCCGAGAGAAGCTCGCTTTGCTTGCAGTGATCGATGACTTCGTCTTCGGATATTCCCTTCGCGAAACCGCCAATGACCCGAAAATCGATCTGAACTTCGCAAGAAAACAACTCGCGACAGGGGCCTTTCCTCGGCTCAAGGAGGCCTTTGGCAAAGGACGCATCCCCACAATGCGGGACCGTTTTCAAATGGGTTTGCGCACACTTCTGGATTTGGTAAAGGCA
>JASHPL010000006.1 GCA_030038125.1 Candidatus Sulfotelmatobacter sp.
AAGCGCCAGCAAAGCCATGGGTGCCATCGCGTGCTGGTGGACCGAGTACACTGGAAATTTTTCTACTACCACTCCCGTGACTGAATCATAGTGCCACCACCATTGACCGAGAGTCCCTTGGTGCTTGCAGATGGCGTCAGCACAGCGGGACGCCCGTTCCATGGCATCGCCGTCGCCGTAGGTCCTCGCGAAGCAGGAGAAAGCATAGATCGGATAGACCTGATCGGCAAAACTTCCCACATGTCCCCGCACCCAACCCGCTAGGGAGCGCCGTCTGTTCATGTGTCCAAACAGACCGTACGCACCCTGGTTAGCGGTCAGCAATTGGTAGGTTGTTGTTGCCAGTCGCGCGAAATCCTGGTTCTGTCGGCCACCTTTATCGTCGGCATACGCGAGGCCGGTCAAAAACCATGACAATTCCATCGTAGATTGGCTCTGCGCATCGGAATAGCGCTCCAATGCCTTACTGAGATCGAACTTCGTAAGAAACTGACGTAAATGTCGAGCGGAGGCGTGCGAGCACAACCAGAGCAGTAATCCCAGATCGCCTACGTTGTTGATCCACCCACCATCTGCTAAGAGTTGGTCTAAGGTCGCGTTCACATCGACGCGCGACTGCAGGCCGATCGATTTGGCCCGCAGAAGTCCGAGCAGAGTCATGATCGTGTAGCGCTGAGAGATTCCCTCTCTGGTCAGCTGGGATCCAGACTGGCAGAGTCGATGACAAAAAAGTCCCTGCTGCGAGTCGAACATGGGTTCAAGCCCGCGCATCGCCAATTCCAGCAACTGGTGGATCTTCGGTTTGTCCAGCGGTTGGAGCGCTATGGCTGTCATGCTGACACGGGTGGGGCAGTGGCGCGCTTTCTTTCCAGGATGCTTGTCAGATGGTTCACAATGGTTGCGAGAGCCGGAGAATGACTCGCCCGGATTGCCATCCGCCGATCGCGCTTGACCAGGTCAAGCTTCGTCTCCAGTTCCTCTATTCCCTCTATCAAAGTCATACGTCCAGTCGCTGCAAGGTAACGGTCCACAGCACCGATCTGTCCACGAAAGATGCTGTAAACCGGCACGCCAAGGGCGGCTGCTTCCCGATTCATCGTGCCGCCTCCGCTGATGACCAGATCCGAGTACCAAATCAGATTCAAGCCGTCCACTACTTCGTTTGGGACAATGATCTGGCCGGTCGAGAAAAGACTCGGCCATCTGGCTCGAATGCTTGCAGCCTGCCGTTCGTTGCGAGGAAGAAGAACAATTCTAACGTGTGGTTTCGTAGCTAGGAAATTGAGGGCAGCTTCAAAGAGCTCGTCGCTCTCCGGCCTGTGATAGTGTGCCTCTGTGGCAGGAGGTCGAACCAGGACTAAGACGTCGCGCGCATCGATCCCAAGCCTCTCCAGAATTCCCGGAAGCGGCTTGAATGCAGGTACGTACACGTCTTCCTTGATGCCGGGATATTTCAGAATGTGTCCCTGCCTGCCCGAGATATTGGTGTCCGGAATAATTTCTGGCGTAATAAACCATGTAGGCTGTATCAGGACACGAGCAAACTCATAATCCCCAATAATCACCGTTGGGATACCTAGCGCGCTCGCGATCAGAGATTGCGAACGAGAACCGTGCGAGACGGCAAGAACAGGTTTTTGTCGGAGTGCTTCCGGGGCAAGCTGTAAGGCGCGCCAGCACAGGCCTGCCAATTTCAATACTCGATTCTTGCCGTTATGGTGTCCGACCCGGCGATAGTTTAGCTTGTATAAGTCGGCCAGGTCGCAGACTTGAAAACAATCTCGAGCGGTTATCAAGACCCTATAGCCTGAGCGTTCCAGTTGTTCCACAATCGGAGCAAAAAATGGGACATGCGGTGAATTGTCGAGATCAATCCAGACGCACTGCGCGTGCGATCGGTGAAAGGCGGAACTCGGTTCAATCGACTGTTCTGAGAGTTCTTCGGTTTTGGCTAAAGATTGAGGCATGGCATTGTTAAGTGAAGTCGAGCTATGAGTGGGCCAGCACGGTTAAGCGCAGGGCAATTCCTAGATAGTCATATAATCCATCGCGCCAGTTGCAGAACAAATTGAGGCTTTCTTTCTTTAATGCCTGGTTCTCAAGTACGGAATAGGCGGGGCGGGGGACCTTGGCGGGAAATTCTCCAGGTACCGCAATCTGAAGCTGAACCTTGGTATTGGTAATTGCAAAAATCTCTTTCGCAAACTCGTACCACGAGCAACTGCCCTCCGCAGTTGCGTGATACAGCCCGTATGCATCACAACGACTGAGGGCAACTATCTGCTTTGCCAGCTCAACAGTATGGGTCGGCGTAACGACTTCATTATCAACCACGCGGACGCTACCCTTCTCGCGAGCCAGTTTCAGCATCAATTCCACGAAGTTCAAACCACCCTTAGCCCGGCACGGGTGCTTGCCATAAAGGGCTGACGTGCGCAATACGAAGTGGCTCGGGTTGAGGCTGCGGATAAAGTGCTCGCCAGCGAGTTTGGTATTGCCGTAGACGTTGAGAGGAAGAGGAGCATCGGTTTCGGTATAAGGAGCTGACTTCTTGCCGTCAAAAACGTAGTCGGTACTCACGTGAATAAGTCGGGTTCCCAACTCATATGTGACCTGGGCTAAATTTCGCGCGCCGAGGGCATTAACTGCGAAGGCAGTCTTTGGACTTTCCTCGCACCGTTCAACATGGTGCATAGCTGCCGTATTTACGAGCACTTCGGGTCTTATAGCGCGGAGAGCAGACGATACCGAGTCGATTTCCGCGATGTCGAGCTCCGAGTGAACCAAAGAGACGACATCGTGTCCACTTTTCTCGAATTCGCGAACTACGTCCGCAGCCAGTTGTCCGTTGGCACCGATAACCGCAACCTTCATATAGCAGCGCCCACCATTTCATTCACCTGGATACCATTGTCCATTTTCTTGAAGCTCTGAATGTTCGAGTAGACGGGATTATCCAGGTCGCGGAACTTATCAAAATTGTCAATCAAATTGCAAACGATCGATTTCACGTTACCAGTAGCATGAAAACTGAGAACGTTCGCGGCCTTATCCGTGTTGACTTTGTAATTTCGGATATCCTGGATGTGTTTGATCTCCAGGTTTACGTTGTTTGACATTCGTTCCTGAATCGCGCTCTTTACCAGATCGGCAACTTCTCCTACAGTGTAATTTCCCGAGGCAATGTTGAAGACTCCGGAAATTTTCTGGTTCGCTTCGATGGCACGAATATAAGCTGTTGCCGCATCTTCAATGCTCAATATGGGACGCCAGATGGAAGGGTTGTTGACCGTAATTACCCGGTCCTTCATGGCGGACTTGAACATCGTGTTGATGATCAGGTCCAGCCTCATGCGCGGGCTGTAACCAGAGATTGTCCCCTTGCGTAGCGAGATGACAGAAAAGTCGTCATCGATCAGTTGCGTGACCGCCTGCTCGCCCTGGAGCTTGGAGATTCCATAGGGATAGTGAGAGCTGACCGGACGGGTCTCGTCGTAAAGTTCATCCTCAGTGTAGCCGTATACAGAACAGGACGATGCGTAAACGTAGCGTTTCACCTTTGCAATCTTCGCGATATAAGCAAGGTAGGCTGGAGCCGCGGCGTTGAAGATAAAATTCTTACTCGGCGAGTACTCCGCCATTGGATCGTTCGACAGTCCGGCAAGAAAGATGACCTGATCATATGGTTCTAGATCCTCGACCGTGAGCTGGAAAATATCTTTGTTGAGAATGCCGGTCTGACGGGGCAAGTGATTACCGAACCAGAACAGATCGACCACGTCGACCTTGTAGCCACGCTCTATCAATTTTGGAATCAGCACGGATCCCAGGTATCCTGCACCGCCAGCAATCAGTAGTTTCATGATCAAGTCTCCTTAAGCCTTCACAAATTCGAGTTCACGACGGTAGGTGAAATGGTAGGAGTTGGAAGAGGCCAGCCAATCGCCTAACAAGGGCGCATTTCGATCTTTTTCCGAAATAATTGGATCTTCCGCCGGCCACTCGATGCCGATAGCGGGATCATTCCATCGAATTGCCCCTTCCGCATTCCCGTTGTAGATCCCGGTGCACTTGTATTGAATTTCGGTCGCATCCGAGAGTGCACAGAAGCCACGCGCGAATCCAGCCGGAGCCCAAACGCACCGGCGATTCTCCGACGAAGCTACCGTGCCAACCCACTCTCCGCAGGTTGGCGACCCCTTGCGAATATCGACGGCCACCAGAAATGCGGAACCAGCCGTGACACGCATCAACTTTCCCATCGGCGGGGACCATTGGAAGTGCAAGCCGCGGATCACTCCCTTTGTTGATCGCGAGTGATTGTCTTGGACGAAATGTGTCGGCAGACCGAAAGTCTCGAATTGGTCGGCTCTGAAAGTTTCTGAAAAGAAGCCGCGGCTGTCCTGGAAGATCTCCGGAACTAGCACTACCACGTCGTTCAGATGTCTGGATTCGATTCGTATTTGCATCGAACTTATATGCTCCTTACCGCCATTTCCGGCAAATCGGAAGGTTGCTCGACTAAGCCACCGCTCCCTGGGAAGTCGACGATCGCATTAACAACACGAACTTGTTGCTCATCTGTGAGCTGCGGGAACATGGGCAGCGAGACGATCTCAGCGGCGGCTTGTTCCGTCACCGGAAAGTCTCCCTTGCGATAGTTCAGGAACTCGTATGCCTTCTGCAAATGCAGTGGAATGGGGTAGTGGATGCCGGTGCCGATGCCTGCGTTCTTTAGGTGATCCATCAGCCCTTCGCGATCGTCGGTGCGAACAACGTAGAGGTGATACACCGCCTTCGACCAAGCGGGCTCGTACGGTGGAATCACGCCCGAATCCGCGGCCGAGAGAAGACGATTGTATTCGGCGGCGCGTTCGCGGCGTTGCGTACTCCACTTGGCTAGGTGGCGCAGCTTTACATGCAGAAGTCCGGCTTGAATTGCGTCGAGGCGTCCGTTGTAGCCTTCGATGTCGTGGTAATACTTCTTGGCCTGTCCGTGGTCGCGGATCATTTTGATCTTCTGGATGAGTTCCGCGTCATTGGTGGTGACCGCGCCGGCTTCACCACAAGCGCCAAGATTTTTCCCTGGATAGAAGCTGAACGCTGCGGCCCGGCCAATCGAACCCGCTCTCATCCAGCGGCCCTGCTTGCGGGAAAAGTATTCTGCACCGTGTGCCTGGCAAGCATCTTCGATCACGATCAGATTAAAACGTTCGGCCAGGTCGAGAATGGCGTCCATGTCCGCCATTTGTCCGTACAGATGAACCGGAATAATCGCCGTCACAGGACGATTGCTGCGCAGGCTAATTAATTGCCCCGAGGAGTCTTTCTTGCAGTGCCGCTCCAGATATTC
>JASHPL010000007.1 GCA_030038125.1 Candidatus Sulfotelmatobacter sp.
TGGGGTTGTTATACTCGCTGCTGGCTACATGAGCGGAACATTCTTTGCCACACAAGGACAGTTCACGAGCACACTTCTCGACACAGCGGTAAATACATCACCCCATCTCCAAGACTCGGAGAAAGCGTCCATCATGACGCTCTAGTGGATGGGAACGTGAGATGCGAATAACCTGAGAGTGATCCGCACGGGAACCCACTGCACAGTGGACAATGCGCCGCAGCCAGAGGTCAGGAGGCACGCTTTTCGCTGGAATGCGCAGGCGCACACGTTTGAAGAAGTCAAGGCTGTCTCGCCCAGTGAGTGATGGGTCGTAGCGTTCGAACCTCTCCGCGCTACCCCTTCAGATTGATAACACTCGCAAGATAGGCGTCTGTCGCTCGCTTCAACTCTTCCGCGAGGCGACGGTGAAGCTTGTGGTCGGACGGATGGTTCGCGGATCGTTTCGGTGTACCGCTGAAGAGCAATCTTAGCTTCATTCATCTTTCGGTCAGCGGCTTTTACATCTTCAATCGTTGACATTTGTGCGAAGCAGCGGCAACAAGCTTTATCCTTCGTAGATTTTCGAACCCAAGCCCAACTCCTAGTTCTGGTTTCCACCCCCATGGGTTTGGCGGCAGACCTTGCAGAACGTCGGCGGCTCTGTGTTGTCCACGTGATGCCGCACAGGTTTTAGCGTCTTAAGATAGACAAACATAGCGCCAATGTCCTCGTCCGTCATTCCTCCGTAGGTGTGCCAAGGCATAATCGGGTTCAGCTTCCGTGCCCCGACAAGTCCCGTGCGGATTGCCTCGGTGAACATGGCTTGATCGTAGTAAGAAATCCCCGATGGATCAGGTGGGAGGCTCGCGCTCGCCACGCGGCCCCACGGCACATCAAGAATGAATCCTCCCGCGAAGTCCATCCCAGCAAGCAGCTGCCCGTGTGCGTCCTGTGGCGTGTGGCAATCCGTGCATCCAGCGATCGTCACCAAGTATTTCCGGCGCTTCTCAGGAGTTGAAACATTGGGCTCAGCTACGGGTGCGTCTAGCGGCTCGGGCACGGTGCGGATCAGGTTAATTCACGGGAAAGATCAACTGCGTCGTCGGCTGCTGGGCGCATCGGACGACGACCCACTCACCCTTGAACGCGCCACATTGAATTGTTCTGCGATACGCCGATTGGTCTCCGTAGTGTTCAAGGGCAGCCCTCCTACAGCAAAGGACAGGGGTCACTTTCTAAGAACAACGTGGAACGCGTTCTCTCCCATAAGCGTCTCGGTAGGAGCAAATCCTAGCGCGTGCAAATTAATTCCGCTGAACAAGTGCTCCCCTTCGCCCAGCAGGACGGGCGCAAAAGCCAAGTGCATCTCGTCAATGACTCCCGCAGCAAGGTACTGCCGAATCACCGAGACACCCCCGCCAATGCGGACTTCTTTGCCTTGAGCCGCGTCCTTGGCCTTCGCTAGGGCGGACTCGATTCCGTCAGTAACGAAGGAGAACACCGTCCCACCTTCCATCATGAGAGGGTCACGCTCAAAATGCGTGAGCACAAAGACTGGTGTGTGGAATGGCGGATTCGCGCCCCACCAGCCTCTCCATGAATCATCCTTCCACGGCCCGCGAATCGGGCCAAACATATTTCGTCCCAGAATCCATGCTCCAATATTCTCAAATGACCGCTCGGCTAAGTCATTATCGACACCACGGCGTCCGCTCGCTCTGCGAACCAGATCGTCGATCTGGGCATTACCGCTCTGCCCCTGCCTCTTCTTGAATACTTCCGTTTGAAAGAACCATTCATGAGGTTCAGTCCCGCGCACCCCCAGCGGATTCTTCAAATCCTGTCGCGGCCCCGCTCCAAAACCGTCCAACGAAACCGAGAAAGCAGCTACTCGAACTTTGCTCATCGTGCCCTCTCTACTTCCCCCTCCCCGCGCCTTTCGCAAGATTCAGGCCATAGGCAGTCGGTAGCCTTCGCGGCGAAAGCAGCTGGATGGCAGCAACGGCAATTGTACAATTTGGCAGCCACAGGAAATGCTAATGGTCGACGATCTCAAACGTGTGGTTGTCTGGAAGAATCTGCTGCTCAATAGTATGGACTATTTTGGTCTGTGGCCCACAACGGAAGGCTGCTGAAAGGCACAGTCGTCGGAGTCATGAAAGATCAGCGACCGACGCTGGCGAGCTACGAAATCTATTGCGACCAGAACTGGCTGACTCACAGAATGCAGGTCGAGCGCAGAGTTGGAAACGACGTAAAGACCCTCACACTCAGCGTGGAGAGCCGTGGCCTTTGGCGCAGTTCAGGTCAGGAGTTGCGCGTGATTCGTGGCTGCGATGACGTTGATCTCGCTCTGACGCCTGCGACCAATACTCTTCCGATCAGGCGTCTCAATCTTCAAGTCGGAAGCAGCGCGTCGATTATCGCCGCTTGGGTCAAGTTCCCTGATCTTACGGTAGAACCGCTGTCGCAACGCTACACGCGGTTGAGTAAAGACACCTTTCGGTACGAAAGCAACACTGGATTCTCGGCTGAAATCGTGGTGGATGATCTCGGCTTGGTGATCGCTTACCCCCCGGTGGGTGGGAGCGCATTGCGCGTAACGAGAGATGAGGGCAGCAGGACGGTTAGCCCCACCCGAGCAATGTTTTTGGCTGCCCGTTTTTGATCCCCCATCATCTAACACTCGAAAATGTACGATTTTCTGGCTCTCACGAAAATATTCGATCACTTCGATACCACTCCGAATGCGGCGAGCATCGGGTGCATGAGAGGCACTGGGTTTCAGCCCATTGATGGAGGCGAGCAGGGCACATTCCGCAAGATCGAATTCGTTTAAGAACGCCCGCAGGTGACTATACTCGGGGAACTTCTATACCCAGCCACTTCATAGCCAATTCTCGGTCGTGAAAAACGCAGATTTGCTCTCGCCCGGTTTCCATCTTTGCGTCAAGTTCGGTCAGGCGTGCCATCCCCAACACGGGCAAGCTACTTGCCTGAAACGCACGTCGGGATGCCCTTGCCAACGCAGCATCCCATTCTCCCTCACGATGATCGGATGTTACTGATTGCGTCGCCAAAAGCTTGCAAAAGTTTAGGCCTAGAACTGCCGCTTGCCGCCTAATTGGCGTCAGCCGGAACCGGCAGCGGGATTAACGTTTTCCTATTAGCTGGTCCTCAAAATCACGTCGCTCGTCGTGCTCTCGATTTTGGCGAAATCGTCCCAACCTTGCCCGCCAGTGGCACATCGAAAAAGATGCGTGATTGGGAGGAGGACGTTCATGAGTGCATTCAGAAGGCAATTCTGCCGGCGGCAATCGCAGCCCTATGTTGGTTAGGGGCACTCGCACAGACGAGCAGTTCGCAAAGTAAACCCAGCGCCAGCACCGAACACATGACGGCGAAGACCAAAGCGGTGGGTCAGAGTACATTTCTCAGGGAAGCCGGCTACGCCGATTTGGCGGAAGTCCAGTTGGGCCAATTGGCCGAGCAGAAGGCCTCCTCACCGGAAGTGAAGCAGTTTGCAGAGCGGATGGTGAATGATCACACAAAAAACGATGATCAGCTGAAGCAGGTGGCCCAGAAGGAAGAAGAAACATTACCTGACAAGCTGTCGCCAACCGCCGAAGCGACCAAGGCGCGGTTGGATAAGCTTTCCGGCGAGGAGTTCGACCACGCTTACATGCTGGACATGGTTCAACTCCACGCCAAACCCGGGGAGAACTGCAAAATGGATAATCAACGATTAGTGTACGAAGAACTGCGCAAGTTGGTTGTTAATCGCATTCTTGAATTCACAAACTGGGTCATCGAAACGGGAGAGCAAGACCCAACGCCTCTTCCTAACTCCTTACCCCGCATCTCACCCATATTGTGAAATTTCACACCAGGTAGGCCCCTTACCTCCTCCGGATAAAAACGCGAGCGATACGAACGAACCGCCGCAATGCCATTCCAGGTTCCCACTACCGGGGATTCTCTCGGATTTCGTCAGTTGTCAAGGTGTAATCTCTCTCTTCTAGCTTTAGCCAAGCTAAAAGGCCACACAAGACTACTGTAGCGTGACCGAGAAATTGCCACTGGTGGTGGCGCCATTGGCAGCACAACTCGCTAGAGAAAACACAATCTGACCGGTGATGGTTTGACCGTCAATATTCTCGGTCCCGCTCACTTGAATACTCCCGCTTACGTTTGAGGCAACAAATTGACCACCTGTGCCCATTGTAACTGTCAAGTTTGTCGTAAGGTTGCAGGAGCTACTCCAGCTAAAGTACGCAGTCCCGCCTGTGTTAGAAATAAAGTCAAGCGTTATTGGAATT
>JASHPL010000049.1 GCA_030038125.1 Candidatus Sulfotelmatobacter sp.
ACAACCGACGGATACACTTCCTCGGCCAATTGTTCTCCCGTGATCGTGACGCCGCGCGAATTCTCCAGCGTGCGGAACAGCTGCAGTTGATCCTCATTCAGAATTGCAATGCTGGTGGTACGCGCATCCACTTTCACCACCAGCGTGGGGCGCTTGCCATCGGCCGCACCCAGAGCAGCCAGCATGGAAGGCAACACCACACCAGGACTGAATCCGGCATCGCGAAAAGCCGCTTCGTAGTCTTCGATGACGCTGGCCAATCCCACCGCGGCCACAACTCGCATTTCGTCGTTGATTTTCTGGGCGTGGAAGGAAACCTTCGCCTTGTCGACGTCAAAGGGCAGAGATTTTTTCAGGCGAAAACGCACTACCCCGAGCGCTTCCTCGCGATCGGAAGGCAGCGTGTCGAAATCCACCAGCATGACGCGCACCGACGCATCCGGCACAATCGCGATGACATCGTGGGTTCGTCCCCCGACAGTGCTCAGTGCCGAGTCGATCCCGTCGCACACTTTCTCGCGCTGGCGCAGGTTATTTTCCACCAGGTCGGGAATCACGCTTCCGGGCGCGAGTTCATGCGAGGCGCAGGCCTCGAGCACGCTGCCATGGTCGGTGAGCCGGCCGGCCAGAACACGATCGGCGGCAATCTCACACGCCACCTTCGGTCTCGCAATGTTCGAATTCGGACTCATGCCATTGAAGGTTTCAAGGTTTCACGTTTCAAGCAGACTTGCCTTATCTCATCGTCTCGATGAACGTCACCTTGTTGATTTCTTTCAAGGTCGTCAAACCCAGACGAACCTTATCCAGCGCCGACTCGCGCAAGAAGCGCATTCCTTCTTCACGCGCGGCGCGGCGAATCTCTGAGGTCGGGCGCTTTGCCAGAATCATCTCGCGAATCCGGTCACTCAAATCCAGCAGTTCATGAATCGCGCTCCGCCCGCGGAATCCCGTTCCCGCGCACTCAATGCATCCTGGCCCTTCATAAAGCGGCACGTTGCCCCATTGCACCGGATCGAGTCCGCTGGCTTCCAGCACTTCCGGCGGATAATGTACTTCGGTGCGGCAGGAGTCGCAGATCAAACGAACCAGCCGCTGCGCCAGAATGCAGTTCAGCGCCGAGACGAAGTTGTAGGGCTCGACGCCCATATTCAAAAAGCGTCCGATCACATCGACTACGTTGTTGGCATGGACGGTGGTGAAAACCAGGTGGCCGGTCAAGGCCGATTGAATCGCGATCTGCGCGGTTTCAGCGTCACGAATTTCGCCGACCATGATTTTGTCGGGATCGTGGCGCAGAATCGAGCGCAAGCCGCGGGCGAAGGTCAATCCCTTTTTCTCATTGACCGGAATTTGCGTGATTCCGCGCAACTGATACTCAACCGGATCTTCAATGGTGATGATCTTGTCTTCGTCAGTCTTGATCTCATTCACCGCGGCGTAGAGCGTCGTGGTCTTGCCGCTGCCCGTCGGACCGGTAACCAGCACCATGCCGTACGGTTCCTTGATGTAGCGGCGGAAGCGCCGCAGATCGTCCTCATCGAAGCCGACAACGTCAAGCGTGAGCGTGCGGAACTTTTCGCTCATCGATTCTTTGTCGAGCACGCGCAGCACGGCGTCTTCGCCGTGAATCGAGGGCATGATGGAAACGCGGAAGTCAATGGCGCGACCGTTGTATTTCACGCGGAATCGGCCGTCCTGCGGTACGCGCCGCTCGGCGATGTCGAGCTCGCTCATGACTTTGATACGCGAGATCACGGTCGAATGATGTTCTTTCCCAATGGGCGGCATGGCCTGGGTGAGCACGCCGTCAATACGAAACTTGATTACGACCGAATCGTCGCGGGTTTCAATGTGAATGTCAGACGCGCGCCGCTGCAGCGCGGTAAAAATCGTGGTATCCACGAGGCGGATGATGGGGCTGGTATCGCCCGCCGCCGTCAGCTTGTCGATGGTCAGCGTCTCTTCCGCGCCCGTCGCCTCGTCTTCGCGGATGATGGTAAAGCCCTCGCTGGCTTCCTCCAGGACGCGCTGCGACTGTTCCGTCTTCTTGAGAATGTCGGAGATCTGCTTAAGGGTGGAAACTTTCGTGATAATGCGCTGCTTGAGCAGCAGGCTGATCTCGTCGATCAGCATCAGCTTGCTGGGATCGGCAATAGCGATGGCCAGCCGGCCGTCCGGTGTTTCCTCCAGCGGCACAAAGTCGTAGCGGAACATCAACTCGACAGGAATCTTTTTGAAAAGATCATGATGGAGTTCGTAGCTGGTCAAATCTACGAATTCACAGCGATAGCGGCGTGCGATATCCTGGGCGCGCTCGAGATCGCTGACCGGATTGCCGGTAGGGCTGATCGGCCCGCCATTACCGCCATTCACGAACACTGATTTTTTTTCTGCCATTGCCATTCAGTTACCCATCCACAGTTGTCATCCTGAGGCGAATGCTTTTTGTTCTCCGAAGCGCCGGACCGGCGTCACGCGAATCGTCCGCCCGGCGCGCTTTGTTAATTAACGCACTCCCAACGTAAAGATCGGCAGATAGAGGGAAATCAGCACGCCTCCAACAAACACCGCCATAACGATCAGAATCAGAGGTTCAATCAGGGCCATCGCCGCGCCCAGTGCCGTCTGCACGTCCTCCTCGTAAAACTCCGCTACCGAATTCAGCATGGCCGGCAGCGCGCCGGTCGACTCACCCACTTCGATCATTTCGACCGCGAGCTCGGGAAAAACCTCCTGCTCCTCCAGACTGCTAGCCAGTCCCTGTCCCTCGCGCACCCGAACGCTGGCGCGGGTCACGCCTTTTAAGATGCGCCGGCTGCTCATGGAAGCCCCTGCGGTTTCCATAGCTGGAACCAGCGGCAGGCCGCCCTGCAGCAGCGTAGATAACATTCGCGAAAAACTTGCCACCTGATGCTTCAGGCGAATTTCGCCCAGCACAGGCATGCCCAGAATCATGCGATCGATCTGATCCCCGCCCCGATCCGTGTCCTTCCAACGCCATAAAATAAACGCACCCACGATCAGCGCGACCAGCACGAACGGAGCATATTTCTGCGCATGCTGGCCCACATCCAGCATGAACACCGTGATCGCCGGCAGCTTCGCGTCGAGGCTGTTGAACAGCTCGGCGAACTTGGGCACCACGTAGGTGAACAGAAACGTCACCATGACCAAGACCACCGAAACCAATAACGTGGGGTAAATCAGCGATACGAACAGCTTCTTTCGAAACGATAGCGACATGCGCTGAAAATTAACGTATCGGGTGAGCACTTCGTCGATCGCGCCACTCTTTTCCCCCGCCAGTAAAGTGGTCGTATAAATCTTCGGAATAATTCCCTGGGCGGCGAAAGCATCGGACAAGAGCTCACCTCCCTTGACCCGATCGCGCACGTTTTCCAGAATCTGCTTCAATAGCGGGTCTTTCTGACGTTTGATCAGCAGTTCCAGAGCGTTCAGGATGGGCAATCCGGCTCGAATCAGGGTCAAGAACTGCTGGTTAAAAACCAGAAATGTTGCCTGTTTCAGCTTGCGCCGTTGCCGCAGCCCGCCGGAGAGCACTCCCTGCTCTTTCACCCAGTAGACGAGATATCCTTGCTGAGCGAACCGGTCGCGCACCTCCGCTTCCGAATACCCCTGCTCGACGTGCTGCTGGATTCGGCCGCGCTCGTCCGCGATTTTTACGACAAATTCCGCCATTTGCCGGTTTTTCTACCTTGGAGGGGCTCGTTTCGCCTCAGTCTAGCACCCCAATTGTCCATTCTAAGCCTGCCAGGCCGACGTAACCTGCCCGGCGTGGTACGCAAGTAACCCTCAGGGTTCCAATCCTTCCACCGTCTCGGTTCCAGGCGGCGGCTGAAACTCGAACTGCGAATTGGCGACCGCGACATCCTCCTTCTGATCTATAAAGCGATATTCCGTGCTCGATCCATCCACATCCTGCAGAACAATTCGCCGAATCTGGTGGTCAGGACCGATCTCCAGCACGACCTCGCTGATCTGATCCGTCATTGCTGCCGGAACTCCTCGCAACACCGTGTCGCCGGGTTCCAGTGGAAAGATGTCGGGGGCCAGCGACAATCCATGCAACTCCTTCTCCAGCTTGGTCTTGCCTAAGAGAAACGCCAGCGGCGAGCGTATGTCCTCCAATTTTTTCGCCGGTTCCTTCCGCGCCTGCCTGTCGCCCGGAACGTAAAACCACGCAGTTCTCCCGTCTGAGACAAATACCTTCTCCCTGGGAGAACGATACTGCCAGCGCATCTTGCCGGGTTTTTTCAACCACAAGGTCCCGGACTCGGTGCGATCCATGCCGGCGCCGCGGTAGACCTCGGTGAAGTCGGCTTCCAGGGATCGGAGATGGTCGTAATGTGCGTCGACGCCCGCGGCCAGCGTCCTTATGTTCGCAGCGGACGCATCAGCGGCGGATCCAAGCATCGACAGACTCAGGCAACCTGAGACGACAAGACCAATGCCGAAAATGAAGCGCGCTCGCATATCAAAAATTCGCTCTCGCCGATATTATTTCGCCAGGGACGCACACCAGCCACACCAACCGCTTTTTTCGGGGCTCACTCGGATCCACTTTCTGCGGGACGAACTGCGCGCTGGTTCGCTGCGATGGAACTCCTTTCCAACATTGTAAGCGGAACCGTCACGATTGTCATAGGACACAAAAGCGCATCCCCAGGGCCATAAACCACAAGCCAACGAAGATTCGCGAAGCGCTGCAAAATGGAAGTTTCTGGATGCGCTTTCGTGCCGTTTATGGAGATGCGGAGAGCGTGTGCACTGCAGCATTCGCCCAGCCCGCGAAGCCGCGCGCGAACATACAATTCCGTACCTTCGGCATCTGAAACAAATTGATCACCTGAAAATCGTTAGAATCAGCGGTGCGCTGAAACCAGGTGTCTGCTGTTCGCCGGTATTCGCAGGAGTGTACACTTTTACTTTTTCCCACGAGGGAGGGGATTCGTGATCGAGCCAAGCAAGACTTGGATCATCAGTATTTGTTTTTTTCTTCTGGCGGCTTGTTCGGCCTACGCGCAACAACCGGCGCCGGCTCCGGAACTGCCGCCGGAGGAATCACGGGGCTACTTAGGAGTCGACTTCGGTGCAATCCGCGACCACTTTGGCCCGCTGCCGGCCGCAACCACCGGCGTCGGCGAGATCAACGGCGAATATGCCATTTATCAAGGCGAGCCCAGGCAACAGAGCCCTGACATCTATCTCGGGGGACAAGTCCGGCTTCCCACCGGCACCGCGCAGCATGCCAACGAATTCGCCGCCTTCGTCGGACCCATGTTCCATTTCACGGACCGTTTTACGGCGGGGTTTCACGTGCAGGTGCGAAGAATCAATTTGCCGAACAGCGTCTACAACGACCAGACCTTCATTCGCAAGAATATGCTGCTGCTGGAATTGCCGCTGGTTCTCAATTACAAATTCGGGGCCGACAAAGATTATTTCGTCGAGGCGCAAATCGTGCCGGAATTTCATCCGCATTTTTCGAACTCGTCCTCCGGACCCTCACCCTATCCGAATCCCAGTCTTGACCACGGCTACACATTGCGTGGCATCGTCGGTCGCAATTTCGGCAGTTGGTATCTGCGCGGCGCCTACGAAACGCGATTCTTCAAGTTTTCCCCGACTTTAGGCAATCCCTATAACCTTTACAGCTGGAGATCTGACACCGCCACCGTAGGAGTGGGATTGAGTTTCTGAACTGGATCAAGGATTCGAAATCGAAGGGCAAGACCCTCATCGACTGCCTGACCTCTGAATGTTGGCACTGAATTTGGAATCCTGAGATTGCGTTGCTAAATTTTCTGGAAACAGCCATTCCAACAGTTCCTTTGCATCCTCTTCACCGATCCAGGCATAGGGAATGCAAATCAATCGCGCCTGCTCGAGTGTGAGCTTCCTCAGGGATGGCGCCCGATAAGGTTTTCGCGAACCTTGGGAGTGCGGCGGCATGGCAGGAGTTGTCCCAGAGGAAATATGTCCCCTATCAGGCGTCTCCCGCTCAAAGGATTCACTTCTGTTACGAAATCCGAAAAAATCATCGGAGAGGCTTTTGCTATTTACTCGTGCTACTCGTGGTGACTCTGGAGCGCAGGTTCGCCTTGACTCGCCCGTCTTAAACGTGGGACTTAGATCAGCATGCAAGGCGCACCTGGACTATCACAATATTCTTCATTATTCTTCAGTGGACAGCTTGGGATCCTCCGTTCGTTCGCGAGTTCTTCCGAGATCATGCGCCAAGGCGCGACGGGCGGACAATAGAAGCCCTCATGGTTTATCCCTGTGACGAAAAGATCTGCGATTGTCAGGCCGGAATTGAGATCCGCGATGTGCCAGAAAAGTCTTCCCATCTGGCAAAAGATCGGAACTATACTCGCTCCAACTTGGCTGTGGTCGAGTTGCAAGATCTCGACAACACTTAGGAAAAACACACGAAAAGAAATCTCCTCCCCCTGAAAAGCTGCCTGGACGCGCTCCAAGCAGCACTAAGTTTCGATCGATTGAGGATTTTGGATTGACAACCTCCGGGGACCGGGTGAAATCTTAATCAGACGCCTTTCGTCTAAGATTGGCTAAGGAGGAACAGTGCCGATCAAAAGCGACGAATCCCCCAATCCGAGTACTGTGCCGCGCCCGGAACTGAATCCATTGCTGAATCCAATCTTGAATAAGAACCTGGGACGGTGGGCCGAGGTGTATTCCACAAATCCGCCAGAAAGACGCGATGAGGCTGTGCTGCAACTCCTGCATGAATTGGAACGGAATGGACAATCCGAAGCCGATCCGCTGCCGTCGCTGCGCCCGCAAGACAAACAGCGGAGGAAAGCGCCGGCAATTTTCTCGTCGCCGGCAAATTCGGTGGTGTGTGCGCAGTGCGGCGCGTCCAGCTCGCGGCAGGAACGGTTCTGCGGTCGTTGCGGAGCGCAGCTAAGCCATCCGATTCAAAACAGCACAGCGAACGGATACAGAGTTGTACGCACAGGACGCGACCGCGAGGTTCGGGCCGCCGACGGTCCGGAATTCGGTTCGATTCTGCACCTCAGCGATACTGTATCGGCGGAGTCGAGAGATACATATCCCGGACGCGATTCTGACAACGGTTGGGGCGATCAAGTGCAAAGATCGACACCGTTGTGGCGCTCGTATCGGCTTTACCTGAGCGTACTGTTTGCGACCATCTTCTCTGTCCTGGGATACATGGCGTATCAGAGCGGTCAGGCGCCGATGGGAGCAACACAGTTTCCGCAGCAGGCGCCGGCAGCGGAGGCGAATCCTCCGATCGCACCTGCACCTGGGCCATCAGCCACGAACGACAACCCGGCTGCAGTGAACCCGCCTTCTGCTTCGGCATCGAAGACAGAGAGCACAGACACGACCTCACGACCGCCGAAGCAAGCGTTAGCGCCAGCGCAAAACACCAATCGTACGAGTCAAGACACGTCGGCGAGTGCCGAAATCGGTCCGGGGAATGGTGCGCAGGAACTGGCCTTGGCGCGCGACCTGCTGAATGGCAGCAACGCGAAAGGACGCGACAGCGCACAAGCGTCGCAATGGCTATGGAAGGCGGTGGCTAAGAAAAATCGGGAAGCTACCGTTTTGCTGGCGGGATTATATCTGCGCGGCGACGGCGTCCAGAAAAACTGCGATCAAGGACGCATCTTGCTTGACGCCGCCGCTAACAAGGGAAGCAAAGAGGCTGCAGAGCTGTTACGCAATTTGCAGGCCTTCGGTTGTCAGTAAAACCATTCAGGATTACCGGCGTTGGCTGGTTCCGATCACCAACTCTGACCTTCTGTTGCTTCTCCTCGACACAGGTGAATAGGAAAAGGGTTATACCATCACCGCTGGGCCCGTGCGGCGCGACTCATACCACAAAGCCAATTCCACCCGATTCCACAATCCGAGCTTGTCGTAGATGACGCGCAGATAATTCTTCACCACGTGCTCAGTAGTACCGATTTCCTGAGCCACCTCGCGGTTTTTCAGGCCTTCGGCAACAAGTTGGATGACTCGCTGTTCGCGTTCATTTGGGATACGGGATCCATAGCGCCCGTCTGCAGACATGATTGCCTCCGATAAAGTAGAGTGGCGAGTTTCACTCGCTTGATCCCCCCGGTAATGCCAAACCGCAGAAAAAGCCGGTTAAAGTGAGCTTTCACAGTTCGCCGTGCCATTTTTAGTTGACTGGCAATTTCGGCGTTGTCACAACCTTGCAACAGTAGCTCGACGATCTGCTTTTCGCGCGGGCCCAGCCGAACGCTTTGATCATTCATCCGGATACCCTCGTTGCTGTTCTCCCTTCCGATCATGGGTGTTAGTTGATCCATCTTTCCCAATGACTTGCATCCACGATGCCATTGCCCCCCGATTTTCCACCGTGACGTGGGAGCCCCATTTTTCCACAGGATCGGGGCGCTGCCCGGAAGCGTTTTCTAGATTCCGCAGCATCTGCCGCGGCGGGTTTCAACGATCGTTTCCCACTTGCCTAAGCACCCAAACATCGCAGATTTCCTTGTAAAATCTGGAGAAAAACGCATTCCGCGAATGTCAGGATCGACTCATCCCGGGATACGGGAGCGGCAGGCTGAGCACGTCCCGTTCCAGACAACAGAAAAGAACTTAAAAATCCCGCAAAGAGTAATTGTGACTACAGGATTAAACAATACCTGTTTAGGGTGAACACCTTAGACGAAACTTCCAAGTCTCCATGAAATTTCGGCACAAATTACACGATTCAGGCCACCAAACGCCCGAGAAACATATAAAGAGCACGTAAATATCCGCACCAAACGGGTTAGTACATTTTCACGCAGCGCTTCGTGGCTCCTTCGCGACGAAAATTGTGGCCAAAATCCCCACCGCAGAGCGTCGCCTCTGTGCCATTTGCCACATCGATTTTTTATGGTCTAGCACCAAAATGGGAACGATGAACAATGAACGCTTGAAATCTCGCCTAGCAGCAGACGATGCGACGCTCCGTCCAAACTGGAACCGGTGGTAATCAGGGGCAAACGCGGATCGTCTCGAAATTTTACTTAGTCGCAGACTTTGCGAAAGGCGGGTTCGTACTGATCGAGTTGAGCATCGTGCTGCGAACTGAACTTGCCCTTGGGGGTTTTCCCGTAAAGATCGGTGCCCGGGCAATAGTAAAGGGCGGTCTTGAGATCAACCCAGACCTGGGTGTCGGGATTGCCTTTGTATTCGGGCGGATCGGGCGCTTCGGCCAGCCCGAGTTTGATGAGCATCCGATCAAACAGGGAAAGTTCGACTTGGGGACGATGGTGACTGGCTGCCGCTGCTGCCGGATTGGAACCAACGGTAGGACTCGACCAGATTCCCCAGCGAATCACGCAGGCCACGAGGATGACCGCGATCGCCAGATAAATGTCGCCCCTGCGCGCCTTGAGGAAGCGGAGAAAAGCGCTATGGCGATTGTCGCGGGCGAGACGCTCCAGAAAATCGCGGGCTGCCGCAGCCGAATTCCAATTCACCCGCGGAGCGGCTTCGACCGCGGTCGGCTCCGGAGACTCGGATGCTTTAGCGGCAGGCTCGGGGGGAGTCGCTTCTACCATGAGGTTCTTAGTGGCTGGGACCAACTCCAGCGCGGGACTTGGTTCTTGCAACTCCGCAGGGGATTCGGTTTTCGGTTCGGGAAAAGAAAATAATTCGGGTAGTTCCGATTCGCTGGCGTCGACAGAGAAATTCTGCTCCGTGAAGGGATCGAAAGCTACCGGTGAAGCGTGTGCGTTGGAGGAACCGTTGCTTGGAGTCGGATCGTCGCCTTTTTGGCGTTCCTGCATCTGCCAGAGCATGGCAACCTTGCTCTGCATGGTTCGGGCGGGATGATCGCTGGTGCGAGGCGATCCGCACTTCCCGCAGAATTGCTCTTCGCTAACCAGTTGGTTGCCGCATTTATTGCAGACGGGAGCCTCTGTCGCGAGTTCGGGGGCAGTCGCTGTGGTTATTACGGAAGTCTTGAGCGAAGGTTTTTCGATCAAAGCTTCGAGGTTGGGCTTGAGTTTTTCCAGAGCGTCGCGCATGGCTGCGCGTTCCGCGGCCAGAGATTTCTTAGAGCTGATTTCTTCGTTGCGCGAGAGCACCTCGCCCACCAGTCCAGCCATAAACTGGCAGGTGTGAACATCGGATTCGGTGAAGCTCTGGGACATGCCATAGTAGAGTTCGAGCGTGCCCGCCACAGTGCCCGAGTGGTAGATGGGAGCGGCAATTAAGGATTCAATACCGCGATTCTCACATTCTTCGGCGTCCACCAGGAACTCCAGATTCACGTTGCTGCAGCGGATCACTTGCCCGATGCGCAAAGACGCACTGCCGAGCGCCTTCTCCATGGGAACTTCACTTCCGATGGGCAAAGTCAGCGAACCGGCGGCGGCCCGATAACGCACGTTCAAGCCATCAAGCACGCCGATTCCCGCACCCGTGGCATGCGTAATCTCGCGGGACCGCTCCGCGATTAGAGCCATCGCCGGCTCCAGATCGAGATGTTCCGACTGAATCTGATGCTGGGTGTCGACAATCTGCGACAGAACGACCGTGAAGTTTTCACTCGATGGCGTCTGGTCTGGGGACGTTCTGGCCGCGGACTTGACGCCGGGGGCGGATGTCGAGGCATGAATGGCAGCTGTCTCTGGTGTATCGAAATTCAGAACTTGAGCCTTGGCCTTTGCCGCTTCGAGTTTCGTCGATTCAGCTTGGCTCGCCTCGCGCTCCTGCTGTTCGCGAACCTTGCTGTTATGCTCCTGCAAGACGTAAGCAGCCTCCAGGATCTTGGCGAGGGTTTGCTCGTCGAAGGCTGGCTTGTGGTTTTTCTCGGACACGATTTGTTTTTCCACCACCGGAAGCTGTCCGAAGCGCACGATCCCGTGTGCAGGGATGCCTTATTTTAGTGCAAGTCCGGTACCAGGATAAGAAATTCGAGCTTGGGGAATTAAGTGAAGTTGGTTTCGGTAATGCGAATCGCCAGGGCCGAGAAAGGCGTTCCTCGCACTGCATCAACAGTTTACAGCCACATGGGACGCAGAGCAGACAAAGCTATGCGCTATGGATTGCAAGGGGTGAAGCTTCCAGCATCGGGTGACGGAAGTAACGCGCAAGAAATTGCATGCCAGAGCGCTGATTTTCCACCACGCCAATGTAAGCAGCGAGAACTTGAGCTCTGGGTTCTCGTTTGATGCGAGTTTAAAGTTCACCCTGGACGCTGTGCAAAACTGCGGCGCAACAGCAGAACCTGCCCAAATTGAGAATTGCTTCACGGCAGCGTGCCTGATCGGGAGGCACAGCCACGCACAAGAGAATTAGCCGATCCTCTGCTTTTTCTTTATCTTTCAAGCAACAGGAATTGGAAGGGGAGCGATTCCTTTTCCAAAAATGGAAAGCTCACCTCTGCCCAGCGACCGCCGCCCTACTCGAAACCCAAGTCCAATCCCTCAAGTCGTCTTTATTGAATGGTTTATGTGAGGGGCTTCTCATAACGAAGAATTGGCGAAGGGGGTGCAACGCGAAAGGAGGAAGGCAGGAGAAAAAGTCATCATGTTGGATATCGATCACATCAAAGTCACCCCCCGCGACCAGGAAGTTTTGAATTTGCTGGTACAGGGCTGCAGCAACAAAGAAATCGCGGGGCAGCTCAACATCAGCCCGCGCACCGTGAAACAGCATTTGCGAACCCTGTTTCTGCGAGCGGGAATCCGCGATGGCCGTAAACGCGTGAAACTGGCGACCGCTGTATTTGACCGGCAGGAGGCGCAATCATGACCCCGCGCGAACACCTCACTGCGAAGGAAGTTCAGATCGCAACACTGGTCTGGCAGGGCTTGACGAATCGCGAAATTGGAAAAATCGTGGGCACAACGGAACAGGTGATCAAGAATCATTTGCGCAGCGCCTTCGACAAATTGGGCGTGTGGAGTCGGCTGGAACTGGCGATGTACGTGGCCAGCCACGGCGGAAAAAACTGGGTGCCAATCAGCGAGCCCGACATGGTTCCTAGCGAGGCTGCCGCAACGGAGCGCGTGTCTGCGCTGGGCGGCTGACAAGCTGCTCAAAAAGGAACCAAGCTAGTAATAATTGGGAAGGGCACAAGTTCGCTCTGAGCCTTCTCGAGCGAGAGCAGCCAGCCGAAGACAGCAGCTAAGTCTTTTAAGTTTGTCATTCCGAGCCGTAGGTAGGCGCACTTGTACCCTGAAGACGGCGAGCTCCCTGTTTTTTCCGTGGCCTTTCGACGCGGTTCTCCGTTCGCCAACACAGTTGGTTCCGAAGCCCGCGCACTTCCCAATCTCTACTTGTTGAAGACTTCTTTTTCCAGGGCAGCGGTAGTATCGGGGTCAAGGCTTTCGCTGACCAGGACCGTGTTGCCATGTTCTTCGATCACGACTGTGCCCTCATCCGTATCCCACGTGTGACGGCCGGTGAGCCGGCCGATTGGCTTGAGCTGGTCTTTCGAGTTGGAATCGGAACCGGAATCCGATTCGGAATTAGCACTCGACGGAGCACTCTGAGATGACGGTTCGTCTTGCGCCACAGTTTTCACGGACAGATCGCTGCGGATGGACGATGAATTCTGCGTAATGGACGTTTCCATCGCAGGCGTGTTCGCCACCGTAACCGTCTTGTAGCGGTGCGGGAGAGAGTCGGCATAAATCTCTGCGAATTCCTCGGCTTTTTCCGGGCTCGACCAGCGCGACACGTAAAGCAGTCCCAGCGGGGCGGAGAGATTCGATTTCGCTCTGGCCGCGTAATAATACCCGCCGCGCCAGGCGGGATACATCTGCTTGGAGAGCGGCTTTCCGGCATACTGCTCAATCAGCACGGCCACGTCGAACTCGCCCATAGCTCCGATATCAAACTTCTGATACTCCTTGAAATCGCGCTTGAAATCCGGCACCGGCATGGGGTCGATTTTTTCCCCGGAAAGATAGGTTTCCGGCTGCATGATCTGGCGCGTGGTGTGCGGCGGATTCTTGAGCAGTCCGGCGAACGCAGTGTCTTTGCCGGCTTTCTGCATCAGCTGGACGACGAATTCCATGCCGTAGCTGTAGGGAAACGTCATCGATTCTTTGAGAAAAATAGGCGCTTCGTTGAAGACCTTGGTGCCGGGCGTGCCGGTCAGGGTTTCCTCTTCCATCGACTGCAAGAGATCAGGAGAGTCGATGATGGAGCGCCCAGTCGGCGCAAGCGCATACTGAAACATCATGGCCTGCGCCTGGCCTTCCACCACAGCCTCGCGGGCGTCGTCGATCTCGTCGTTTTCAATGTCGGTCGGGGTGGGATCTTTTCTGATTTCGCCGAGATCCTTATCGCCGCGCTTCATCCACTTGTCGAGACCGACCGATTGATCCTGCAAGGCATGGGTCAGTTCATGCGCGATGACCGGCTCCTGCTCGTCCATCGGCACCCAGTCCAGTAAGTTAACGGTTTTGGTTTTTGGATCGTAATAGCCGGCAATCTCCTCGCGCAGCAAGGCGACAAGGAAAGTTTCCAGATCGAAGCTTTGCGGCAAGAGGCCGAATTTTTTGAGCACGAGTTCGGATCGCCGCAGCCGCTTGGTGTCTTCGTCGTTGACGTGCTTGGTGAGATAGGCGACGACCTCATCGCGGCTGGTCAGCTTGCGCTTGACTTGTTTCTTGATGGGAAGACCGGTCTGCTTGCTGTCGAATTCGAGAATCTCGTCGACCGAGTGGAAGAGTTCTTCCGCTTCTCGGGGAGTTATTTTGATTTCGGGCTTTTCCTGGCTGTTATCCTGATCGGTCTCTTGATTGCTGCCGGACGCCGGCGGAGCGGGTTTCTGATCCTCCGGAGACTGCGCTGGTGCGCTCTGCCCGGCTTCGCCCTCCTGCGGCGCCGTCTGCGCCGCCAGGGGCAAACCGCACAAGGCCAAAGACAATACAACTGCCAAAAGCAGCCTTCGAACCGCGATGAAAGACAACCCCGATGTATTCACTAAGATTGAGTGTACCCGTTTCCCTATACTTTACCTCATGAGCACTGCCAACCCTGTGAATCTGTGGTCTTCTCGCGAGCACGTGCAGGACTATCTGGAACGGGCCGATTCGATTTCTCATCGCGGAGAAGGAGAAGCGGCGCTGCTCGAGTTCCTCCCTGCGCAGGCGCGGCGAATTCTCGATCTTGGCACCGGCGACGGACGGCTGCTTGCGTTCGTCCTGCGGTTCTTGGCTCGTCAGGACGATACGCGGGTGGAAGCCGTGGCCGTCGATTTTTCTCCGGCCATGTTGGAGGCAGTGCGCAAGCGGTTCGCCTCGGATGCGCGGGTTCGCGTGGTCGAGCACAATCTGGATGAGCCCTTGCCTCGGCTGGGCCAATTCGATGCGGTGATTTCCAGCTTTGCCATTCATCATCTCGTGGATGTGCGCAAGCGAGCGTTATACTCCGAAATTTTCGATCGGCTCAATCCTGGAAGCGTTTTCTGCAATCTCGAGCATGTGGCCTCGCCCACGCCGAGACTACACGAAGAGTTTCTGCACGGCATCGGATTCACGGTGGAAACCGAGGATCGCTCCAACAAACTGCTCGATGTGGAGACGCAACTCGCCTGGCTGCGCCAGATTGGATTCGTGGATGTGGACTGCCACTGGAAGTGGCGGGAACTGGCGCTGCTCGCGGGAAGGCGGGAGTAGGAACTATCCTCGTGCGGCCTGCGCCACCCACTCTCCTGCTTCGCGCGTTCCGAGCGTTCCGCCTATATCTTGCGTGGTTTTTTTCTGCCGGACCGCCTCGAGGACGGCAGCTTCGATCTTGTCCGGTTCGCGCGTGAATCCCAGATGGCGCAGCATCATCGCACCGGTCAAAATCGCGCCCAAAGGATTGGGGATATTTTTTCCCGCGATCGGCGGGGCTGATCCATGCACTGGCTCAAACATCGAGGTGCGGCCAGGATGAATATTCCCGCTGGCGGCCATGCCCAACCCCCCCTGCAAAGCGGCGGCGAGATCGGTGATGATGTCGCCGAACATATTATTGGTGACGATCACGTCGAACTGGCGCGGATCGCGTACCATCTGCATGCATAGCGCATCGACGTACATGTGCTGCGCCGTTACCTGCGAATATTCCGCGCTGACTTCTTTGAATACGCGCTGCCACAGGCCGCCGGCGTGGGTCATGGCATTGGATTTATCGCACATCAGGACTTTGCCTCGCGGCGAGCCGTCGAGCTTCTGGTTTTGCCGGCAATATTCGAACGCATAGCGAACGATGCGCTCCACGCCTTTGCGTGTATTGATGTCCTCCTGCGTGGCGATTTCGTCGGCTGTGTCTTGTTTGAAAACTCCACCGGCATCGGTGTAAAGGCCTTCGGTGTTCTCGCGGACAACCACGAAATCGACGTCTTTCGGCTCGACATCCTTCAGCGGACAAAGCGCGGCATCGAGCAGACGGACCGGCCGCACGTTGGCGTAAAGGTCCATCTTGAAGCGCATGCCGAGAAGAATTTCTTTGGCATGGATGTTGGTTTTGACTCGCGGATCGCCAAATGCGCCGACCAGAATCGCGTCAAAATCGCGACCCAGCATGGCAAAGCCGTCGGGTGGAACGGTGGTTCCGTCGCCCAGGTAGCGATCGGCGCCCCAATCGAATTCCGTGAATTCGACGGCAGTTCCAGCTGCCTGCATCACCTGGAGCGCTTGCGGAATCACTTCTTTGCCGATGCCGTCTCCAGGGATCACGGCGATGCGCTTCTTGGATTGCTGGTTGATTCGCGGGTTCACGGCAGGAACGTTAACACAATCGCTATAATCAAGACATAACTATGGAATGGACAGCTCTTGGGAGTCATGCCGAACAATTAGGCGCGAAGCGCGTCGGCGAATATCGCGGCGCGACTACTGCCGCGTCTTTCTCCGATCCTCAGCAGGAGTTTGCCGCCTTGCGCGCGAGTTGCGGCGTTTACGATCTCGGATATCGGGTGAAACTTTCTGTGACCGGACGCGATCGCGTGCGCTGGTTGAACGGCATGGTGACAAATAATATTCGCGACCTGACGGCCGGACATGGCGTCTATGCGTTTCTGCTGAATCCGCAGGGGCACATTTTGGGCGACCTTTACGCCTACAACCGCGGCGAGTCCTTCATGATCGACACCGACGCGAGCCAAATCGAAAAAATTGTGGCGACCTTCGACCATTACATCATCATGGACGATGTTCACCTGACGAACCTGAGCCAGCAGATCACCGCTCTGGGCTTGGGGGGGCCGGAATCGCGCGCCGTGCTGCAGGCGGCCGGAATGGAAATTCCCGAGTTGCAGCCGCTGCAGTTGCACACGGTTCAGTGTAATTGCGATTGCGGATGCCTGACCTGCACCATCGTGCGCAGCGACGACCCAGTGCTCGAATCCTACGAAGTGTGGATGGAATCGGCGCAAGTGAAGCCGATTTGGGACGCGTTGCTCAAAGCGGGCGCGACGCCGCTGGGGTGGGAGGCTTTGGAGTTGCACCGTGTTGTCTCCGGAATCCCCTGCTATGGGGTAGACATCCACGAACGCGACCTGCCCCAGGAAACGGAGCAGGCGCGGGCCTTGAACTTCAGCAAAGGATGCTACATCGGGCAGGAGATCGTGGAACGCATACGATCGCGAGGCGCAGTCCATCGCAAACTTGCAGGATTTCTCATCGATGGAGCGGCTTCGATCCCGCCCGGTGCCAAGATTTCCGCGGCCGAAAAGGAAGTAGGCGAGATCACGAGTACGGCGGTGGTTCGCGCCGGCAGCGCCGAAAAAACGGTCGCGCTCGGATACATCCGGCGGGAAGCCGGCGTGCCCGGACGCGAGGTCACGATCGCCCCGTGGAAGGCACGCGTTGTGCCGTTGCCCATCAGCGACGATTCCCTGGCTCGGGAGAGTCCCGCTCTCGAGCAACGTCCAGCTTGAGTTCCCGTGTTATTGCAGTGGCGCGGCCTTGCCGCAACAAATTCTGCTCGAGGAATGAGTCATGGCTGAGAAGAAACAAGAATCTGGATTTACCGTAACGGATCGGCGGCTGTTCACCGCCGACGGCGAGTTGCGCCAAGATGCCGCCGAGGAAGTGGAGACGCCGAAATCTGCAGTATCGACCGCGACCAAGACGGCCGAGAAGATGCCGAAACCTACAGAGGCGGCCACGCCATCAGAACGCGACGTGCCGGTCCCTCCCACCGCGGCCGAACAGGAGGCGCAAGCCGCGGCCTACCGGCAATCCTCGAAAGAGCTGGATTCACAAGTGGAAATGGGCGGGCGCTCGGCAAAAGAATTCGAAATGACTTTTGAGCGCTTTCTGGCCTCGCTTTACATGACGGCGATGCTGCAACTTGGCTTGATGCGAGAACAGGGCGCGCAGCCGCAGATCGACATCATAGGCGCACGCCAGACGATTGACACGCTGAGTTTGCTCGGAGAGAAAACCAAAGGGAACCTGACGCCGGCGGAAGAAAATTTTCTGCAAAACAGTCTCTATGAACTGCGCATGGCCTATGTCGAAGTTACCAATGCGCTCGCCCGGCCTCCAAAACCCGGACCGGCTACGGGAACCAGCGGTCGTTAATATCAGAAAGAGATGAAAGCTACATTAACCGTGCTCGGCAGTGGGACATCGATGGGCGTCCCCACGCTGGGATGCGACTGTGCTGTGTGCCACTCCGAAGATCCGCGCGACCGGCGCACCCGTCCGTCGATCATGCTGGAGTACGGCGGCAAAGTTGTGCTCATTGACACCACGCCTGATTTTTATGCCCAAGCCATTCGCGAAAACATCACCCGCGTGGACGCGGTGCTGTACACCCATACTCACGCCGACCACATTCTTGGGATCGATGATCTCCGGCCTCTCAGCTATCGCCACAAGCCAAATAAACTTCCACTCTATGCCAGGCCGGATGCGGCGGCGTTTCTGCGCAGGATGTTCAGCTACATTTTTGACGCGGACTATAAATTCGGCGGCTTGCCACTGCTCGAATTGCGGCCGATCGACGGTCCTGTGGATGTCTTCGGCGTCAGATTCGACCCGGTGATTCTGATTCACGGCGAAACCCAGATCTACGGATATCGTTTTGGGTCGGGGGCATATCTGACCGATCACAGCGAGATTCCGGAATCGTCGATGCACCAACTGGAAGGGCTGGACGTTTTGTTTCTCGACGCGCTGCGTCACAAGCCGCATCCGACGCATTCGACAGTCAAGAACTCGCTTGAGATTGTCGATCGGCTGAAACCGAAGCGGGCATTTTTCACCCACATCTGTCACGACCTGGCGCACGAGGCAACCAACGCAAATTTACCTAGGCAGGTGCGACTGGCGCACGACGGGTTGAAGTTAGAATTCGAGATCTGAAACCACTCGCCGCAGAGAACGTTGAGGACGCAGAGATGGAATCGGCATATCCGAAAAAAGGTTCTCTCCGCGGCTTCGGCGGTTAGGTTCCCGATTCATGCAAATCTTCCGAACACTGGATGAGATTCCCGTTGACTTCGGGCCCACGCTCATAAGCGTGGGCAACTTTGATGGCGTGCATCGCGCCCATGCCCATGTCTTGCGCGAAATCGTCGTGCGCGCCCGGCAAAGCGGGGCAAAGGCTGTCGCGGTCTCGTTCGAACCGCATCCGGCGAGGATTCTCCGTCCGCAATCCGGATTAAAGCTGCTCACGCCCACTCCCGAGAAATTGCGCCTGCTGGAAGAAACCGGCGTGGATGCGGCCTTGCTGCTCCCGTTCGGGCGCGATCTTTCCCTGATGTCCCCGCGGGAGTTCGCCGAGCAAATCCTGCAACACAAGCTGCACGCGCGCGAGGTGCATGAAGGCTTTAATTTCCGATTCGGAAATAAAGCGTCCGGCGATGTGCAGCTCCTGACCGAATTTGGCCGCGAGATGGGGTTTGCAGTAAAAGTCTATCCGGAGATGACGCTGCGAGGAGAATCGGTTTCCAGTAGCCACATCCGCAAGCTGCTGCGCGACGGACGCGTGAGTCGCGCCCGGCATTTGCTGGCGCGGCCGTTCTGCATTCTGGGGACGCCGGGGCGAGGACGCGGCTACGGACAGAAGTACACGGTGCCCACAATCAATCTGGCTCGCTACGAGGAATTGGTGCCCAAAGACGGCGTCTACATCACTTGTACGCGAGTGGCAGCGGAGCAATTCGATTCCGTGACGAATGTGGGGAATCGTCCGACCTTCGGCACAGAGCTATTTGCCATCGAAACCCATCTGCTCAATTTCCATCCGCTGGAACTGACTCCCGATACGGAAGTGGAAATCTGTTTTCTTGATCGCCTGCGCGATGAAATCAAGTTTCCTTCCGTCGACGCCCTGCGTGAACAGATCGCACACGACGTCAAGAAGGCACGCCGATATTTCCATCTCCTCGAGGGAAAGACCGCGAGATCCATGTAGGGACAGCCGCCCTCGGCTGTCCAGCGGAGCGTAAGTCCGCAGAACCCCCCGCCGAACACGACATCCCCGCTCTAGTGCGGCAAATAGCCCTGTTCCATGGGCAGCTTCCCGTCCACCCGTACGACATTCACGCTGTTGTCCACCGACCGAACTTCAATGATTCCGACCGCGCCAGCTCGGACTGTACGATTTTGAGCACATCGGCATCGCTGTCGAGAAGGTGAATGGAGTCCCTGTGCGCGGTCAGGAAGGCTCCCCACTCGGCAGCAGACATCTTGTTCAAGCGTGCGAGGCTTTCGTCCTCGCCTGTGTCCCTGTGAAGCACAAGAACGATGCTCGTACCGTCGGGCCATTTCTTGATCTCGCCGCGGACGATTCTGGCGAGATATGCGGAACTCACATTGTCGAGCGCATTCTCTTTGTTCACCACCACCGCCGTGTGATGGGCGAAACACGGCAGTGCGAGAAATAAGAATGCTATGAGTGTGCGTACTTTCATAGCTGATCTCCCTTCGAAGTGAGGCCAGCTTAGCGAACCCATCCTCTTGGTATGTCAAAGGCTTGTCACCAGGGAACACCGAAGTAACAGGGAAGTAATGCCAGCCGTGACGGCGTTCTTAGAGCCTCCTTGGAGACGAGAACGTTCGAGCGCCGAATCTCCCCTGTCGACGGGAAGAAACAACGCCGAGAACCGCCGGGGACCAAGGGTGATCGCTGTGCTGTTCGTGCTAGGATTCGGAAACGATGTCTAAAGAGAGGGTGAACGGGGAACTCAAGATCAACATTGGGTGCGGTCTTTCGGGAATCGGCGGCTGGCAGAACCTGGATAATTCCCCGACGATCTGGATCTCGCGAATTCCTGTGTTGACTCGGCTGTTTAAAACACCGGCGTGGCCGCCGGATGTGCAGCACTATGACGTGCGCAAAGGGCTTCCCTACGCGGACGGCAGCGCCCGATACATCTACTCTTCGCACGCGTTTGAGCACTTCACGCCAGCGGAGTCGGGAGCAGTTGCCAAAGACTGTTGTCGTGTGCTGGCGCCACACGGGATTCTGCGGATCGTGGTTCCGGACCTGGAGTTGATCGTCCGCGAGTATCTGGCGGACACCAGCGTCTTGGCGGCACAAACCTTCCTGTCGCGTCTGAGCCTGAACCATTCGCTGCAGGATTTCCTGCATCCGGGTTCAAACCACTCGCAGATGTTCGATGGTAAGGCATTGGTGCGGTTGCTGCGCGACGCAGGGTTTGAGCGGGTACAAGTCAGCAGCTATCGCCAGAGCGCGATTCCCGAGATTGATCAGATTGAACTGGACGTCCGCCGCCATGAAAGCCTGTATGTGGAGGCCGAGAAGTAGGAACTCGCCGCCCTGATAGACTACTTCGCGACCCGTTCCGGATTCCAAAAACATGATGAATCCAAAGCCCACGTTGATGGCGGAACTAATAGCCGAATTTCTGGGGACGTTAGTACTGATTCTTTTCGGCGCGGGCGTGGTGGCGATGGTCGTTCTCTTCCCTTCCGGGAATCTCGGAGAGATCATCCACGGCGGCTATACCAACATTACCCTCGGATGGGGCCTCGGCGTCACCATGGGAATTTACGTTGCGGGCAAGATCTCCGGAGCGCACTTGAATCCCGCAGTCACTCTGGCCCTCGCTGTATTTCGCGATTTCCCCTGGCGTAAAGTGTTGCCTTATTCGATCGCGCAAAGCGCGGGCGCTTTCGTCGCCGCGGCGTTGGTTTTCTGGAATTACCTTCCCGCATTTCGCCGGGTCGATCCTCAACTGCAGCACACCGCAGGAGTATTCACGACCTTTCCAGCTTTTCCTGGCCTCCCACAAGCTGGCTTTCTTGATCAATTGATCGGGACCGGTCTCTTGCTTTTACTCATTTTCGCGATCACCGATGAGTTCAATCTGCCGCCGGGCGCGAATCTCACGCCCGTGTTGATCGGTTTGGTCGTGGTTGCCATCGGCATGAGCTTTGGCGCAATGCATGGCTATCCGATTAATCCCGCCCGCGATTTCGGGCCGCGCCTATTTACGGTCATCGCGGGTTTTCGCAATAACGGCCTCACCGATGGAACCCGCGTCTGGTGGATTCCCATCGTCGCTCCGCTGCTTGGAGGCTTGATCGGAGCGGCGATCTACGATTTCGGAATCCGCCGCTTCTTAAGGAGATCCCAACTTGCGGAACCAGGCAGCGGCAGGCCTGAGAAGACGACAGAACTAGCAAGAAACTGAAGTTCCTATCATGGACGAAGGCGGTCATAACTGGAAAGAGCGCGAGTTTTACTCACGCTGTTCACTTTAATTTTGTGATTCCGAGCCGTCAGTAGCCGCGCTTGCGCTGTGAAAACCGCGAGGAATCGGTTCTTTTTTTCACCTATGCCATACGTTCTAGCGCTCGACCAGGGCACAACCAGCTCGCGGGCCCTCCTGTTCGATCAGCATGGGGCGATCCGCGCCATCGCACAACGCGAGTTTAATCAGATCTTTCCCCAGCCCGGATGGGTCGAGCACGACCCCGCCCAGATCGCCTCTTCGCAGATCGAAGTTGCTCGCGAAGTGCTCGCCAAGGCGAACGCTACTCCACGCGACATCGCTGCGATCGGAATTACGAATCAACGTGAAACCACCATCGTCTGGAATCGCGAAACCGGTGCGCCGATTTCGAACGCCATTGTCTGGCAAGATCGCCGCACCGCGGATTTCTGCCAGCAACTCCGCGTGCAGGGTCACGGCTCGCTCATTCAGAAGCGTACAGGGCTGTTGATCGACGCGTATTTTTCTGCGACCAAGATCTCGTGGATTCTGGAAAACATTCGTGGCGCGCGCGGTCTTGCCGAAGGGGGGGAGCTTGCGTTCGGCACGGTCGATACCTGGCTTCTCTGGAAATTGACGGGCGGCAGGATTCACGCCACCGACTTCAGCAACGCTTCCCGCACGATGCTTTTCAACATTCATACCGGCGATTGGGATAGCGAACTGCTCGATCTTTTCCGTATCCCTCGCGCCATGCTCCCGAGCGTGCGCTCGTCGAGTGAGGTATTCAGCGAAGCCAACGTTCCGGGGCTCGAAGGCATTCCGATTGCTGGCATTGCCGGAGATCAACAGGCCGCGCTGTTTGGTCAGCGATGCACCCAACCCGGCCTGACGAAAAACACCTATGGCACCGGATGTTTCATGCTTCAGAACACTGGCCACCGCGGTGTTGCTTCCTCCAACCAGCTCGTCACCACCATTGCGTGGAAAATTGGCGACAGCATCGATTACGCGCTCGAAGGCAGCGTGTTCGTGGGCGGAGCCGTTGTGCAATGGTTGCGTGATGGCTTGGGATTGATTCGCAGATCGGAGGAGATCGAAGCGCTTGCCAGATCGGTTCCCGACAATGGCGGTGTATATTTCGTTCCCGCGTTTGTTGGTCTCGGCGCGCCGCA
>JASHPL010000050.1 GCA_030038125.1 Candidatus Sulfotelmatobacter sp.
CCAGCATCTGATCGATCTGCGTGTTGCCGACGCGTTCCCCGAGCCCGATCGCGCATCCATGAACGCAGTTTGCACCGGCAATAATCGCGGCCATGGAATTCGCGATCGCCAGGCCGCGATCGCTGTGCCCATGCCAATCGACGCGAATCTTCTCGCCCGAGGGCTTGACCACTTCTTCCATCACGAACCGCACCAGGGCCAGCGCGCCCATTGGCGTCGCGTGGCCGGCGGTGTCGCAAATGCAGATGGCGCGCGCCCCGCACTCGATCGCCGTGGCGTACAAGCGCTTCACCGTTGCCGGATCGCAGCGGCTCGTATCCTCGGTGACATACATGACGTCGAGCCCGAGGGAGACCGCGTACTTTATCGCCTTCTCCGTCGTGCTCAGCAGGAAGTCGTCAGTCCATCCTTCCGTGAACCGGCGAATGGGACTGGACCCAATGAACGTAGCGGCCTCGATGCGGAGACCGGTTTTCTGAACAATTTCCGCGATGGGACGAATATCGTTCTCATGCGTGCGGGCGGCGCAGTTGGCCCGAATCTTCATTTGGCAGGCGGCGATCTCACGCGCCAGTGCACTTACGGCCTCGACCGCGCGCTGGCCGGCGCCAGGAAGCCCAAGATCGAGCGAGTCAATGCCTAGCGCTTCCATCAGATGCAGGATTTCAATTTTCTCGGTCACCGAAGGATCGCGCACCGACGGCGACTGCAGGCCGTCACGCAGACTCTCATCGTTGAGCAGGACTGGCCCGGGCGGCCTCAATCCCGGGGGGACATTCTTGTTCCAGTCGTAGATCAGGTCGGAGGTGTTCATGCAGTGAGTTCCGAATCGCGAGTCGCGGTTTGCCAGCGGGACTGCGCGGCGTGCATGTAAGCTTTCGTTTGACCCCAGAACATAGACAGCAGAGCTTTTATTGCTCAGGACTCGCGGCTCGCGACGGAACCTTAGCGGCGCTCGCGACTAACCGCCGGGACTCCCCTACTTTTCTTTCGGGGGCAGCGTCAGCCCAAACACCGAGACCATGCCCTGCCCGGCGACATTCACCTTAATCTCCTCAGGATGCGGCAGGTACAAGGCCTTGCAGTTTTCGCAGCGATAAACTTCCGCGTCAGGTCCCCAGGCTTTTTCGATGTCGCCACACTCGCGTTCGACACAGTCTTTCGTGTAGAACCAGCGCTTCAAATGTCCGCCGCAGAATTTTCCCTTAGCATCTTTTTCATTGCAGGCGCGCTGCCCGACTTTCTTGATCTTAACCTTGTGATTGGAAAGCTGCGGAACGTTCTGGGCGTTAGAAGTAACCACATCGCTAGTCGCCAAGTGAGATACCCTCATGCGAGCGGCAATCAGCCGCCGGATTCGGCTTCATGCGCTCATTTTAACCGATAAAATCGGAGTTGAGATCCAGACTCTGCTATATGTAGTAAACGGTCCTTGGGGGCGGCGCAGGCCCTCGTCTGCCGCCCCAGGGCCTGAAGGCTGCTGCGGAAGTCTAGATGCGGTCTCAAACAAATTCATGATCACGATTGTTTCTGGACTGCCTCGTTCCGGCACTTCTCTGATGATGCAAATGCTGGTGGCAGGGGGAATGGCAGCTCTCAGCGACGGCGAGCGTCGCGCCGACGCCGACAATCCCCGCGGTTACTTTGAATGGGAGCGAATCAAGCAACTTCCTCGGGACCCAAATTGCATCGTTGAAGCCGAGGGCAAGGTGGTGAAGGTGATTTCACGCCTTCTGCTTTCCCTGCCTGCTGGACACGACTATCGAGTCCTTTTCGTGCAGCGTCCCATGCCGGAAGTGCTGGCGTCACAAGATGAAATGTTGCGCCGCCGCGGAACGTACAAGGAAGGAGCGGATCCCGTCGTCATCGCGGCGGCTTTCGAGAAGCACTTGCGTGAGGTTTATGCCTGGCTCGATGCCACGAGTTATGTCCAATGGCTGCCAGTTTCGTATCGCGACATCCTGAGCCAACCGATAGAAGCCGCGCAGCGGATTGTGGAATTCCTCGAGATTCATCTCAACGTCGAAGCCATGGCTATTCAGGCCGACACATCGCTTTATAGAAATCGCGCGAAGTAGCTCTTTAGAATTCTTGCTTGGCTTTAGGCTGGTCGGCGCCTACACGTCCCAGTTGAATATCCGCTACGTAGTAGTTCTCGCCTTTCACCGGAGAACCGGCCAGACGGCGCAAGATTGCGATCTGGCCGACGTGAGTCAGAGCATCCGCAACCGGACCTTGAAACAACTTTTCCAGCGGGGCGTGCACGGATTCGCCGGAAGCCAGAAAATCGTCGAACTTCTTCAAAGCTGCAAGGAACCTGTCGACCTCCTGTTCCCACGGGAGCGGCTTGGAATCATGCCACTTCTGCTGCCCCACGGCGATCGATAATCCCCAATCGAGCAGGTCGCCAATATGGGCCAGGATCTGCCCGGGCGTGCGCAACCCGTGTCCGCCCTGAAAATCGGCGAATGCCGGTGGCACGTCGCGGAGGGTTTTACCCCCCCGATATGCAAGCGTGGCCAGAGTGTGGCGAAAGAGTTCTCGCTGAGAATCAGATTTTGCGACGTCGTGCATAGGTTTGCTTCCGGTCACAAGATTACACTGGGCGGCGGGAGACGAAAAGCATGGCCGACGAAGTTGCCGAACCGCGTGCGGTCAGTCGCGAAACTGCGGAGCATTATCGCTGGGGCGTGGATTGCGATGGGTGGCACCTGGTGAAGGATCAGCAGTTGAGCGTGATCGAAGAACTCATGCCCGCGGCAGCCGCAGAAATTCGCCATTATCATCGGAATTCGCAGCAATTCTTCTACATTCTCACAGGTGAAGCGATCATGGAGATCGAGGGCCGAACTGTGTTGGTGCGCGCAGGAAGCGGCATTCGCGTACTGCCCGGCACCAGGCACCAGATTCGTAATTCCTCGTCGGCAGCCGTGCGGTTTCTGGTAATTTCGCAGCCGTCCAGCCGCGGGGATCGATACGAGGAATGAGGTGCGAGTTTTCCGTAACAGCTAGAGTTGGCTGAGGTGCCCTCGAAGTGTCTCAGTGCTCTGATATTCGACATTTACCAGATACAATCCGCTCGCGGGCGCAGTCGCTCCCGCGGCCGAGCGGTTCCGCGCCGCCAGAATTCGCACGATATCCTCCGGTTGCATTGTGCCTTTGCCGACCAGAATGAACGTGCCGACCAGGTTTCGCACCATATGGTGCAGGAATCCCGTGCCCCGGACCGTGTAAACCAATTCCTCGCCGCTGCGCTGCCACGATGAAGAGAAAATGCGGCGCACATTCGAGGGCGCTTCTTCCTCGCGTCCCCGCTCGGGGTCGACTGCTGCAAAGGAAGTGAAATCATGTTCGCCAACGACAAACAACGCCGCGCTCCTCATCGCACCTTCATCGAGCAGATACGGATAATGCCAAACATAACGCGCCAGAAATGGCGGACAGATCGCATCCCGATAGATGCGGTAGCGATAGGTCTTCGCCTTCGCCGAATGTCGCGCATGAAAATCCGGCGGCCCTTCGGCAATCTGTAGGACGCGCACCGAAGTCGGCAGTACATCATTCAGAGCCTTCACAAAATTTTCAGTGGGGACGGAAGACTCCGTGACAAATGTCACAACCTGCGC
>JASHPL010000008.1 GCA_030038125.1 Candidatus Sulfotelmatobacter sp.
GGCTGGTATTCGAAAAACGCTTCATTCGCTGCCACCTTACGCGTTTGTGAGGGACGGTTTGTGCCCCCGAATCTTTGCAACCCTTGCCATCCGAGCCAACTGTACTCATGGTTGTCCCACATACAGACGAACGGCCAGCGGGCGCGTGCATCTTGCAGATCCGGATCGTGCAGGTAGTTGCAATAGATGGCGCGATAGTCGGAGACGGTGGTTGGAATGTGAAAATCTCCGATCTTTTCGCCGTTTTCATATCGGACTATATCCCGCAAGCGGCGGTCATACATCCCCTGAGGCCTCTCTTCCGGGTACCAGACTATTTCGTAGATAAAGTCCCCTAAGTGGAGAACAAATCCGAGTCGATCCGGTTCCGCCGCGCGCTCGTCCTCGAAGATCATTCTGCGGTATGCATTCTGCGCTCCCTGGTTGGCGTTCTGGCAAGAGACAAAGGCAAAGCGTACAGATCTCGCGTCGTCAGGCGCCGGTGCAGTAATCGTTCGGCCGAGGCGACTTCCGTTGCCTCCGGCGTCCGTGAAGCGATACCAGTAGACCCGGGTTGGTCTCAAGCCTCCGACCAACACTCGACAGGTCCAGTCCGACGCTTCTGAGATTGGCGCATCCGCAGAGGCGACAACGCGAGTGAACGACTCGTCTTCGGCGATCTCTGCACGCAATCTATCCACAGCCGTGCTGTCGATTGGCGGCCGTCGTGTCCACAAAAGAACGCTGTCGCTTTCGGGATCGCCGGACGCCACACCTTCCAGATACAAGTCGCGCCGCTCGTGCCAGGAAATGTTGGAACGTATCGCTGACCCCTTCGCCCATGCTGCGGTGGCGCCCAAAGCGAGTGCCATTTCAATGAAGGATCGTCTGGTAACTTCGGTCATCGATTTCCTTCCTCGATCATCAGCGTTTGACCCAACACCGCCCTGCTCTTCCCATCAGGGCTATTAAGCCACACTGTCATGTGAAGAATAAATCGCGCTACTAATGATTGTCTTGAACCTATGTGACTGTGCCTTTTAAATACTCTGGGCTATAAACAAAAAGCGACAGTTTCCGTTGCATAATCTCTATCTTCGTTTCAAAAGCGGCAGTTTCCTTGTCTTCGAGACACCTGATGGAATAGTAAACTTGAGTCCTTGTGACCTAATCCGCTCTCGAACGTTGTATCCCAACAGGTCCGCACTCTCGTTGGGAGACCTGCCTGCACCTGGCATCACGCCAGAGAATGGCATTAAGCTCCTGTGCATCAATTGCGTCCGGGCGAGAAAAGTCCATTTTCGCCGATGCGCCGGCACCGGGAGCGTTCTTCTTATTCATTTCGTAGAGCAATCCGCTGCGAAGATTCCTGTAATCAGCTTCAAAGGGGGGCTGCGTTCCAGACCCGAAAAGTGGAGCCGCCATGACCGGAGCATGTGCGTCGAACAGGTTCATAGGCGGAAGGCCCAGCAGTTCCTCCATGGTGTGTACCATGCCCGCCGTAGTGTAAAAGTGATGGTCTATAAAAGCTGCGGCAGAACGGGGTGAATACTTGCTGATTACCAATGCGGTGGACCGGTGCGCGTCTACATGATCAGCACCATCCTGCGCGTCGTCCTCAACCACGAAGATCGCCGTGTCATTCCAGTATGGGCTGTGCGAAACCGCATCGACAACACGTCCCACGGCAAGATCGTTATCCGCCACCGAGGCTCGGGGTCTGGGCTTGCCCACTCGTGTTCCACCAGTGTGATCGTTCGGTAGCCACAACTGAACGAACTGCGGCAGTTCTTTTGCACTACCCCGAGCTTTCACAAACTCATTAAACTCGCGCAGAAATTCGTCCGCTCGAAGCTGATCGGGGTAGTCAATTGCGAAATCAGCATACGAGGGATCGATATGATCTCGTTGCGTCTCTTTTGTCGCGCGGATTGTTCTCAACCTGGGGATTGCCCAGGGCCATGGACTGGGTTCCCCAGTTGGATAACTGAGACTAAGGGGCATCGGTTCACCTGGTTTGATTTCGGTAGAAGGACAAGCTGTCGAAATCTGTGATGCCGCGCCTTCTTTCGGCGGGCTTACCTTTTTATCTCTGCACCACGAGGCGTCCAACATCTCCCCGTAAATTCGGTAGCTAAAGTGGTGCTTTGCGAGATTGTCCCAGAGGAAACCGGTTCCTGGATCGTCCGGCACAGGAAGACCCTGATCAAGGGCGTTTCCCGGGTTCTGAGGGCGCTCAGCGCCCCGATAGATGACCGGCCAAATCTTTTCGATGTAGTCAGAGGTGGCTGAAGCGTCAGACCAAAGATGACCATTGGCGGAAACATCTCCGCTGTCATAAAAATTGTCGAGCACTCCGAATTGCAGCGCCAGTTTGTGTTCGTTAGGTGTTATGTCGGAGCCGTACATTGTCAGCGACGCGTCGCCGTCTCCAACTCCCAGATCTCCAAAGATCTGATCGTAGGTGCGATTTTCTTTGAGAATGTAGATGACGTGCTGAATCGGATTCTGGCCGCTAGCAAATTCGATCTTCTCAGGCTGCACCCGGACGAGATTGTTATCCTCCACCTGGCGGGTAAAATCAGCCAAATTCGCCGAGATTTCGCCTAAGCCAAGCCGCTGTATTGCTCCCCCAATCAACGTGCCGATATAGGGATGCGGGTTGGGATGCAGTCCCGTTTGAACGGCTGCTCTCATATTGTTCGGTCCACTGCTGTCCCCCTTTGCGCTGGCGATCAGTAGGTCGTTGGCTGAAATCGCAAGCGCGCTCGGATACCATTCCGTCGGGATGAAGCCAACGGGTAATACGATGCCGGCCGCACTGGAGGTCTCTACCCTGGTTTTGGTCTCGAATACCGCGACAGCATTGAGCGATGCAGTCGCAGCGTAAAGACGGTGCCCATCCGGAGATAATGCGAGGGCGATTGGGGCGGAGCCGGGCTCATCGTTGCTCCTTATGGCTGTGTGGTAGCACCGCTGGGGTATACCTCGGGTTAGATCTACCTCTGCCACTCCATCGGCCTGGGTTCTTGCGGCATTCGCCATAGCGATGTACAGAATGTCTTCGCTTTGGTTGAGTAGCATGGCCGTGGGATGACTCCCAGGTTGCACCGGATCAGAGGGAGGCCAGAGCTCGATCCGGCGTCTGATTTTCCCCCTCTTGAGATCCAACTCGGCTACTGACGAACCATTCCACAGGCTCACCCACGCCCTGGTGCCGAACCGGTTGGCAATGACGGCATAGGGATAAGCAGCGGGAATGTATTTGCTGGTGCTGACATCGAAAGACCTTAAGATTCGTCCGGAAGCAACATCCAGAAGAATGACATTGTCGGAGAGATTGTTCGCTATTAGCAGTTGGTCACCCATGCGCGAACTCAAAACAGCAAAACCAGCTGGATAAGCCGGAGCAGTTCCCGCTGGCTTGTTGCCAATATCGAGAGCAACTGTCTTATTCGGCGCCACATGCTGCGCCGCAATCGTAATGAATCGTCCCGGCACAATCCTGCCGCTGCCAAAGTCATAGATCGCAATGCCGTTCTGCATCGCCGATCCCATCGATGCGTAGAGATGTTTGCCATCGGTTGAAAACCCGAGCCCGATGAAATAACTTTGCAAGGTCGATTTTTCGTCACCGCGCAGCCGATCATCAGGAAAATCCTGCAACTGATTGTTGGTTAGGTCCCAAATTGCAATCGACTGCCTGACGCTGCTTTCTTCGCTACCGTAACCTTGGTTCAGCAAGGCCGCGTAGTGCCCATCAGGACTCAAAGCAATCGTCGCGGGATAACTATTCGTGCGAGCTACGAAACCAGGGGCTGGAGGGCTCAGCGTCTTGCTCGTTGGAAGGTTGATTTTATGCGAGCGGTCCTTCGTTCCTGCGATACCGACCAGAAAACAAAGAACGGCAACCGTGACACAGGAGATAGTTTTTCTCACGGGTGGAAACCCCAGAATGTTTGGATTTCGCACATCGGCAGGCGGCTCTTTCCATCCATAGCTTCATGTCGATTTCGTTGATGTGATCAATGACAACTGCCGTGATGCACGATCGCTAAAACACCAACCTGTAACCCTCACGGCACGTCCCGCAAAGGGCATTCAATCTGTTTCGCTGCTAGCGAACAGGGAAAGAGTAACTGAAGCAAGAAATCAGCCTGCCGATGCCTGGCGCCTGCGATGTCGTGGCAACCCGAATAGTTGAATGCTACTCCAAGTGCTTAAGGATGAACTCCTCGATGCACGTTGTCTTGAATGCATTTGACTTGACCGGAGACTTCGCATTACCGGGCTATCCTGGCTGCGCGGTGATCGTCTAACCGTCGAGCATGCCACCAACGATCGATAACTCACGGTTTCGTCACATAAGGCCGGGCATAGAGACGCTGCCTTGCAAGTTCAGCTTGCCGCGCCATCGTCATCTTCGCGCGTACGCTACAGTTGTATTGGGGGGCACCTTCGACGAATCGGGATATAACGGTCGTATCCAGGCCACCGCAGGGGATGTTCTCATTCACCCTGCGTTAGATTGTCATGCAAATCGAATGGTATCCGCGGGGGTCAAGCTCATAAGGCTTCATTGGGAAGACGATCACGGGATCGGCGGGCTTTATCGTCTGGACGATGTGGATGAAATCGCCAAAACTGCCGAAAAGGATGTAATCGACGCGACGTATCTGCTAAGACTTGCCCTCCGCGAAAAGCGCGTGCCTTCCCAGGGGCAAAAAAATGATTGGCCCGATCTATTGCTGGCTGACTTGGCCAGCAATGGTTCAACAGAGATTGGCGCATGGGCGGACGAAAACGGTCTGGCGCGCGAAACCGTGTCTCGGGGATTCGTTCTGGCGTACGGCATCCCACCCTCGGTTTTACGTGCCGAATTGCGAGCGCGTTCTGCCTGGCTTCATATTACTAGAGGTTGCGAGAGCCTGTGCAGGATCGCAGTGGAAACCGGTTTCGCCGACCAAGCCCACATGACCAGGTGGATTCACCGCGTTACAGGATCCCCGCCGGCGGTTTGGCGACGACAGATGAACAGAGTCGTCGGGTTGAGTTCAGGATGACTCAACTCCAAAAAGCCGGAAACCTAGTTCGGGCATTGCACAGATTTCCGATAGTCAGCCACCTTGAAGACAGAACGTTCGGTTGGTTGCAAACGCCCCGCCATGTAGCTAGGAAGCGACTGTTCGCACGTGAAGGGAGATGACCCGGTGCTGCGTCCGCTTATGTTAGCTTTCGTCTTCGCGTATGTGACTTTGCCAGCGGCCCCCGCTCAAACGACGGGCGCTGGCTATGCCGATGCGCTGTCGCCCTCGCTGGCGGGCGTTGCCAAGGCGATGCACGCGACGATTCGCCGAAATCTCGCGGAGGCGGCAGAGAACATGCCTGCGGATGAATACCCGTTTCGACCGACGCCGCAGATCCGCAGCTTCGGACAGATTATCGGTCATCTGGTCAACGCGAACTTCTTCTTCTGCTCGCAAGCTGCAGGTAAAAAGTCACCCACGACGG
>JASHPL010000051.1 GCA_030038125.1 Candidatus Sulfotelmatobacter sp.
CTTAATCCTTCAGTTTTGGTGGCTTCGGTCGGATCAATCGCCAGGCTGGATTCCTGCGTAACTTTTGCCAGGCCGAAGTCGAGAATCTTCGCCGACCCGCGCCGTGTGACAAAAATGTTCGCCGGCTTGATGTCACGATGGACAATCCCCTTGGAGTGCGCGGCGTCGAGGGCGTCGGCAACATCGATCGCGATGGAGAGCAGACGCTCGACCTCCAGGGGCCGGTCACCGATGGCGTGCTTCAGCGTCTGGCCCTCCAGGTACTCCATGACGATAAAAGCCTGATCGCCTTCTTCGCCGATGTCGTAGATGGTGCAAATGTTGGGGTGATTGAGTGCCGAAGCGGCTTGCGCTTCGCGGCGAAACCGGCTCAGGGCGGCCGCATTGCGGGTGACATCCTCGGGAAGAAACTTGAGTGCCACGAAACGGTGCAGGCGCGTGTCTTCGGCCTTGTAGACGACACCCATCCCGCCACCGCCAAGCTTTTCGATTACCCTGTAATGAGAGATGTTCTGACCAAGCATGTTTTTGAGTTTTCCGTACAGAAGGGCTGACGAATTTTTCGGCGAGCCATCTTAGGAGTCATACACAAACAAAGTCGACGACCGGGCCCATCACTTTTCTGATTCGCGCATCAGAACGACATCCGATTCAGTGTTTCCGCGAATCACCGCGAGTTGCTTGCCGTCCATCGAGTAATCGAAGTCACGAATCAAATCCGAGTTGAAGTCAGTAAGCTGCTTTCCGGGCGACCCGTCCAGATGCTGCAGCCAAAGATTATCGGCATTGCCGTTGCGTACCGGATAGATGACGCCTTTTCCGTCGGCGGCGAAAACGATCGGCGCCAACGTTGCTCCGGTGCCGAACTCGGCGCGGGTCCGTTCGAATTCGAGAAAGCGTGGAGGCTGATTCGAATCCTGACTGACCAGCGCCAGTTTTTCCTTCGGATCATTACTGTGAAAGGTCACAAACGCAGCAAGCTTCCCGTCCGGAGACACGGCGATACGGCTGAAAACGGCAAGGTTCGCAACGTGCTCGGAAGCTCCGCCTTCCAAAGAAACGCGCTCCAACTTCTGATCCGCGTCCTGGTAGAGCACGGTTTTCGAGTCCGTCGAGCAGGTCGGAAATTGATCTGCTTTGCCCGATGTGAGTTCTTTCGCATTCCCACCGTCTGCATCCGCACGCCATACGCGTATTCCGACGCTGGGCAAGGCGGGGCCTGAGAAAACGATGTGCCCATCGGAGCAGGCGCGGCCATAATTGGCGTAAGTCATCTGCGAGAGGAACGGACTCTTGGTGTCCGCAGCCGGATTAAGCAGAGCTAGACCGATCGTGGGGGTGGAAGTCATAAGCTGGCCATCGCGCGTCCACGACACTTCCATGATCGAGGAACCGCTCGCGAGTTGCCGCGCCTGAGAACTGCCGGCCGGCATGACGTACGAACTCAGATGATTGTGGCTTTGAACAGTGGCCAAAGTGCGCCCATCCGCTGCCAGACTGAGATCCACATAGGAGTTCGTGTCGCGTGTGACCGGAGAAAGCTTGCCATCAGGGTACGAAATGAAAAGAATCTGAGTGTGCGCCCCATAACCAGAATCACCCAAGGCTAGTAGACCGCTGCCATCGGGCAGCCAGGAAACCAGCGTGAAATAGTAGTTATTCGCCGTCGTCAGCAGTTTGCGTTTTCCGCTGTCTACATCGATTGCGACGACGCCAGAGAGCGCATCGCCCGGTGTTGAAATGGCGTCGACGATTGTCTTACCGTCAGGAGACCAGGTCGGACCCCATAACAGCTCGTTCATGGGACCGCGCGTCAGGTCGTGTGTCTCGCCACTCTCTAGCGAGCGGATGACCAGATGGTATTCGCCGGGGCCGGGATCGTTGTCGACTAAGTACGCGATTTTTTTGCCATCGGGAGAAAACGCGACATCGGAGTCAATATTGGTGACCAGCTTCTCGGGAGTGCCTCCCAGCACGGGACCGCGATACAGATAATGCAGCGCGTTGCTCCCGGCTTCGGTGCGAACGAAGTACAGATAATTGCCGTCGGGAGAAAAGCGCAAGCCCACGTAACTGACCGAAGCGGGCGGAACAACTTGCGTGTTGCTGTTGCTGGGAATATTGCGCAGCCACAGGCTCTGCTGACCGTTGTCCGCGATTACGTTGAGAATGTATTTGCCATCGGGTGAAATGGCGGCCAGCAACGCTTTCCCACTCTCGGTTACTTTGCTGACGGAGAAATTCTGAAATGGCGCCGGTCGCGAACGCGAGAGCAAGGCGTAAATTCCATAACCTGCCGCCGCGACCAGCACGAGCGCAACCACGCCGGCAACTCCAAGCCCGATTCTGTGCTGTTCCGCGGCCGCAACCACAGCGGAACTGCCGGCCTGTGCCGCCGATGTTGTGGCGGAAGCCGGGACGGAGGCATCGGCAGCCACTGCCGGCATTTTCCGACTGGAATCGGTGTCGCGCTTCAACCGCAGCAGTTCCGAGCGCATCTCTTTCGCACTCTGATAGCGCAGTTCGCGGTCTTTCTCCAGTGCCCGGTTGATGATGTCTTCGAGCTTCGACGGCAGGTCCGGATTGAGGCGGGAAACCGGCGTCGGAGCGCGCTCCAGAATGGCGTTAAAGATCACCGCCGAAGTATCGCCGCGGAAGGGCAACGTCCCGGTCGCCATCTCGTAAAGCACCGCGCCGAAGGAGAACAAATCGCTGCGTCCATCCAGTTCCTTGCCTTTAGCCTGCTCCGGCGACATGTAGGCGACGGTGCCCAAAGTCGATCCGGGACTGGTCAGGTGCGGATCGTCCATCGTTCCGGTGGCCGTATTGGCGAATTCCAGTTGGCTGGAAGAGATGGTCGAGGGCGAAACTTTCGCCAGCCCGAAATCAAGAATCTTGGCGTGTCCGCGATCGGTGACAAAGATGTTCGCCGGTTTGATATCGCGGTGCACGATTCCCTTGGCATGGGCAGCATCAAGGGCGTCGGCAATTTCAATGGCCAACGACAGAATCTGCTCGGTTTCCATGGGACGCCCGGCGATGCGGTGCTTCAAGGTCATGCCTTCGAGCAACTCCATGGCAATGAAGGCATGACCATCCTGCTCGCCGATGTCGTGAATCGTGCAGATGTTGGGATGATTCAATGCAGAGGCGGCTTGAGCCTCGCGCTGAAATCGGGCTAGCGCCTGCGCATCGCGTGCGACATCATCGGGCAGGAATTTGAGGGCTACAAAGCGGTGCAGGCGGGTGTCTTCAGCTTTGTAAACCACGCCCATGCCCCCGCCGCCAAGTTTTTCGATGACTCGATAATGAGAGATGTTCTGACCGATCATGGGTAGTGGCGCTTGCTTGAACCGCAATCCCCAGAATTTACAGGTGAGCCATGTTAGGGAGGAAAGGGAGACAAAGTCAACGACACGGAATGGCTACTCCACTTCAGGCGGCCAGAAGCGCCATAACGCAAATCTGATTCGAGTGCCGCCCGAAAGTCACTGGCATGACACGGTGAAGCGATTCACCGTTGCGCCATTCCATCCCTCGCCGTTATTGGGATAACTGGTGTAGAAAACGTAGAACTCTTTGCCGAGAACGTGTGGCTCATCGCCCATGCCCACGAACGCCGCATAGACGCTCGGCTGGTCCTTCACTTGGCGAAAGTCGTAGAGCAGGCTGAGATTCGACCAGCTCAGACCATCGGGTGACTCCGCGTAGTAAAGGACAACCCCGGCATTCACCATCATTTGATAACGCTTCAAATCGCTGTTGTAGGCGACCTGCATATTGCCTCCATACGGCGTGGAGGTATTGAGATCCTTGGAATACCCACCGAGTCCCTGATCCAATTGCCAACCAGCATAGTATTTTTCAAACGCGACCGCGTGCGGAGTCGGCCCGAACGCGGCTTTGAGTAATTCATCTACCCGGGCTCGCGCCACCGAAACCGATGTAACCGTATTTCCCCAATGCGTCGTTCCGTTGGCCAGCCAATCCGGAAAGAAGATGTAAACATACTTGTGATCTGGAGACAGCACCAGACTCGAATCGCCGATATCGAATCCATCCATGTCCGTCCGATAACCCTGGTTGACGCGAATGATCTCTCCCAAGTCCGTCCAGTTCGTGCCTTCGTCGCTGGACGTAGCCAGCGCGAGCACGGAATAGAAACTCTGGGTTGTGATCGTCGGAATCTCGGCGTGGTAAACCAGCAGTAGCTTGCCCGCTCCTGGCGAGCCTTCGGGAATTCTGTAAACTGGACCCCCACCCATGTAGTCATAGCTCGCGTAGAAGGGATTCACGGTCGAATCGGGGTTGGGATGGATCGTGACATCGACTGGCGGCGCCGTGCCCAGCGGATCGTCGAGCGTTCCTAGTGTGCGCGTAATTGATCCGTACTTGTTGTTTCCATACCAGTGTCCTTGCCATTGCTGCCGCGAATGAAACGCCCCGTCGCTGCCGAAAAAGGCATAACCGTTCTCGAGCTTCACCGCTCCCAAGGGCGTATCGGGCCAGGCAAAACCGTTGGCGTGATCGGTCAACGGCGGCTGCGCCAATTCGCCCGCCGTTGCCCGCTGCGTGGCTGTCGCCACGACCTTATTGGCGACGATCTTCGGCGTACACAAGGCCGTCACAGTTTGCGCGCTGGTGGGAGCGGTCAAGAGCATGGCAGCGAAAGCTGATAGTGCCGCGCAAAGCGATGGAGAGTGAAGGATTGAGAGGTTGCATAACTTTGCAGTTTGCATGGCTGGACCTCGGCGTGCTTCGCAGACTTAAAACCCGGAAATCGGCGAAAGTCGCGCCGCAAATTCGCTGTTCTATCTTCGGGTCACTTTAACCCGTCGACAACAAATAGATCGGAAAGCACCCGGCTGAGCGAGTAAGCATACGATTTTCCGTCAGCGCTGAAGCAAATGATCGGTATGCTCTGGACCCCTGCCATATCCGCGGGAATAATCTGCTTCCACGGTTCGCGGTGTCCGGTTGCGATATCGACTTTCGTGATCGGCTGAGGAATATTGCGGTCGCGTATCAACAGACTCTTGCCGCCATCGATGAAGCGCACGATGCTCTCGCTCGGGCCTTCGACAAAATTCAGCTTCTGCGGCTCTCCGCCGGCGACCGGGTACAGCCAGAATTGACGCTTTGCGTCGCGCGCTAAGAGATATTTTCCATCAGGCGTTACCTGGATTCCGCCGATACCTTCGGGAGTGATTGGCCGTGGAGTTCCTCCGTCGATACCGAGCATGTAAGCTTGCCGCAAATGACCCTGCGAGATCCCCGTATAGAAAATCGACTTGCCATCCGGGAACCAGCCCGAGTTCACCACTCCGGCATTTTCATCGACGAGTTGCTTGGGTTCGCCCACGCCGGTGGGAAGCAGAACCAGCTTGAAGTGAGGGCCGACGCCATCGAGAACCCATTGTCCGTTGGGAGACAGAATTCCGAACGTGCCCTCGCCCAGCCGGACCGCCGCCGAGCCGTCGGTTTTCCGTTCGTAGATGCTGTAATTCGTGCCCACCGCTTCGCCGCTCTCGGAGAACACAATCGTCTTGCCGTCGTCTGACATGTCGGTGACCAGCGACCAGTCAAACCATGACAGGCTGCGCTCGCGGCTTTCACCGGGAGGGAGCGCTGAGATGCCCATGCGGGTCTTGTCGGCAGTTAAGAGAACCAGACCATTGCGGCTGATGTCGTGAATGGTCAATCCGCCGGGGGCGCGATAGATGAGACGCTCCTTGCCCGTGAAATCCAGTGCATAGACGGACCGATCCGCGCCGGCCGGAACCGCAGAAAACCAGACTTCTTTCCCGCTGGGCTCCCACGCCAGTCCTTCGACGCTCGAATAAAAAGAAGAGCTAGCCTTGTGATTGCCGTGGCGGTCAATGATGACAATCCGGCCGTCATCTCCTCCGACAATGTGATCGGCGATCGCCAGGAACTCGCCGTTTGGGCTGAAGCGCAAATGGCTCGCCCAACCGTTCGGCTGATAGATGACGTTTTCCGGAGGAAACTCCAGACGATCACCGTTGTCTTGCGAGCGAATCACGGCCAGGGATTGCCCGTCGGGCGTCCAATCGGCTGAGACAACTTTGTCGACAACTTCACGCGGCGCACCACCGGCAAGCGGAACTCGCGCCAGGGTGCCCAAAGTCGCGAATGCTCCGAAGTCGCTCAGGTTGAGAGAAATGGCCATCTCTCCTTTAGAAGAAATAGCGAGAACCTGTCCCGGCGGCAGACCGATCGATCGCGAGTCGGTGCTATCAAAGCGGGTCGAAAAAAGCTCCTGCGGACGCCCGTCCCACGCGGCGCTATACGCGATCGTCTGACCATCGGGAGCGAAGCGCGCGTCCAGAATCGTTCCGTTGCGAAAAGTAATTTCGTGGAAGACTGGTTTCGAGACCGTCACTCCGTGGCGGGCGAAAAAGTAAACCCCCACCCATGAAGCCAGCAGCAAAACAGCTCCAACTATCGGCACGATCCATCGAGACCGCGTCTTCTCTTCCGGCAGCGCTTTCAGGCCGCTTCGAGTCGATGTGGAAACGTCGGTGAGCGCTTCCAGATTGAAGGCGACATCTCGCGCCGACTGAAATCGTTCGCCGGGATTTTTCTCCAGACAATGACGAACAATCCGCTCCAGCGCCGGCGAGATATTGTGATTGGTTTCGCTGAGATCGGGCGGATCCTCTTTCAGGATCGCGCTCATCGTGTCGGCAGAGGAATCGCCGTGAAAAGCGCGCTTGCCGGAAAGCATCTCGTAGAGAATTGCACCAAAAGAGAAAATGTCGGATCGCGCGTCGGCCGGTTTGCCCCGTACCTGCTCCGGAGACATGTAACCGGCCGTCCCCATCACCATTCCCGCTTCGGTAGCGACTTGCACCGTGGGGGCCTCGTCGGAGTCCTCCATCTCTGGGCGAGTGAACTTGGCCAGACCGAAATCGAGAATCTTTGCTCGACCGTCGTGAGTGAAGAAAATGTTTTCCGGCTTCAGGTCACGATGAACAATCCCTTTCTCATGCGCCGCGGCCAGCCCGCGCGCAATCTGCTGCGCATATTCGATGGCCTTTCGCGTGGAGGAAATCGGTCCGGTGCGCAGGCGCTCCCGCAAGGTCTCGCCTTCCAGCAACTCGGAAACTACATAAGGCGTACCGTGATCATTGCCGATGTCGTAAATCGAAAGAATGTTGGGATGATTGAGCGCCGCCGCCGCGCGGGATTCTTGTGCGAATCGCTGCAGCCGGTCGGCATCGGCGGAAAACGATGCGGGCAAAACCTTGATGGCTACATCGCGATTCAAACGCGTGTCGCGCGCACGATAGACTTCGCCCATACCGCCCGCACCGAGCGGCGACTGAATTTCATAGGGCCCCAGCTTTGTCTTCGCTGTCAGTGTCATAGGTGGGGAGAATTATAAGCCACTCTTGCGATGGATCAGTGAGACGGCTGATTCCGCTTCCATAAGATTTTAGCCTTGTGGTTGCCCGACCCTTCCTGCGCCTCATGCGGAGGGTGGGATCTCAAGCGGCGGATGCTCGCTAACGGCCCGCGTTTTTGCGCCGTTAGGTGGAATGTCACAATTCCCTTACCAAACTCCGGGCACCAGTCGGGAGCTGACGCGTTCGCAATATTCCAGATATCCCGCCAGCTGCTCGCGTAGCGTGCGCTCTTCGTGAACGAGCCGATAGATGAGAACGGGCACTAACAGCGCAAACACTGGAACGGCAACATAAGATCCCAAAGCCAGAGGCGAAGCAACGATCATTGTGATCATGCCCAGATACATCGGATGACGAACCAGCGCATATGGACCGGATTGAATCACACCCTGTCCGCTTTCCACCTGGATTGTGGATGAGGCGAATGCGTTCGTCTTCATCACCCAGAAGACGAAGTAATATCCAGCGACGGCCAGCGCTTGCGCGACCAGCACGACAATGAACGGAACGCGGCCGAGCCACCCTTGGGACCATCCGAAACGGTAGTCGAGGCCAGCCAGTGCAAAGGCCAAAATCGTAATCGGGCCGAATAGTTTCTGAAACCGCTTCTGTTCGGGGTCCGATTCCTCGCGACGCAACCGACGCTCAAGCAATTCAGGGCTGCGCTTAAGAAGATCGAGCGAAAAATACGTCCAGAATGCAGCCATAAGGCCAACAAACAACCAGGCTTGCCAGAAACGCCAGGATCCCGCCGGTGCGATCAGGATGGCGACAAGAATTATGAGCGTCGTAAGCATCCTGCGAAAGGTACGCGCTCTGAGAGAGGTCGGCGGCTGAAATTTCATGGGAGCCCAATTATCCACAGGCTACTGTGACAGCTGTCACAGATTTCTTTGGCGCTCGGGACTAGTGTCCTCTGTTTCCCCGAATCCGGTCTTCGGGCGTCCTCCGAGCAGATACCATTTCCGAGGTCTCCCATGTGTGGGAGAAGTTTCGCTTATCTGCTCACGTTCTTATTTTTACTTGCTTCCCCAGTGTTGTTGTGCGGCCAATCGGACCGCGCTGATGCCGGGCACACAGCGATCTCGCCACAAGATTCCATTCCGGCTCCGCCGCGTTTTATTCCTCGCGAGCCCATAGAGCCTGAACCAAGAGAGCCGCTTCCCGGCCCGATTCTGCGGCGACTTCCCCAGCCGTTGCCGGTTTCCATCACGTTTGGTTTGCGGCAACTGGCGCGAACGGCGGGCATCATTTTTTCCGGTATCGTGATGACGATTGAGCAACGTCCTGCGATCACGGCCGGCGAGGCTGTCGGCACGGTCACCATTACATTTCGAGTCGAGAACGCAATTCGCGGAACGGCCGCGGGCCGTTCGTTGATGATCTCGCAATGGATCGGCACATGGTCAGCGGGCCAGCAATTCCGCGTCGGCGAGCGCGTGCTGGTCTTTCTTTATCCACCCAGCAAAATTGGCCTTACCAGCTGCGTTGCCGGTGGCATGGGTCGCTTCCGCGTCGATTCCGCGGGAAACGTCCTGTTGTCGACACAGCAACTCTTTGCATTTCGAACAGATCCCGTCCTTGGTGGGAGGTCGCGAGTCAATCTCGACGATTTCGCCTGGGCGGTGAGGCGGGCCACCGAGGAGGAGTGAGTGCGATGAGCAGATTCGTCAAGGACATGACCATGTACTCGGACGTGGCATGTACTGCTGGCTCATTTCTCCTCAGGCTAGCCTTTGCCATCGTCCTGGTCCTGCTTTTTTCCGTGTTATCGCGAGCAGGCAATCCAAAGTTTATCGCCGGGACGAGTTATTTCGATCCCGCCGCTACCGGCCAGCCACTCGTCTGGCCTGGGAGATCCATCACCTATTACACGGATCAAGGTGATCTCAGCCCCATTTTGCCGAACGCCTCCGCCAATACATTTGTGGGCAGCTCATTCCAGGTGTGGACGTCGGTTCCCACTGCGGCTCTGACCGCAGCCAGCGGGGGACAACTCGCCGAGGATGTTACCGGCTCGAACATCACGCTAAATTCCGACGGTGTGATCACCGCACCCGCCGATATTGCTCCCTCCGCGACCAGCACGCCTATTGGCGTTGTCTACGACTACGACGGCTCGGTAACCGATGTCCTGCTGGGCGAGGGTGCGGGCGAGGCTAGCCAGTGCTTTTGGAATGAGGTCTTCGGCGGCGCGGATAACTTCGGCGTCGAAGCGACTCTTCAGCACGCTCTGATCGTGATCAATGGTCAGTGCGCTCAGGAGTCCTCTCAGCTCACCGATGTCGAGTATCGCCTGGTTCGCGTGATTGGCAATGTACTGGGCCTCGGCTGGTCGCAGCTTAATCTCAATGTCATTACGGGACATCCCACTCCAACCAGCGACTATTTTTTGGGATTTCCAGTGATGCATTTCAGCGACTCGACCTACTGCTACCCGATCACGAAGTGCTATGCGAATCCCTATCAACTCGCAATGGACGATGTGGCGGCGATCTCGCGTCTGTATCCGGTGACCACTCAAAATCAGCCAAATTTTCCGGGAAAACAGATCTTCGCCTCTACAACTGCCCGAATTTACGGTTCGGTATTTTTCACTGACGATTCGGGCAATTCCACGCAACCCATGCAGGGAGTAAACGTGGTTGCACGCTGGATCAATCCTTCCACCGGCCTGCCTTCGGGCCAGTACGCTCTTTCTTCGGTTTCCGGATTTCCCTTCACCGGCAACGCGGGAAACCCGATCACCGGATTCGAGAACCCTCTCGGAAATCCTTTGGCTGAGTGGGGATCCGAGAGCTCGAGCCTCGAGGGCTTCTTTGATCTGGGAGGCCTCGAAATCCCAAGCGGCAGCAGTGCCCAATACCAACTTACTGTGGAAGCGCTCGATCCCACCTGGTCGACAGGTGTCGGACCCTATGCTCCCTATCAGGTCTCGCCTTCAGGGCTGGTTCAACCCATCACTTTGACCGTCTCCGCAGGCCAGGACGTGCAGCAAAACATACTCATGTCCGGCAACGCTCAGCCTGTGCCGCCATGGTCTGTGTCGGAATCCTGGAGCAATCCGGCAGCAGTTCCGGTTGCGGGTGACTGGGAGGGATCGCTGGGTAACTACGGAGACGATGGCTATTTTTCGCTGCCCGCGCAGGCCAACCGCACTCTTTCCGTAGCCGTGACTGCGCTTGATGAATCTGGCAATCCCAGCGAAAACAAGCTTCAGCCGGTCATTGGCATGTGGGCGGCGTCCGACCCCGAGGGCAGCACTCCCGGCGCCCTCACCACCTCATCTTTCAACAGTCTCACTTTCGCCATGACACGGCTCGATGCGCAGATCTCAAGTTCCACGAACTTCCTGATCGGCATCGCCGATTTGCGTGGCGACGGGCGTCCCGATTATCACTATCACGCGCAAGTTCTCTATGGAGATTCAGTTTCCCCGTCGCGCGTCAGCGTGAGCGGAGGCCCGGTCACGGTGGCGGGAACGGGTTTCTCCCCACGGCTTACAGCGACGGTCGGAAATCTCGCTGCAACCGTACTATCGACCGGCGCGGGGCAAATCATTCTGTCCGCTCCGTCGCAGCCGGATGGAACTCAAAGTATCACTCTGACCGACCCCGCGACCGGTGGCTCAACCAGTCTTGCCAACGCTTTGACTTACGGCGCGGCAGCGAGTGACACGCTGGTACTCGTGAACGGACTGAATTCCCTAACGCCGGTGGGAACGCAAGCGGCGAATGCGGTTACCGTACACGTGCTGGCTGCCGATGGTGTCACTCCTGTTGCGGGCGCGACCATCGGCTGGACGGCAACAAACAATTTGCAACTCTCTGCTTGTGGTGGCACGTCATCCTGCTCGGTAACCACAGATCAGAGTGGATTTGCTGCCACCTGGCTCACACCGGCCGTAACAGGAACTGCAACTATTACCGCCACCCTCGCACCAGGCGTATACAGTCCGGCACAGTCGGTGAATGCAACATTGAGCGCTAGCGAGTCGGCCTCCGAGATCGGCGTCCTCACGCCTTATTTATGGGTCCCGCAAGGAGGCACGCTAAGCGTACCCCTGACCGCACGGGTGCTGACCAATGGCGCGCCGCAGAGCAATGCCACCGTGAATTTCACGATCGTTACTGGTTCGGGTACGCTGAGCGCCGCTAGCGCACTAACGAACTCCAGCGGCTATGCAAGCGTAAATCTGTCGCTTACGTTATTTGCCAGCGTCGTACAGGTGAATGCCTGCGTGGCTCCTTCAAACGCGCCTTGCCAGCAAATCTATGCCAATCCCGTCGCGCCCGGGCAGTTGAACCTGCTGGAGGTGTCCGGAGGTGGTCAGATTTCGGCCGGGCAGCCGTTTCAACCTGTCGTGGTGCGAGTCGTTGATTCCTACTCGCCGCCACATTCTGTTCTCGGTGCGACGGTCGGTTTTCAAAATACGGTGATGCGCGGAATCTCTTCGGCCGGCAGCGGCCCAAATCCTGGAATGCCGGTGATCCTGAGCGTGAGTCAGAGCAGCGTGTTGAGCGATAGCAATGGCCTGGCGAGCATCGTGCCTTCGAACGCCGGTTTCAGCGGGCCAGCCGAAGTAGATGTTACCGCCGCAACGGGGACGAGTGCGGTGCTTAATTTTCCGCTTGAACTGTTGCCGGCAGTGAATGCTGGAAGCGAGCCCCCCGGAACAGACGCGCCAATTGCCCGTCCGCCAATCCGAGTCGGGTCGCCGATCAAGATGGGAATACAAAGTCTTTCCCACTGAAGCGTGGAAACGTCAGAGCCCAATCCACCGGGCTCTGCTGCAATGGAACCCCTCACTCATTCTTGAGAGCCAAAGGCTTGCTGATTTCCGCCAAAGGCTTACCAATTTCCCAATGATGTCCGAACGGATCGACGACACGCCCCAGGCGCCAGCCATAATCTTCATTGACCATCGGCTGCACCATCTTCGCTCCCGCAGCAATGGCTTGCGCGAACACCACGTCAGGATCGTCCACTACCAGCGACATGCGCACCGTGCCCCCGCCCAGCGTTTCGGGACTGAAGTTGGAATGCGCCGGAGACTCGTCCGCGACCCAGAAGTCTGATCGGCCGATGCTTAACTGGGCAACGACCGCTCCGTCGGGAGCATCGACGCGAAACAGTGCCTTCGCGCCAAAGGCGCCTTTATAGAAGTCGACCGCCTGCGCTCCGCCGCGCACGGAAAGAATCGGTGACAGGGATGGCAGTGAATTCGGCAACTCCGTCATAGAAATTCTGGCCTCGCGCCAATCTCTCGAACTCTCGATGATCCATGATCATCGGGAAGGCCACGGCTTCAGTGCGTCACTTTCCGATCCAGCGGTCTACCCAATCATTGACCGTCTTATACCAAAGCTGCGAATTCTGCGGCTTCAGCACCCAGTGGCCTTCATCCGGAAAATACAACATCTCCGACGGCACGCCTTCCATTTGCAAGGTGGTGAACAGGTCGAATCCCTGCGAAACATCGAGCCGGTAATCCTTCTGGCCGTGAATCACCAGCATGGGCGTCTTAAAATTTTTCGCGTACTCGTGCGGCGACCACTTGCGATACATCTCGCGATTGTCGTACGGAGTGCCTTTGAACTCCCAGTCGTTGAACCACAGCTCTTCGGTCGAACCCCACGCCGCCTCGGCGTTAAACATGCCATCGTGCGACACGAGGCATTTGAACCGGTCGGTGTGGCCCTCGATCCAGTTGATCATGTATCCGCCGTAGCTCGCGCCCAGCGCGCACTCGCGGTTTTTGTCGATGAAGGGGTAGGTCTGCTCCGCATAGTCGAGTCCCTTCATCAAGTCTTCAAACGGAGCACCGCCCCAGTCGCCGTTGATCGCGTCGATGAACTTCTGCCCGTAGCCGGTCGAGCCGTGGAAGTTGATCATGATGACGACGTATCCGTTCGCCGCAAACAGCTCGGGATTCCAGCGATACGACCAGTCGTCTCCCCACGCGCCTTGCGGCCCGCCGTGAATGAGAAACTTTACGGGATATTTCTTTGAGGCGTCGAAGTTTGGCGGCTTGATCAGCGATCCTTCCACTTCATCGCCGAGAGCGCCCTTAAACCAAAACGGCTCAACGTCTGACATTGCGATTTGCGACAAGAGTTGATCGTTGACGTGAGTCAATGCCCAGTCCTTATTTAGCGAACAAGATTCTTTGCCCGGATCGACATCTCCCGTTCGTGACCCACATCCTTCTCCATTTGCGTTGGCGGCGTAGATTTCAGTCGGAGACCTGATCGACATCCGACTGAATACAAGCGTTTTCCCGTCCGGTGTGATCGTCACGTCGTCGTTAAAGCCGCCAACTAAAGTGCGCCTTGCCGCCGCACCGATATCGACAGCGTAGATCAGAGAATGGCGCTTGTGCTCCGAGCTGAAATAAATAGTTTTGGAGTCGCGCGCCCAGACAAAAGACCCAACCCACTGCTCAAATCCTTCGGCCAAATCCTTTCTCTCGCCGGTCTTGCGGTCGTAGAGCATCAGGCGGAAGCGGTCGCTCTCGTATCCCGGGCGCTGCTGGGCGCGGTAGGCGATGTAACGTCCATCGGGCGAATAGAGCGGCGACGAATCGCTCGCCGGATTGTCGGCGGTGATGTTTTTCGCTTGCCCTCCGGTTACTGGGACGATCCATAAATCATTGTTGGTCGAAGCCGCCGGATTCTTGTCGTGATTCGACGTGTAGCAAATTTCTTTCCCATCAGGCGAGAAGGCATAGTCATCCTGCCCGCCGAGAGAGAACACAGGAGCGTCATAGTCGCCAGGCGTGAGGTCGCGTGGAATGGATGCCGGGTGATCGCCAAGGCTTCCCGAGGCTGGAAGAACAAAAAGCGGAAGCACAAATATGTGGCTGAGTTTGCCTTCTTTGTATGTGTCCCAATGCCGATAGAGCAGATGCGTGAAAATTTGTGCTTTAGCCTTTGACTGCTCCGCTTCCTTCACCTTCTTCGCGTTGCAATCTTGCTCGTCGGCAGGCGCGCCGTCGCATTCGGGATAAACATCCGAAACAAACAGGACGTAGTTCCCATCAGGCGACCACAGTTCACCGCTAGCTTCCGTCGCAATGTCGGTTAGTTTGTGCACTCCGGTGACCGTTCCCACTGCGTCGTCAAAATCCGCGATCCAAACCTGCGAGCCGCTGTCCTTCGTCGATAAGAACGCAAACCGCTTCCCATCCGGCGCCCAGCGCGGACGATCGCCATCCTGGTTGGAGATGATTTCGCGCTCTTGTGCGGAAGAACCCGCAGAGCTTCGCTCGGTCGGACGGCCGGGGGCGGCCGTCCCTACATGAGCCTGGGCGGACGAGGCGGCCGTCCCTGCACGATCCAGTGGCACGATCCACACGTGTGGCGTCCTCGTATTGGCCGCGAGATCGACATCCACCACGTTGAAGATCACCCACTTGCCGTCGGGCGAAACCTGCGGATCGCCCACGCGCTTCAGCTTCATCATGTCTTCGAAGGTGAACGGATGTGTGGCCTGTGAGAAAACGAGAAGAGCGCAGGCTAAAACGAGAGAAGAAAGAAGAACACGTCGCATCACCGGACTCCTTAAGGCGATCATAAAGACATGATTCGACGCATCTCGGCTTGCAGTTTTGAATGCTTAAACTGGGCGGAGGAATACGTCCGCTCTACATGGAAGATGCAGCCGTCACGACCGCAAACGGATGAGTATACCCCTTCTGTCGGTTTCATCACGCCTGCGCCCTTTGGCGAATTGTCATCCGGCAATCAACAGGACGGGCGGAAGACAGCAATTTCACGCCGAGGTTTATACAGGAAAATTCGTAGCGCAACTTGGCAGAAAAGAATGAATGCTGACGGCGAGATGAATCTACAAAATGCGGGTGTGAAGTGCGTGCCGGGCGGCATGGAATCTGGCAACCTCTTTCTGCACTGGGCATCCTAGTAAACGGCAGAACTGCAGCGCCCTACCCTCCAGCCTCGCTGAGCGGAGAGGGGTTGGAGGGAGGGTTGCCGCGGTTGCTGCCTCGCCTACCTCTCGCTTTCGACCATGAAACGCGGTAACCCCGGAACGCATCTTACTGTCAGATTCAATCTACATTCGATAAACTAGTAACGATGAAACTCGTAATCCTCCGTCGGCTTCTCTGCCTGTCTCTGGCAGTGTGCGGGCTTGCCGCGTTGCCTGCGTATTGCCAGGAAGGTGCGCTCGAAAGCGTGCAGCCGCAAGGCATCACGCCGGACGAGATCATCAAGCGGTTTGCGCAAAAGGAAACGGAGTTCGCCAAGGCGCGCGACCAATATACCTATCGCCAGGACGTGAAGGTTGAGACTGTGGATGGCGAAACCGTCGATGGGCAATACCGCGAAGTCTTCGACGTCATGTTCAACGACAAGGGCCAGCGCATGGAGAACGTGGTCTTCGCGCCGCAATCCAGCCTCACAAAAATCTACATGTCGGAAGAGGACATGCAGGATATTCGGCACATGCTGCCGTTCGTGCTAACCGAGGATGAGCTTCCCGAATACAACATTCTTTATGTTGGCCAGCAGCAGGAGGACGAGCTGCGCTGTTACGTTTTCGATATTGCTCCCAAGAAGATTGAGGCCAAAAAGCGTTATTTTCAGGGGCGCGTCTGGGTCGACGATCACGATTTGCAGATCGTGAAAACGTATGGCAAGACCGTTCCTGACCTGTGCAACAACCGTCCCTGCAGCGAAGTCAAGCACCGCAGCGACAACGAAAATCTGTTCCCGAAGTTTACGACCTGGCGGCAGCAGATTGATGGGCAGTACTGGTTCCCCGTTTATACCAAGGCCGACGACGAACTGCACTTCAAATTAGAAGACGTGCACATTCGCGAGATCGTAAAGTACGAGGACTACAAGCGATACGGGACTAATGTGAAGATTCTGTATCAAGGCAAGGAGATCCCGAATAGCGCGAAGCCAGGTCAGCAACCGCCAAACCAGCAACCGCCGGATCAGCAGTCGCCAAGCCAGAATCCGCCGCAGAAATAAAGCGGCGGTTTTTCCTAACGTCTTACGCGAGCCGTTTACGACTCGACCTTCTTAATCACTGTCACCTTGCTGTAGGCGATCCGGAACCCGAGTCGCTCTACGTTGCGTTGTGACGTTGTTCCGCCTTGGGTGACCACAACGGCATACTCGCAGCCGGCTTCGACTGCCGCTTGCATGCGAGCCAGGAGCAACGCTCGCTGCAAACCTCGCTCACGATATTCGGCGAGGGTGCCTGCCCCGCAAAGGGCGAACATGCGATGCTCGCGAATGACCATGCCCGTGCCGCAAGCCACTGATTTTCCACCCACGCTCGCTACAAATCCGAGCCCGCAGTCCATCTGATACAGGGGAGCAATCAATCCGTGAAATGCCTCCGGAGCCCCATCGGGGAAAAATGCGCTTTCCACGACCGCTCCAGTCGCTTCAGCTTCTTCCAGACGCGCCCGCCGAATCTCACATCCGTTCGGAGCGGCAAACAATTTCTCGGTTCCGTCGAGTCTTCGATACAGAACGTTATTTAACTCGGCGATAGCGTATCCGCGCTCCTTGAACAATTCAAATGTTTCCATCCCGTGCATCGGACACAAGTCGACTTGCGACGGAGCATGGTGAGCGTGGTAAAACGCCTCCACGCGATCCAGATCGGTCGCGGTGAATGGACGATCTAGTCCCGCTCCGGTTACCCGGCCGATCGGAGAACCCAGGCCCGCAAATACCATGTGGCCGCCACAAACTTCCTCGATTGCTGCGCCGATTTCCGGATGCGTCTTCTCAAATATGCGAGCATATTCCACTTGAGGCATTTCTTCGCACGACTCGAGGCGGCGAGCGAACGCCTTATCAATAAATTGCATTCCTTTGATCCTTTCAGAATTTGAAAATCACGACGGGGAAGTAGCAGCCGCGCACGAGTTGCAGGTTTGCTCAGGGTCACGCCCGGCGATTTAAGGGACGGCCGTCATAGGCAGGGAGAAAGGGTAACCGGGAAGCTGCCGGTTTGCAAATCGCCCTTTCGTTGAAAAAGTGCTCAGCGCGGGGAAGAGAGTTTCAACCGAAGGCTTATAGCTGACTGCTGGCTGATTTCAGACTTGTTGTCTTGCCTCGCCCAGCTGAACTCTGAACTCCATTTTTTTCCTGCTGCGATAGACGGTCACCTTGACTGTATCTCCGGCGCGGTGGTTATCCATCATCTGCACCAGGTCGTCTTCGTCTTCGATCTTTTGATCATCGATGGCTACAATCAGATCGCCGCCAAGCATGATGGGCGTATTGCCTAGAAACGCCCGCTGGCTTCCGGCGCGTAGCCCGGCTGCTTCGGCCGCGCTGCCCGGGGTAATTTGAATAATGAGCAATCCGTAGTCGACGGGCAGACCAATCTCATCCGCGAGTTCTGGGCCGATTGGAATCGTACGCACGCCTAGTGCCGGCCGCCGTACTCGCCCCAGGGTGACCAAGTCATTCAGCACCGCCTTCGCCGTGTTAATCGGAATCGCGAAGCCGATGCCCGAATTCTGCTCCACGCCATTCGAAAGAATCATGGTGTTGATACCGATGACCTCGCCGTGCCAGTTCATCAGCGGGCCGCCGGAGTTCCCCGGATTGATCGCAGCGTCGGTCTGAATGGCTTCATCAATCAGAGCACCATTCGGCTCGCGTACCGGTCGGATCGAGCTCACGATTCCGCGTGTCATCGTTCCTGCCAGCCCGAAAGGATTGCCGATGGCATAGACCTTCTGCCCCACCTGCAGATTTCGCGAATCGCCAAGCACCGCCGGAACCAGGTTGTCGGCTTTGATCTGAATTACGGCGAGATCATGCGCCGCGTCGGTGCCCACGACCGTAGCCTTGTACTTCTTCCGATTATGTAGAGTGACTTCGATTTGCCCTCGCCCATCAGCATCGGAAATCACGTGATAATTGGTAAGAATATGCCCGTCTCTGTCGATGACGAAGCCCGATCCTTGGCCTTCCTGGGGAACGAGCCCATAGAAAAAATCGAAAGCCATCACGCGAGAGGTGACATTCACGACTGAAGGAATGTTTTTCTTGTAAACCGAAACGTTGTTCAACTCTTCGCTATCGAGCGTTTCCGAGGGGGCCGCCTCGGTGATCTCCACCTGTGCCGGCCGGCTCAACCAGTGCAGAGGATGAAACAATCCCGGCGAATTGGAGCGCCAGGTGGTGAAATAAAAAAACCCGCCAGCTATCGCCAGCGCGAGAATCACAGGTCGCAGGAACTTCATTGGCCGTGGCATCGAATTAGATGTACGTATCTGAACCGGGAAAAGATCCCGCTATAGATTCTAACCCCCTGGCGAGGATGAAGGTTTCTCGGCCTCGGTATGCAACTGCTCCCAGACATGCTAGACCTGCTCACGGGTGTGATCGAGAGGGCCGGAATTATCGATGACGTAATCCGCGACTTTAATCTTTTCGGGATCGGGCAGCTGCGCGGCCATGCGGCGTACTACTTCCGCCCTCGCAGCTTCGTATCCTAACTTCTGACGGACGGCGAAACGGACGATTCGTTGCTCCTCACCGCAGGTCACGACGATTAAACGGTCGAAGCGATCTCTCGCCCCGGCTTCGACAATAAGCGCGGCTTCTACGATGGCGATGGCGCGCGAATTCTGCTGGCCGATCGCGTGCATCCAATCGTCCTGACTGCGAAGCACGGCGGGATGCACAATCCGATTTAATTCTACGACGCGCGATTCAGGGTTGCCCTCGCCGTCGCGGGCCGGGCCAAACGCGGCCTCCGCCAACTTGGCTCGATTGATGCTGCCGTCGGGATTCAAGATCTCCCGCCCAAAGTGGCGCACGACCTCGTTGTAGACCGCTTCCCCCGGCTGCATAAGCGCGTGGGCAATGCGATCGGCCTGGACCAGATGTGCGCCCAGCCCGACCAAAATCTCTCCCACGGCCGACTTGCCTGATGCAATGCCTCCGGTGAGGCCCACTTTCAGCATGAGAATTTTGCACTCTTCTTTTACCACGGAGCCACGGAGCAGAAACCAGAAGTCTTCGACCTGTCAGCCAGTTTCCCGGCGGGAGGATCTGCCTTCTCGGTGCCTCCGTGTCTCTGTGGTCGACTTTACCTCCGCGAGGGTTCGCGAACGTTGCTGCCACGCCGCATCTTCGCCGCTTTTACCGTATTGAACATCAGCATGGCGATAGTCAACGGTCCGACCCCGCCCGGTACGGGAGTGATCGCCCCGGCGATATCGGCGACTTCGGGATGCACGTCGCCGATCAGCGTCGAGCCTTTCTTGCGAAACGCTTCCTCTCTCTTGGCGTTGCCCGCGAAAAAGCGCTGAAACTCCCTCGGATCAGTGATCGTGTTCATGCCGACGTCAACCACCGTCGCGCCCTGCTTCACGAACTCGCGCGTGATCATACCCGCGCGCCCAATCGCTGCTATCAAAATGTCAGCCCGTCGACACACCGTCGGCAGATCATGCGTCCTCGAATGGCACACGGTCACGGTCGCATTGGCATTCAGAAGCAACATGGCTGCCGGCTTGCCCACGATGTCGCTCCGGCCTACGACGACGGCTTCGCGTCCCACAATGGGAATATTGCTGCGCTTCAGGATCTCCATTACTCCTGCCGGCGTACAAGGTACCAGCCCCGGCCGCTGCGTCGATAGAAAACCAACGTTCATGGGATGGAATCCGTCGACGTCCTTGGCTGGATCGACGGTCAAAAGAACTTTCTTTGCATCAACCTGTGGCGGGAGCGGCAATTGCACCAGAATGCCGTCAATGTCATCGCGGCGATTCAGATGCTCAACGAGCGACAACAGTTCGGCCGTAGTAACGGACTCTGGCGGGTCCAGCTTTTCGCTCGAAATGCCAATCTCCTCACATGCTTTGACCTTGCCGCGCACATAGATTTCGGAAGCGGGGTTATGCCCCACGAGCACGACCGCAAGTCCGGGACGCAGCCCCTCGGCTGCCAGGTCACGAACTTCCGCAGCTATTTCGACCCGGATTTCCTGCGCGATCTTTGTTCCATCAAGAATGGTTGCTGGCATTCACCAAAAATCTTACCGCAGAGGACGCAAAGGGCGCTGGGAAGGTTTAGCCTTGGGGAATCTGGGTCGTCTCGCGGCCGAGGCGAGTAATGCTGCCCCCATCGTGCACGTCTTAATCTGTATGGCATTTCTGTATCTGTATGGCATTTCTGTGTCTCGGTCAGGTTCTAAGGAGTGGCGTAGAATGCTGAAGTCATGATTACCAAAGATCTCCTGGAAATTCTGGTTTGTCCGGAGTGCAAACAGAAACTTGACTACCGACAGAATCCAGAAAGTCTGAAGTGCACACAGTGCCACCGGGTTTACGCCGTAAAGGACAATATTCCGATCATGCTCGTCGATGAAGCCACCATCGAACCGAGTTGAGTGGCGACAGGGAAGTCTTAACCCCACGCCCTGAGCGAGCCGTTCTGCTGTATCCTCTCGCCCACCGATCTGTCCGCTAGGACGATTGCCAAACGTGTCCTCTCACGCAGTCTCGTACCGACACATTGTGTCAGTTTCGTGATTACCGGCGGTTACGGAGGACACACTCGACATTAAGACTGAGCCATCCCAGAGCTCGCAACTTCCGATATTTCCAAGGGTTAGTAGATCTAGAGGGGCTCAAGGAGACATGTCCAGAAGTGAGGATTGTTTGCGGCAACTGAATTGCATGCAACTTCAATGGCTGCCGATGAGTCTAATCAAGCAAATGCAGTCTAGGTCGGAATCGGAGGTGATGACGGCCATGAACGAAATGGTGATGAACGATAGACGAATGGATGACGTGCTCAGAATCGACAAGGACAGATTTACCCAGACTGAGCTTGCTGCGCTGAGAAGCGACCTGCTCCAGGGTGGGATGGTCGATTCCTATGAAGCGGCGGAATTGCTCCAGGTTTTCTTGATGGGCCGAGGCTATGGGGTTTCTCCGAAAGCAGCGCTCGACGCGGCAGGCCGCGTTGAAATGGCCGGGTGCGCCCTGCCGGTGCTGCAGCATGAATTGGAAAATCTTGCTCTGGTGATGTAAGTGGTCGCGAACTGGTGAACTCGCGTCCGTAATTTGTCAGCCTACAAGGGATTCCAAAAGGATTTATTTAGGCAGTGGGGAACAAGTTCGAACATTTCGATATTCTGGGTCGCTGATCTTAATAGACGAGTGAACCAGTTCCACAAGAGAAAGCCGGGTCAACCAGCCCGGCTTTGTGGTTTTTAGAATCGAAGTTTGGAGTCACGAGAACTAGTAGGGAGTCACGAGAAGTACAAAGAAGCACGAAATTTCGGGATTCCCCGGCCTCGCGCCCCAAGAGCCCTTCGCACCCTCCGGGGGTTAGAGGTTTTCGAACTTGCAGCGGGTTTCCGCCTGAAAATCTTCCGAGAAAACAGGTTTGAATCGCAACGTGAAGAGGGCTGCCGAGGTATCTTGGCGAAATTAGTCCCCGCTGGCGGGATTCTGCGTCGGAATCAGAACCAACTGAGGTCGAGTCGATTCCCGCTGCGGCGCTCGGCCAAATGTCGAAAGTATGCCGAGCACAGCCACGTAAGCGGCGAGAATGCCGAAGCTGACCGATGCAAACACCGTGAAGCAGAGAATGAGAGGCATAAACAGCGAATTCACGTTCAACCCAACCTTATAAATGAGGCCTGCATTCGGCCGTTCAGCCTTACTCGCGACCCCTAATCAGATGCGCCGTAACTCGGCATGTGCACGCATTTTTTGAAGTCCTGGCCAACGCTGCGCAATCTACCTCAATCTACCCGCGTTGACGCTCCGCGCTAGTAACGACTAGGATACGGAGTAAGCTGTGTACTTTTACTCTCGGCCAATTCTGGTGATCTGTCGACATTACGGAAGGGACATTCCCCCGGCACGATAATGGCAATTACGAAGATTTCCGTGCGGGGGGCCCGGCAGCACAATCTCAAAAACATTGACGTCGAGATTCCCCGGAACACACTTACCGTGGTTACCGGCCTGAGCGGTTCAGGCAAGTCCTCTCTCGCCTTCGACACGATCTATGCCGAGGGACAGCGCCGTTATGTGGAAACGCTGTCGGCTTATGCTCGGCAGTTTTTGGATCAGATGGAACGCCCGGATGTCGATGCAATTGATGGACTTAGCCCATCCATATCGATCGAGCAGAAAACCACCAGCCGTAGCCCGCGGTCGACCGTGGGTACGATCACTGAAATCTACGACTATCTTCGCCTGCTGTTTGCCTCGATTGGCGTACCACATTGTCCCAAGTGCGGGCGGGCTATCAGCCGCCAGTCGGCCGATCAGATTGTGCAGCGGATCATGTCCCTCACACCCGAGGACCGCGTAATGGTCCTGGCGCCGATCGTTCGTGGTCGAAAGGGCGAGTTCAAGAAAGAGATGGAGACGCTTGTCAAACACGGCTACGAACGTGCCCGCGTCGATGGAGAGTTAGTGAATCTCGACGACGACATCCAACTCGACAAGCGAAAGAATCACACCATCGAGGTCGTGGTTCACCGCCTCTTGGTGAAGCCTGGAATCGAACATCACCTGGAACAATCTGTGAGCAATGCGATGAAACTTTCCGGCGGTTTGGTCCAGATTGCGGTGGTGGGCGGCGAAGAGCAGTTGTACTCCGAAAGGCTGGCTTGTCCGGATTGTGGCATTAATGTGCCTCAACTCGAGCCACGCTCTTTTTCATTCAACAGCATGTATGGCGCTTGCCCAGAATGTCATGGCCTAGGCAGCAAGTACGATTTCGATCCCGCGAAGGTGGTTACCGACTGGTCAAAACCGCTGCTCGATGGTGGCCTCGGCCCGGGCTCGGCTTCGCAGAATCTGATTCATCAGTTGCAAGTGGTCGCGCATGCCTACGGAATCGACTTGAACACGCCGTTTGAGAAACTTCCAGAGAAAATTCAGGATTTTCTGCTGAACGGAGAACAGGGACGGGGCGGTCGCACTGGATTTCACGGCATCTTCGGATACCTGCGGCAGAACCTGGAGGAGTCAACTTCCGAAGGCTATCGCGACTGGCTGATGGACCATATGTCGGCCACTGAGTGTCCGGTATGCCACGGCAAGCGGCTTCGGCCCGAGAGCTTGGCGGTCAAGGTGAATGGAATGTCGATCGCCGATTTCACGGCCATGCCAGTTTCGCGGGCGCTCGAAGTCGCGTCCAAAATCAAGCTCGCTGGACGCGAGGCGATCATTGCCGGACGCGTGATGCATGAGATTGTCGAACGCCTGCAGTTCCTCAATGCGGTCGGCTTGGGCTACATTTCCCTGGACCGTTCGGCTGCGACTTTGTCGGGCGGCGAAGGCCAGCGCATTCGTCTCGCAACGCAAATCGGTTCCCGGCTGCGAGGAGTTTTGTATGTGCTCGACGAGCCCTCGATCGGACTGCACCATCGCGACAACGGACAGCTCCTGAATGCGCTGGAAAATTTGCGCGACCTCGGCAATACCGTGCTGGTGGTCGAGCATGATGAAGAAACCATCCGGCGCGCCGATTATGTCGTCGATCTTGGCCCCGGGGCTGGTCGGCATGGCGGCGATCTCGTGGCGTATGGCACTCCGGACCAAATCATGCAAGAGCCGAATTCGTTGACCGGAGCCTACATTTCCGGAAGGATGCAGATTGAAATGCGTCCCGAGCGGCGACGAGCCAATGGCGCCGCACTGACGATTTTGGGCGCAAAGCAAAACAATCTCAAGAATTTGGATGTGACGTTTCCGCTCGGCGTCATGACGGTGGTGACTGGTGTTTCTGGTTCCGGTAAATCGACGCTGGTAAATGACATCCTCTATCGTGCGTTAGCCCGGCAGCTCTATCGGTCACGCGAGAAAGCCGGCGAACACAAGGCGATTTCCGGCGCGGAAAACATCGACAAAGTTATTCGCATTGATCAATCGCCGATAGGGCGCACTCCTCGCTCCAATCCTGCGACCTATACCGGGGTCTTCTCTGCCATCCGCGACCTTTACGCCATGTTGCCCGAGTCTCGCGAGCGCGGCTATAAGGCCGGGCGATTCTCGTTCAACGTCTCTGGCGGGCGTTGCGAAGCCTGCCAGGGCGAAGGCCAGCGCCGCATCGAGATGAATTTCCTGCCGGATGTTTACGTCCTTTGCGAAGTCTGCGGCGGCCGGCGCTACAACCACGAGACTTTGGCCGTGAAATACAACGGCTACTCGATTGCCGACCTGCTCGAAATGCCGGTTTCCGACGCGCTGCCGATTCTGGAAAACATTCCGCAAGTCAAGCAGAAGTTGCAAACTCTGGTGGATGTCGGGCTGGGATACATTCATCTCGGCCAGTCCGCGGTTACGCTTTCCGGCGGCGAAGCGCAACGCATCAAGCTGGCTCGCGAGCTGAGCAAGAGGCAGACCGGAAAGACACTTTATCTGCTCGATGAGCCCACCACCGGCCTGCACTTTGACGATGTGAAGAAACTACTCGATGTACTGCACCGGCTTACCGATCTCGGCAATTCCGTCATCATCATCGAGCATAATCTCGACGTGATTCGCAATGCCGACTGGATCATCGATCTTGGACCCGAAGGCGGCGAGAATGGTGGACGCATTGTGGCCCAGGGCACTCCGGAACAAGTAGCGCGAGTGAAGAAGTCGTATACCGGGCAGGCGCTCGCCGAATATTTTGGAAGGGCGGTTGCCAGTTCCCAGTTGTCAGTTGCCAGTAATTAAGTCATCGTTGGTCGTCAGTCGTTAGTCTTCAGTGTTGGTCGTCCGTGTTCCTCGTTCGCGGTGCATGCCAACGGCTAACGACCAACAACTGGTAATCGAGACACATCGATTTATCATCCAATAGCTTGTAGTTGGAAAGGGGCGTATTCTCTGGCATCTCCGGACAATTCGCAATTTGAGTCCCCCGCAGATCAGACACAACCAGGGAGTGTGCCCAGCAGCGGAAGTGTACCGGATCCGGTCAATCCAGATGCTGCGGCTCCGCCCGGACCGTATGTTGTGCGCGATCCAGTCTGGACCGGGTGGGACGTGCTCCTTATCGCCGGCCTCACGCTTGTCACGATTCCAATACTTAGCATCTTTGTCGCGTTGGGAGCGCGCCTGATCTGGCCTCATGCGAATCTGACCGCGATCGCTCCCGAGATCGTGATTACCGCGCAGTTTCTTGCTTACATTGTCGTGGTCTTATTCATCGTCATGATGGTGGAAGGGAAGTACAACGTGCGCTTCTGGCAGGCGATCCACTGGAATTGGCCACACTGGGGATGGAAAATGTTCGGCTTGGGTGTTGCGCTCCTGCTTACCATCAATCTCGTGGCTCGTTTTCTGCCGATGCCGAAAACCACACCCTTCGATCAGTTTTTTGCCAGTCCTCGCGATGCCTATCTGATTTCGATTTTTGCTGTCACGTTTGGACCGTTTATGGAAGAGCTCTTCTTTCGCGGTCTGCTCTATCCCGTACTAGCGCGGCGGACGGGCGTGTTCTGGGGCGTGGTGCTGACGGCCATACCCTTCGCCATGATGCACATGTTTCAGTATGGATACGCCTGGGGCGTGGTGCTACTGATCTTCCTTATGGGAGTCGTCGTCACCGTGGTGCGAGCGACAACCGGATCGGTCGCTTCCAGCTTTCTAGTCCACGTCGGCTATAACGCGACCGAGATGTTCTTGATGATGATTTTGACCGACGGCTTCCGCCACATGGACAAGGCAGCGCTGGGACTGATGATTGGCAGCAGTTAGCGTAGCTCGTTTTCTTGGGACTCGCGTGTCAGGATTTTAGAGGGAAGCCAGAATTCACAGCAGTTCTATATGTATGCGCGACCGGCTATCCCAAGGGTTCAAACAGGTGTCCTTCGACTCGGTCGGCGAGTTTGGGGAGATCCTTCCTCGCGAACTGAAGAAAGTGCGGCGCAGTGCGATGGGCCTCGAGCGCGGCATCATCTTTGTACTGCTCGTAGA
>JASHPL010000052.1 GCA_030038125.1 Candidatus Sulfotelmatobacter sp.
GATTCCATCTGCTGTGTGATCTCCGCCGGTACCGAGCCGCCACTGCGCAGGAACTCGCGGCAAGCTTCGGTCTGGATGGTGAAGCCGGGAGGCACCGGCAATCCGGCATTGGTCATTTCGGCTAAGCCCGCGCCCTTGCCCCCCAATTCGTCTTTCATCTTGCCGTTGCCTTCGGCCTTCCCGCCCCCGAAAAAATACACGTACTTGGCAGGGCTCGGAGTGGGTTGAGGTCCAGCAACGCCTGTAGTGCTCATAACCGTGGTACTCATAAATTTAGCCTCTTTGCAAAAACGAAATTGTCAGCTTACAACTCACAGGCTCACGAGGATTCTTGCTTGGATAACGATCACTTCTCGGCGGGATCAACCGCAAGCGACGTGAACCACCCGCAATTGGGGACTATTCAGTTTACTGTATTTCGCGCCTCTAAGCCTTGTGGCGGGCGTCAAGTCCCCTGATACTGCGTACTCCCCATATATGCAAGTTGTTCAAGGTCTATCCAAATCACTGTAAACGAGCCTCCCCTCTCTAGCATCACAATTACTGGCAGGATCTAGACCTGGATTTTCCGGGCGACGAGCAGCATCGGTCGACCAACTCTGGGAAACACGGGCTCCGCTGATTGCGCGTCCTCATTTATGTAGTCAGGAACTTGTGGCGGTCCCGGAAATTCAATATCGGATTCCGGCCAAAGGAGGCGCGTATGAGTATTTCTTGGAATGTATCCTCGAGCCGGTTTGCGTTTGTGACCGCACTGTTTGTGTGTTTGTCCGTGTTAGCATCCACTGCCCCTGCCCAAACCCCGCAAGGCCACGAACTCGCCAAAGTGGTCGGTCATCTGCCCCTGGAGAATATCGAAGTAAATCAGATGTTTCTTGAGAAACGCGCCGAGAAGTATTTTCTATTTCTGCATCGACCAAATAAAGATGCGTTTGCCCTGGTCGATGTCACCAATCCTTCCAAGCCTGTTTTGGTGAACCGTGACGAAATGAAGGGAGACGCTGCCATACAGCCGCCGGAAGGTAACTCAGTCATCGCCATATCTGCCGTCCCAGAGAGCGCAGAACATCCCGCAGCTATTCCGACCGATACCGTGCAACTGCTCAATCTGGCCAACCCGCAAGACGTTAAGGTTCTCAAGACCTTCAAAGGCGTTACCGCCTTCACTCCCGACGATGGCCGCAAACTGTTGTACTTAGTCAATTCAGAAGGCTTGTGGATTGTGAGCCATCACATGACTCATCCGTTGCCGATGTGCAATTCCGAATCAGCGCTGAATCCACTGCCGGATTGCCAATAACCGGATTGCCAATTAACTGGTCCTCCTAAATATTGCTGAGGGCTGGGGCGGCTGGCGGTTACGGCCTTAGCCCTCATTGTGCACCATCCCTTGGCGGTTATGATGGCCACCGTCCCACCCGCTTGCAACGGAGGGCGTTCTGGAAATTTGAGCGCGGCGCCCGAAATTGAACGCGGCTCTCTAAACCACTCCCTTTGCCTGCGATTCCAACCCAGATAGCCCGCCGGTGACGTCATGATAGGTAGAAGCCTCTCTGAACGTGTAAGGAACGCAGTGGAAGATCGGTTTCGTTGCAAAAGCTACCGGTCCAAGATACCGGTTGCCAGTAATCAAAACGGGATTCTTCAGTTTTACGGCCGAACATCACCGGCTGACGACTCTAGCCACTCGTAGTCTCGCGATTTACAATTCAAACTCACAACCATGCAAACCATGCTTACTCGCCGCAGCGTCCTTGGAGTCGTTTCTGCTTTAGTGATTGTTTTCAGTGCCGCCGTCGCTTCGGCCGCGGCAGCAGACTCGCAGTCCCGGCCGACCGTTGTATTCATGACGGATTTTGGGATAGTCGATGATTCCGTGGCTCTCTGCAAAGGTGTCATGTACTCGATCGCTCCCGAACTTCGCATCGTCGATCTGACTCACCAGGTCACTCCCTTCTCGATTCCCGACGGTGCGCGATTTCTTTTCGGTGCTACCCCGTACTTTCCGGCGGGAACCGTGTTCGTCGTAGTGATCGATCCCGGAGTGGGCACCGCACGCAAGGCTATCGTTGTGAAGTCGAAACGAGGCCAGTATTTTGTTCTTCCCGACAACGGTTTGATGACACTGGTACAAGATCGCGATGGACTCGAAGCTGCGCGCGAAATCACTAATCCCGCCTGGATGATTGGCGCAGCTCTCTCTTCCACATTTCATGGACGCGATATTTTCTCGCCGGCGGGAGCACATTTGGCGCGCGGTGATGATTGGACCCATGTGGGCCCGGAACTCGACCTGAGCAGGCTGGTTCGCCTCGATCTGACAGCTGCCCGTCTTGACGATCGCGGATTGAGTGGAGAAGTCATCGCCACCGACGGCCCATTCGGCAATCTCGTCACCAACATCAGCGGCGAAGAATTTCTGAAGTTAGGGTATGCCCGCGGCAAGACCGTTCCCATCACCATCGGAAGTGACAAAATAGAAATCCCGTTCGTGCGAACGTTCGGTGACGTGCCCGTGGGACAGCCGTTACTTTATATCGACTCTCGCGGCCGGCTCGGGGTTGCCGTCAATCAGAAAAGCTTTGCCGCCACATACAAGGTGAAACCGCCAGAACCTATTTTTATACCGACAGCAGGGAAGTGATCAGAAAACTCAGCCGGCGGGGGAGTTATGAACACTCGCGAGCATTTGCGAAAGAAACCCAAAATCCGGTTTGGCTTCGTGGTAGTTCTCATGATCACTGCATGCTTTGTCACCGCACAAAGCTACCGCGGTTCCATTCGTGGCAAGGTCCTGGACCCCAGCGGAAGCGCCATTCCTGGCGCGAAGATCAGTGCGAAGAGCGTGGCAAATGGGCTAACGCGTGATACCTCGACCGGTCCGGATGGAGGCTATGTTCTGGCCGAACTTCCTGCCGGGGAATATACGGTTACTGCGCAAGCGGCCGGCCTATCATCCGTTGCACAAAAGGTTGTTGTGGCTGTAGGCCTCGATACGACTGCCGACTTCGCGCTCACAAAGATTGAACAACGTTCCGAGCAGGTGACGGTCACGGAGACCGCTCCCGTGGTCGACGAAACCCGTGATGTTCTTGGTGAAGTCGTGGACCGGAAGCTAGTCGACGAACTTCCGCTGAATGGCCGCGATTTTGGCAAACTCGTTGCCCTCGTTCCCGGAGCTACGGTCGAGCCCTCGGGTGTTGCGGCCGTTGAGTATGGGTTCGGCCAGTTCAGTATCAACGGCAACCGCGATCGCTCGAATAACTACACCCTCGACGGCACCGACAACAACGATCCCTACTTCAACAATTCAGCGATGAACCAAACCGGCATCGGGGGCGCCCCCGCATCTCTGCTGCCGATCGACGCTATTCAGGAATTCAACCTTCAAAGCCAATTTCCCGCCGAATACGGACGCAACAGCGGTTCGGTGATCAACATCATCACCCGGTCCGGTACGAACGTGTTTCATGGCAGCGTCTTTGAGTTTGTGCGGAACGATCTGTTCGACGCGCGCAATTTTTTCAACCGCGTGGTCGATGCCGATGGCAACCCGCAGCCCAAGACTGGCTTCCATAACAACCAGTTTGGCGCTTCTCTCGGCGGGCCGATTATCAAGGACAAGACGTTCTTCTTTGGTGCTTATGAGGGCCAGCGCGAGCGTGTAGGATCCAATTTTTCCCTACTGGTTCCCACTCCAACGCAAATCTCGGAAGCCCAGGCCATCATGGCGGACATGGGAACGCCGGCAAGCCCGGTGTTGACCGGCATTCTGACAAAGTTTTTTCCCGCCAGTAGTACCGGACTTTATCCCGGTGTCGTCAACGACCACAACGATGTCGATAGCCTCATCGCGAAGGTCGATCACCAGTTCAGCGATCACGAAAGTATCTCTGCGCGTTATGCCTATGCCAGCAGCCAACAAGTCTTCCCGCTCGGCAGCCTCGGCGGCTTTGGGAGCGGGTCGCGTCT
>JASHPL010000053.1 GCA_030038125.1 Candidatus Sulfotelmatobacter sp.
TGATGATCTTGAGGGACAAGTAAGGAAATGGACCGACGCAATTGCTACGGGTAAGCCTCTCGAAACTGAAGTGCGTTTGCGCAGTTCGGATGGGCAATATCGCTGGCAGTTGGACCGCGGAATACCCCTCCGCGATGAGCACGGAAACATCGTCAAGTGGTATGGAGTAGTGACCGACATCGAAGATCGCAAACGCGCCGAGGAAGCCCTGACGGTCTTATCGGAAGATTTGCGGGAAAGCAAAGCCAAACTTGAAAAAGCCCAGCGCATCACGCATGTCGGCTACTGGGAATGGGACCTCGTGAGCAATCGCATAAATTGGTCCGACGAGACCTATCGTATCTATGGGTTGCGTCCTCAAGAATATCCAATGGATATAGTCAAGGTGCAGGAGAAGATCCACCCTGAAGACTGGGAGAGCGGAATGAAAGTCGCTCTCAGTGCCGGAGACCGGTTCGACGCCGAATGTCGTGTGATTCGCCCAACGGGCGAAATACGCGTTGCACACTTTCATGGCGACGTGAAAAGAGATGCTTCAGGCCAGCCCACTCAAATGTTCGGAACCATCCAGGACATTACGGAGCGGAAGCGTGCAGAGGAAGCGCTGCAACTAGTTTCTAGCGATTTGCAAGACAGCAAGGCGAAGCTTGAAGAAGCCCAGCGCATCACGCATGTTGGGTACTGGGAACGCGACCTCGCGACCGATCGCATTACCTGGTCGGACGAAACTTACCTGATCTTCGGACTCCGACCGCAACAACAGCCTATTAACCTCGCAGTACTACGGCAAAAAATCCATTCCGAAGATCGTGCCCTTTTGTCCCATGCGCTCGACGAAGCGCTTGCTGGGCGTGCCCGCTACGACATAGAGTATCGCGTGCTACGGCCCACTGGTGAACTCCGCGTCGTGCACAGCACCGGTGATGTCAAGAGGGATGCTTCCGGCAAGGCATACGTAATGTTTGGAACCGTCCAAGACATTACGGATCGCAAGCGCGCCGAGGGAGAGCGTGAAAAATTGCGACAGCTGGAGGCGGACCTAGCCCATGTCAACCGCGTGAGCACGTTGGGGGAGATGGCGGCATCGCTGGCGCATGAGATCAAGCAGCCGATTGCTGCGGCCATTACCAGCGCCAATACCTGCATTGAATGGTTGTCACACGAACCACCCAATCTGGATCGTGCCCGTGCAGCGGCGGCCAGAATAGACGGGTATGGGAATCGTGCGGCCGAGATCATCGATCGTATACGTTCTCTCTATAAAAAGTCACCGCCACGACGTGAGTTGGTCGATACGAATGGAATTCTCGAGGAGATGCTCACGCTGCTGGAAGGTGAGGCTTCGCGTTCCTCGGTCGCCATGCGCGCGGAACTTGCCGCCGGACTCCCCAAAATCATGGCAGACCCTGTGCAGCTACAGCAGGTGTTCATGAACCTCATGCTCAACGCGATCGAAGCCATGATGGAGTCAGGCGGAGAGCTGACGGTAAAGTCGCAAATGCAAGACGCTCAACTCCAGTTCTCGGTCAGTGATACAGGCGTGGGTTTGCCGATGGAGAAGAAGGATGAGATCTTTTCCGCATTTTTTACCACCAAGCCGCAGGGCAGCGGCATGGGATTAGCCATTAGCCGCTCAATAGTGGAGTCGCATGGCGGCCGGTTGTGGGCAACCGCTAACGCCGGACGAGGCGCAACCTTCCATTTCACCTTGCCGGCACAAACAGCGGAACCAACATCCTCGACGTTCTCCGCCGGGCTTGATGCCAGCCGCATGAACTGACGCGACTGGAGTTATTTGATGAAAGCTCCTGTTCTGGAGATGGAATCGGGCATGTCTTGACGGCTCACGACTGACCGTTGAGGTCTCGCGTTAGAGGTATCCGTTCGTAGAGGACCGAGATGGTTTCAAACCCAACCCGGGCCGCTTTGAACTCGACTTCCTTCACGGTTGCACGCGTCACAGCAACCGTACTGGTGAGCGCGAGCGCTTGTCTCGCACAGGTCGCTGGCGGGACTGTTTCTGGGAGTGTCAGAGACAGCTCTGGACGTGCGATTGCAGGAGCACAGGTTGCTGTTAAGAACTCCGAGACCGCTATCCTCCGATCCGTACAAGCAGACAACGACGGAATATACATGGCTCCGAACTTGGTCGCTGGTACTTATCAGGTCAGCGCGTCCCAGAAAGGATTTGCAACGCTTGTGAGATCGGGCGTTCTAGTCACGGTAGGCTCCGAAGAGGTAATCGACTTCGAGCTAAACCCGGGTGAGGTGAAGACGAAAATCGAAGTTTCAGGCTCACTGCCAGCTATCCAATTAGCCAGCTCGAGCCTTGAGGCAACACAGAACTCAACCACAGTTCGAGAATTGCCTCTGAATGGGCGCGACTGGACGACTCTCGCACAGCTGCAACCGGGAATATCTGGCGTGTATCAATACCCGCTGGCTCTGACTAATCAACGGTCAAATCGCGGCCTCGGGATGCAGTTAAGTCTCGGCGGAATGCGCCCACAAGGCAACAACTACAGGCTCGATGGGATCAGCATAAATGACTATTCCAACGGAGGGCCAGGCAGCGTTCTCGGTGTGTTGCTCGGCGTGGAGGCGATTCAGGAATTTTCTGTCGTAACCAACAGCGCGCCGGCCAGCTATGGCAGGACTTCTGGAGGGGTGATCAATTCCATTACGCGCTCTGGCACAAATGAACTACATGGATCTGCTTATGAGTTTCTGCGCAACAGCGCGATCGACGCCCGCAACTTTTTCGACACAACTTCGTCTCCGCCTCCATTCCGGCGCAATCAGTTCGGAGCCGATGCTGGAGGGCCGATTATCAAGAAAAAGTTGTTTGTTTTCGGCGATTACGAAGGCATTCGCCAACTGCTTTCAACAACAACGGTGGATATTGTGCCTTCTGCCGCCGCTCGCACCGGAAATCTAACCTCAGGTCCTGTCACGGTGGATCCAAGTGTAGAGCCGTACCTGACGCTCTATCCTCTTCCGAACGGTCCGGTCGAGGGCGATACCGGCAATTTCACGCTTGCCACTCCACAAAACACGAACGAGGACTTCTTCACCTCACGCTCGGACTTGACAATCGGGAAAGATGACAGCTTGTTCGGAACCTACATGTTCGACAATGGAAAAACGGAGGGGCCGGATTCCTTCAATAACAACATCATCGGGACTTTGTCCCGCCGTCAAGCCGCCGTTCTCGAAGAAACGCACTCATTCGGTGCTCAAATAGCCAACACAGCACGACTCGGTTTCAGCCGTGTCGTCTCGCAAGCGGCGAAGAGTTTAAAGGCGATTAACGCTGAGGCAGCGGACACGTCGCTCGGCTTCTTGCCTGGCCAGCCCGTAGGAGTCATAACGAACTCGGAACTCTCCACGTTTCCAGGGGGCTTTGGCGCCGTTGGCGAGTTCGATTTTCATTACAACTCGTATCAGTTCTACGATGATGCGTTCGCGACGTTAGGAACTCACTCCCTGAAGTTTGGTTTTGCTTTCGAGAACATCCGGGACAATGAACTTGGCAAAACCAGTCCGCTAGGCCAGTTCGTGTTCGGATCGCTTTCGGCTTTCCTCGAGGACCAGCCGACTTCGTTTAACGCCCCGATCGGAAATGGAATCACACCACGCAACCTTTGGCAGTCTATTTATGCGGGATACATCATGGATGACTGGAGAGTGAGACACAACCTGACTCTAAATCTGGGGCTGCGTTATGAAGCAGCAACGGTACCGAGCGAAGCACATGGGAAACTCTCGAACCTGCCATCGTTGACTTCAACAAGACCACATTTGGGAGATCCTTTCTTCTCGAATCCAACGAAGCTCAATTTTGAACCCCGGGCGGGCTTTGCCTGGGATCCGTTAGGTAACGGTAAGACATCCATCCGAAGTGGATTCGGAATATTCGATAATTTGCCTCTCCCATATTTGTTTGCTGTGACGAGCCTATTGTCGGCTCCGTTTTTCGAGTTGGGTGACGCGACGACGCTGCCGCAGGGGGCGTTTCCAAAAGAGGCATTTCAGCTATTAACGGCGACCACGCTCCGTTACGCGTATATTCAGCCGAATCCACCACGCAGCTATGACATGGATTGGAACTTCAATATTCAGCAGAGCATCGCTCTGGAGACAGTGCTGCAGGTGGGCTACACGGGATCGCGCGGTGTTCATCTTCCTTACTTCACGAACAATTTCGACATGGTGTTGCCAACGTTGACGCCGCAGGGCTACGTATGGCCGGTGAATGGCACCCCTGTCAACCCGAACGTAGGCCAGATCTCTGGCACAATGTGGAACTCCGATTCCATTTTCCACGCCCTTGAGGCACAGGTAACTCGCCAACTCAGCAAAGGGCTGCAAGCCGGTGTGTCATACGCGTGGGGCAAAATTATTGACGCGGGGTCCGAATCGGCGAACAGCAACCCCGGTACCTTCGCGAATAGCGTTCCCACGCTTTGGTTCGATGAAAGAAATGGGCGTGGACTGGCCGACTTCGATATACGCCACAACCTCACGGTCAACTACATCTGGGAAATTCCGGGTCTCAAATCGGGGTGACGAGCACTGCAATGGGCATTAAACAGTTGGCAATGGGGTGGAATTCTGCACGTAGCTTCCGGCGAGCCCTTCACACCAACAATCACCGGAGATCCGTTAGGAATGAAGGGCGATCAGTTCGACCGGCCGGATGTTCTGACCGGACCGGGGTGCAGCGGCTCTCTTGTGAATCTAGGAAATCCGCTTGACTACATTAAAACGCAGTGTTTTGCTTTCCCCAACCCGAGCACGCGGTTTGGGGATGCGGGGCGCAATATTCTTATCGGTCCAGGAATGCTCAATCTGGATACATCGCTATTTCGCAACATA